>NZ_CP011144.1:1621550-1945860 GCF_000972865.1 Pseudoxanthomonas suwonensis
CAGCGCATGTTCAGCCCATGAAATAGCCTTCGGCGATGGCGGCATGCAGCCGGCCCAGGTAGATCTGCGCCTCGTCCATGAACCGTGCCGGATCGCCGGCCGCCAGCAGCGCCGGATCGGCCTGGCGCACCAGGCCGGTGGCGCGGGTCAGCGCGCGCTCCACCGCCGGCCGCGGCGGCATCGCCGGCAGGATCCGCTGCACCCGGGTCAGGCAGAACTGCACGCTGCGCGGGAACTCGGCGTTGTGCAGCAGGAAGCGCAGCGCGTGCGCGGCCGAGACCCGCTGGCGCACGTGCCGGCGGTACATCTGGTAGGCCGCCAGCGCGCGCAGCACCGCCATCCACTGCATGTTCTGGTAGGCCTCGCGGTCCTCCTCGTTGCGCGGCTTGACCAGGCCCGAGGCGCCGGCATCGATGATGCGGGTGGTCATGTCGGCCTGCTCGATCGCCGTGCCCAGGCGCAGGAACTGGAAGCCGATGTCGCGGCTGACGTTGGCCGCGAGCAGGCCGGAGACCTTCAGGCAGCCGTCGGTGATGCGGGTGATGAAGTCCAGCCGGTAGCGGCGGGTCAGCACCCGCTCGCCGTCGGCGTCGATGTACAGGTGCAGGTCGTTGACCGCCTCCCACACCTCCTGCGGCAACGCATCGCGGATGCCGCGCAGGACCTCGCGCGCGGAATCCACCGAGGCGCGCAGCGAGGACGGGTTGCGCGCATCCAGCAGCAGGAAGTCGAGCACGTCGGCGTCATCCGCATCCGGATGCACATCCAGGAACAATTCTTCGGCACCGACCGTGGCGATCATCGGCCGCCAGGCGAAGCGCACCGAGCGCGGCAGGTCCAGTTGCAGCAGGCTGCCCACGCCGACCAGGCGCGCGGTGTTCTCCGAGCGGCGCAGGTAGCGGCTGAACCAGTACAGCTGGTCGGCGACGCGCGAGAGCATCAGCCGGCCTCCTCTTCGAGGTCGACCACCCAGGTGTCCTTGGCCCCGCCGCCCTGCGAGGAATTGACCACCAGCGAGCCTTCGGTCATCGCCACCCGGGTCAGGCCGCCGGTGGTGACGTAGGTGTCCTCGCGCGAGAGGATGAACGGGCGCAGGTCGATGTGCCGCGCCGACGGGCCGTCCGGCGTCACGATCGGCGCGGTGGACAGCGACAGCGTCGGCTGGGCCATGTAGTTGCGCGGGTCGGCTACGATCAGCGCGCGGAACTTCTCCCGTTCCTTCCTGCTGGCGCGCGGGCCGATCAGCATGCCGTAGCCGCCGGACTCGTTGGCCGGCTTGACCACCAGCTCGTCCAGGTGCTCCAGCACGTACCGGCGGTCCTTCGCGTTGTGGCACAGGTAGCTGGGCACGTTGGGCAGGATCGGCTCCTCGTCCAGGTAGTAGCGGATCATCTTCGGCACGTACGCGAACACGACCTTGTCGTCGGCCACGCCGGCGCCGGGCGCGTTGGCCAGCGCCACCTTGCCGGCGCGCCAGCTGCGGATCAGCCCGGGCACGCCGAGCACCGAATCGGGGTGGAACACCTCCGGGTCGATGAACAGGTCGTCCACCCGGCGGTAGACCACGTCGACCCGCTGCGGCCCGTACACGGTGCGCATGTAGGTGCAGTCGTCGTCGGCCACGAACAGGTCGCCGCCTTCCACCAGTTCGATGCCCATGGCCTGGGCCAGGTAGGCGTGCTCGAAGTAGGCGCTGTTGAACACGCCCGGGGTGAGCAGGGCGATGGTCGGGGTGTCGCCCGGGCGCGGCGACAGCGCGGCCAGGGTGTCGTAGAGCTGCGAGGGATAGTCGTCGACCGGCAGGATCGCGCTGGTCTCGAACAGCTCCGGGAACACGCGCTTGGCCACCATCCGGTTCTCGAGCATGTAGGACACGCCCGAGGGGATGCGCAGGTTGTCCTCCAGCACGTACAGGGTGCCGTCGCCGTCGCGGACCAGGTCCGAACCGCAGATGTGCGCCCATACGTCCAGCGGCGGGCGCACGCCCACGCACTGCTCGCGGAAGTTGACCGACTGCTTGAGCAGCGCAGCGGGGAACACCTTGTCCCGGACGATCCTCTGTTCGCCGTAGATGTCGCCGATGAACAGGTTGAGCGCGCGCATGCGCTGCTTCAGCCCGGCCTCGGTACGCTGCCACTCGCGGCGGTGGAGGATGCGCGGGATCAGGTCGAACGGCAGCGTGCGGTCGACGTTGCGGCCGTCGCTGTAGACGGTGAAGGTGATGCCCATGACCCGCGCGGCCACGTCGGCGGCGAGCTGGCGCTCGGCCAGTTCGCGGCCGGACAGGCCGGAGAGGTATTCGACCAGATGGCGTGCGGCGGGGCGCGGCCGGCCGTCCGAGCCGATCAGCTCGTCATACGACGGGGTCCGGTACTTCGCCCAATCCATCGCACCTGCCTGCCGGGAACCGGCGTCCCCACGCCGGTGATGCACCGCAACATGCACCCGCGCCGCGGTGGCCGTCAAGCAGCGGCGGGCCGCCCCGGGACAGTGGGCTTGCGTCCGCAGCGCGAACGGCGCGGGAAACGGGGTCAGTCGCGCGAACGCTCGATGACAACGCCCACCGCGCTGGCGCCGCGCACCGCGCCGGGCTTGCTCAGCTTCAGCCGCAGCCAGCGCACACCGAATTCCTCGAGCACGATCGCCGCGCAACGTTCGGCCAGGGTCTCGACCAGGCCGAAGTCGGACTGGCCGACGAACTCGATCAGGCGCTTGCTCACCGCCTTGTAGTCGAGCGTGTCGGCGATGTCGTCGCTGGCCGCCGGCACGCGGTTGTCGAAGGCCAGCTCCAGGTCGAAGCGCAGCGTCTGCCGGATCCGTCGCTCCCAGTCGTAGATGCCGATCAGGGCGTCGATCTCGAGGCCTTCGATGAAGACTTTGTCCATGGGAGTTGGCGGATGTCGGGAAATGAAGGAGATGAACCAATAGTCGTCATTCCCGCGAAGGCGGGAATCCCGTGTCTTCAGTCCGCAAGGACCTGCGGCGCCGGGGGACCCGTCATGCGGCTGCGGTGAAGCGTTTCGCATGCATGCGAGCGGAACCAGGCTGTTTGGAGGTTGCCGAAGCGACGGAAGGGAATCGTAACGCCTGCGCGCTACGCGTTCCTCATTCCTGCTCCACCATGCCTGCCGCCACCGGCGGCAACGCCGCCATGTCCCAGCGCGCCACCACCTTCACCTGCGCATCGTCGTGCTGCCCGGCCTGCAGGCGCAGCGCGCCGGCGAAGGCGATCATCGCGCCGTTGTCGGTGCACAGCGCCGGCCGCGGGAAGCAGGCGCGGCCGCCGCGCTGCACGCACATCGCCTGCAGGCGGGCGCGCAGGCGCTTGTTGGCGCCCACGCCACCGGCCACGACGAGTGTGTTGCAAGCCGGGGTGTCGCTGCCGGCCGCGTCCAGCGCGCGCTCGCACTTGATCGCCAGCGTGTCGACCACCGCGTCCTCGAAGCCGCGGGCGATGTCGGCGCGGGTCTGCGGGGACTGGTCGGACTGCTGCCAGGCCAGCAGCACCTGGGTCTTCAGGCCGGAGAAGCTGAAGTCCAGCCCCGGCCGGTCGGTCATCGGCCGGGCGAAGCGGTACGCGCCCGGGGTGCCCTGCTCGGCCAGCGCGGCCAGCTGCGGGCCGCCCGGATACGGCAGGCCCATCAGCTTGGCGGTCTTGTCGAAGGCCTCGCCGGCGGCGTCGTCCAGGGTCTCCCCGAGCATCCGGTAGCGGCCGATCGCGTCGACCGCCACCAGCTGGGTATGGCCGCCGGAGACCAGCAGGGCCACGAACGGGGGTTCGGGCGGGTCATCCTCGATCAGCGGGGCCAGCAGGTGGCCCTCCATGTGGTGGACCCCGATCGCCGGCACGTCCAGCGCCCAGGCCAGCGCCCGCGCGGTGCCGGCGCCGACCAGCAGCGCCCCGACCAGGCCCGGACCGGCGGTGTACGCCACCCCGTCCAGGTCGGCGGTGGTCAGCCCGGCCTCGGCCAGGGTCTGGCGGACCAGCGACAGCAGCTTGCGCACGTGGTCGCGGCTGGCCAGCTCCGGCACCACCCCGCCGTACTCGGCGTGCAGGGCGATCTGGCTGTAGACGGCGTGGGCGCGCAGGCCGGCCGACCCGCCCGCCGTGGTGTCGTAGACGGCCACGCCGGTTTCGTCGCAAGAGGTTTCGATGCCGAGGACGCGCATGGAGGTCGGAATGGGGGCCTGAATGCGGGAAGGAAAGGGCCCGGTTGCAGCACCCCCGGGACAGGGCTATCATACGCGGCTCACCGGGCGCGACCCGGTATTTTGTGTCCCGGAGATTCCATGCCCAGCGTCAAAGTCCGCGAAAACGAGCCGTTCGAGTTTGCGCTCCGTCGCTTCAAGCGCACCTGCGAGAAGGCCGGCGTCCTGGCCGAGACCCGCAAGCGCGAGTTCTACGAGAAGCCGACCCAGGAGCGCAAGCGCAAGGCCGCCGCCGCGGTGAAGCGCCAGGTGCGCCGCATGTCGCGCGACGTCACCAAGCGCCAGCGCCTGTACTGACGTAGCGACCGGCAAGGCGTGGCCGCCCTTGAGGCGCGCGGCGTCCTGCCCCGCAGACGAGGCAACCGAAAGCCGGCACGCCCACGCGTGACCGGCTTTTTGTGTTTCCCGCGAAACCGTACCCGGCCGGCGCCGCCGGCGAACCCCATCCGACAGACCCGATAGGTGTTGCCATGAGCCTGAAGCAGCGACTGACCGACGACATGAAGGCCGCCATGAAAGGCGGCGACAAGGACAGCCTGGGCGTGATCCGGCTGATCAACGCCGCGATCAAGCAGCGGGAGGTGGACGAGCGGATCGAGCTGGACGACGCTGCGGTGCTGGCGGTGATGGACAAGATGGTCAAGCAGCGCAAGGACTCGGTGACCCAGTACGAGGCCGCCGCGCGCGAGGACCTGGCCGCGATCGAGCGCGCCGAGATCGTGGTGATCGAACGCTACCTGCCGGCCAAGCTGGACGAAGCGTCGATCCTGGCGGCGATCGACGCGGCGATCGCGCAGACCGGCGCCAGCGGCCCGGCCGATATGGGCAAGCTGATGGGCGTGCTCAAGCCGCAGCTGGCCGGCCAGGCCGACATGGGCCAGGTCTCGGCCCTGGTGAAGCGCCGCCTGGCGGGCTGAGCCCGCCGTTGTAGGAGCCGGGTTCAGCCGGCGACGCGACGCCGTCGGCACAGGCGACACCCTCGTGTTTCCGACGCCCGTGTCGCCGACTGAAGTCAGCTCCTACAGAAGAGCGGCCGCGCTGCGGCTGTTGTAGGAGCCGGGTTCAGCCGGCGATACGACGACGCTGGCACAGGCGACGCCCTCGTGATCCCGACGCCCGTGTCGCCGACTGAAGTCAGCTCCTACATGAAGAGCAAGAAGAGCGGCCGCGCCATGGCTGTTGTAGGAGCCGGGTTCAGCCGGCGACGCGGCGCCGTCGGCAGGGACGACACCCTCACGATTCCGACGTCCGTGTCACTACCGAAGCGCGCTCCCGTGATACCCATGCCGCCACCGCAAGGGGCGACGACCCGGGCCGGCAGGTCCTGCCAGGCGCTCAAGCCACCCACGCGCCGCCCACACGCCACTGATCCGACCGTCACGGCCGCGCTGCTGCAATGGCTCCTCCCCCCGGCGGAGTGACCCCGACATGGCGGCGAGTCCTGTCCCCGGATGGCGGTCCCTGGCGGCCGCCGTCACCCTGGCCACGGCCACGCTGGTGCTCGCCGGCTGCATCAGCAGCAACCAGCCACCGGTGACCGACATCGCGCGCAGCGGCGGCGTGGTGGAGCGGGCCGACGATCCGGCGGTGCCGACCTCCCCCGCCGACTACCCAATCGGCACCGGGCCCAACCCGGTGCTGCCCGAGCCCGACCCCTCCACCGTGCCGGTGGTCGAGATCGCGCCGGCGGTGGGCTGGCCGGAGGGCGGCCAACCCACCCCGGCCGCCGGGTTCGCGGTCACCGCCTTCGCCCGCGGCCTGGACCATCCGCGCCAGCTGCTGGTCCTGCCCAACGGCGACGTGCTGGTGGCCGAAGCCAACCGGCCCGAGACGCAGACCAGGCCCGGCCCCAGGCAGATCGTCATGAACGCGGTGCAGAAGCGCGCCGGCGCCGGCGTGCCCAGCGCCGACCGCATCACCCTGCTGCGCGACGCCGACGGCGACGGCGTGGCCGAGCAGCGCCACGCGTTCCTCACCGGCCTGACCTCGCCCTACGGCATGGCCCTGGTCGGCGACACGCTCTACGTCGCCAACGCCGACGCCCTGGTCAAGGTGCCCTACACCGCCGGTGCGACCTCGATCACGGCCACCCCGGAGAAGGTCGTGGACCTGCCGGCCGGGCGCAACCACCACTGGACCAAGGCGCTGGCGGCCAGCGCCGACGGCCGCAGGCTGTACGTCGGCGTCGGTTCCAACAGCAACATCGCCGAGCACGGCATGGAGGAGGAGGTCGACCGCGCCGCGGTGCTGGAGATCGACCCGGCCGCGCGCACCGTGCGCAACTACGCCTCCGGCCTGCGCAACCCCACCGCACTGGCGATCAACCCGCACGACCGCGGCCTGTGGGCGGTGGTCAACGAGCGCGACGAGATCGGCAACGACCTGGTGCCCGACTACCTGACCTCGGTCCGCGAGGGCGCGTTCTACGGCTGGCCATACAGCTACTTCGGCCAGCACGTGGACACCCGGGTCGAACCGCAGGACCCGGCGCTGGTGGCCCGGGCGATCGCGCCCGACTACGGCCTGGGCTCGCACGTGGCGCCGCTGGGCCTGGCCTTCCACGGTGGCGACGCGCTGCCGGCGCGCTACGCCAACGGCGCCTTCGTCGGCCTGCACGGCTCCTGGAACCGCCAGCCTAAGGTCGGCTACACGGTGGTGTTCGTGCCCTTCGCCGGCGGGCGCCCATCCGGGCCGATCGAGACCGTGCTCGGCGGCTTCGTCAACGACGACGGCGACGCGCAGGGCCGGCCGGTCGGGGTGGCGGTCGATGCGCGCGGCGGGGTGCTGGTCGCCGATGATGTCGGCAACGCGGTGTGGCGGATCTCCGCAACCGGTGCCACGACCGGTGCCGCACCCGGCGGCGCCCCACGATGAGTGCCACGGCCGGCACCGCCACCGCGCCGGTCGCCGGCGCGACCGCGCGCGCGGTGCCGGTGGCCGCGCAGGACCGCATCGAGGCCATCGACCTGGCCCGCGGGATCGCGGTGTGCCTGATGATCGTCGCCCATGGCACCAACGGCCTGATGCCCTACGCCGACTTCCCCGACTGGGGCCAGGTGCCGGTGCATGCGCTGACCAAGTTCTCCTCCTCGCTGTTCTTCATCGTGTTCGGCATTGCCCTGGCGGTGGCGTTCGTGCCCAGGACCGGCACCCCGGACTGGCCGCGGCGGCGCAACCGGCTGCTGTGGCGCGGCCTGGTGGTGCTGTTCTGGTACAAGGTGCTGACCGCGGTCGAGCTGTGGGACCGCGGCCACGAGGTGGTGATCGACGCGCTGCTCTACCGCGACTTCCCGTCCTTCGCCGAGATCCTCGGCTTCTACGCCATCGCCCTGCTCTGGATCCCGTGGCTGCTGCCGCTGTGGGCCAGGACGCCGGCGCTACTGCGCTGGCTCAGCCCGCTGCCGGTGATCGCGCTGTCGTGGTGGCTGCTGAACCACCACGATTTCCGTGCGCCGCAACTGCAGGCGCTGCTGGTCGAACATCCGGACTTCTACACCTGGGGCCAGCTGGCGCGGCTGCCGCTGGTGCTGGCCGGGCTGCTGGTCGGCGAACTGCTGCTGCGCTGGCACGGCGACCCGCGATTGCGCCTGGCGCTGGCCGGCGGGATCGCGCTGGCCGGCCTGGCGCTGCTGGCCTGGTTCGCCCTGCGCGCGGGCGATGCGCTGCACGCGGTGCTGGTGGAGATCGGCCGCAACGACGGCAAGCACCCGCCCGGGCTGATGTTCTCGCTGTTCAGCGTCGGTGGCGCGCTGGTGCTGCTGGCCGCGTGCGTGGCCGGCGGGCCGCTGCTGGCGCGGCTGCTGCGCCCGGTCGCGGTGGTCGGCAGCGATGCGCTGATGGCGTTCATCGTGCACCTGTCGGTGATCTTCCTGCTGTTCCGCAACGTGCTCGGGTACTACCAGTCGGTGTCGTACGAGTACGCACTGGCGCTGTCGGGCCTGCTGATCCTGGCCACGGCGCTGTGGATCTGGCTGTGGCAGCGGACCGGCGACGCGCTGCGGCGCGCCAGGCGGAGCGGATGACCGCGACACCGTGCCATGCCGGCGGCGCCATGCCGTCACGCGCCGCGGCGCCAGCCCGCGCCGCCGTCCTGCTCCTGGCCTGCGCCACAGCGGCAGCGGCCACGGCGGCCACGGCCCAGCCGCCACACCTGCTGCCACGGCTGCTGGTGACCGCGCCGGGCCTGCCGGCGTGGTCGCTGGACCTGGAACGGCGGCTGCAGGCGATCGACGCCGGCCTGGCCGGTGGCGACATCGGCGTCTACGTGCTGCACCTGGAGCGCCGGGAGTCCTATGCCTACCGCGCCGACGAACCGTGGTACCTGGCCTCCGGGGTGAAGATCCCGGTGGCCATCGCGGTGATGCGCGCGGTCGAGGACGGCGAGCTGTCGCTGGACACGCGGATCGCCTTGCGCGAGACCGATTTCGTCGACGGCGCCGGCGGCACCAACCGGCATCCGGCCGGCGCGCGGCTCACGGTGGCCTACCTGCTCGAGCAGATGGTCGTCTTCAGCGACAACACCGCCAGCGACGTGCTCATCCGCAGCGTCGGGCTGGAGCGGGTGAACGCGGTGGCGGCCGACCTGATCGACGCGCACATGCGCATCACCACCCTGGGCGACGTGCGCCGGCTGGCCTACGCCCAGTTCCATCCCGGCGCCAGCCGGCTGACCGCGCAGGACCTGCTGGCGCTGCAGCGCAGCCCGGCCGGGCAGGCGCGGGTGAACCGCCTGGCGCAGCTGCTGGCGGTGACCCCGAACGAGTTCATGCAGCCGGACCTGACCAGCGCATTCGAGGCCTACTACGCCACCCACCTCAACAGCGCCACCCTGGTCGACTACGGCCGCATGCTGGCCACGCTGGCCGAGGGCCAGGCGCTCGGCGACGAGGGCACCCGCTACCTGCTCGACCTGATGGCGCGGGTGCAGACCGGCAAGCAGCGGATCGTAGCCGGACTGCCGCGCCGGGCCGGCTTCGCGCACAAGACCGGCACCCAGTACCGGCGCACCTGCGACCTGGGCATTGCCACCGTGCCGGCGGCCACCCGCACCGGTCCGCCGGCGCGGGTGGTGATCGCGGCCTGCGTACGCGGCACCGGCACCGCCGCTGGCGAGCGCGCGCTGCGCGACATTGGCGCCGCCGTCACCGCCTCCGGGGTATTCGTGGACAGCGCACCGCAACCCACCGTCTCTCCGATCCTCGCCACCCCGCCATGATCCGTCTTCCGCACCCGCTGCCCTGGCTGCTGCCCGCGTTGCTGCTGCTGGGAGGCTGTGGCCAGCGCCCGGCCTCGCCGGTGGAGCAGCAGGCGCAGGAACAGGCCGAAGCCGCACCCGCCGATGCGGCCGCCGCCTGGATCGCGCCGCTGGACGAAGCGGTGGCGGCGATCGACACGCGCATGCCCGGCCGCTTCGGCGTGCACGTCTCGCGCTTCGGCGACCAGGCCGGCACCCTGGACCGCGGCGAGGACCGCGCCTGGTACCTGTCCTCGACCATCAAGGTGCCGGTGGCGATCGCGGTGCTGGAGGCGGTCGACGCCGGCGACCTGTCGCTGGACGAGGAACGGGTGCTGGCCGAGAGCGACTTCGTCGACGGCGCCGGCGACATGCTGCAGCACCGGCCCGGCGAGCGCTTCACCATCGCCACGTTGCTGGAGAAGTCGCTGCGCGACAGCGACAGCACCGCCACCGACATGCTGATCCGCCGGATCGGCGAGGACCGGCTCAACCGGCGCATCGCCGCCTGGGTCGGCGACGGCTTCGGCCCGGTCACCACCATCCTGCAGGTGCGCTACGACGCCTACGGCGCGCTGCATCCCGGGGTCAAGGACCTGGACAACCGCCAGCTGCTGCAGCTGCGCCAGGCCGAGGCCGGCGAACCGCGCCTGCAGGCGCTGGCCGCCCTGCTCGGCGTGCCGCGCTCGCAGCTCAAGGCCGATTCGCTGCAGGCGGTGTTCGACGACTACTACGCCAGCGGCCGCAACGCCGCGACCCTGCCGGCCTTCGCCCGCCTGCTGGAGCGGCTGGTCGCCGGCGAACTGCTGTCGGAGTCCTCCACCGCGCTGCTGCTCGGGCACATGCGCGAGATCGGCACCGGCGGCCGCCGCATCCAGGCCGGCCTGCCCGCCGACGCCGACTTCGCCCAGAAGACCGGTACCCAGCAGCAGCGCGCCTGCAACGTCGGCATCCTCGACCCGGACCGCGGCCGCGACGGCGCCACCGTGGTGGTCGCCTGCGCCGAAGACTTCGGCGAACTGGCGCAGGCCGAACAGGCGTTCCAGGCGCTGGGCCGGGCGCTGGCGCAGGCCGCGACCGACGCGAACGGCTGAGCGGATTCGCCTGCACGGACACGGCAGAGCAACGGAGCACGCCCCCGCCAACGAGTACGTCCGTCGCGGACCTGTGCGGCGTGGCAACCCGGGGAAGGCGGCCGACGCACGCGTGGGCGGACTCGGGTCAACGATGGCCGCACTTTCTGTCGTTGCGGCGAAGCGGCAAGGCGGCACGCCACGCGCGGACGCGTGACAATCACCACCTCCGCTCCCGTCGAAGGCCGCCGATGTCCTTTCCCGAATCGATCGTGCTGCGCCACGCGCGCCGCGACGACCTGCCACTGATCCTGGCCCTGATCGGCGAACTGGCCGAGTACGAGCGCCTGGCGCACGAAGCCGTGGCCGACGTGGCGATGCTGGACGAGGCCCTGTTCGGTCCCGCGCCGGCCGCCGAAGTGGTGATCGCCGAAACGGACGGACAGGGTGCCGGCTTCGCCCTGTTCTTCACCAGCTTTTCCACCTTCCTCGGCCGTCGCGGGCTGTACCTGGAGGACCTGTTCGTGCGTCCGGCGTTCCGCGGCCGCGGCATCGGCCGGCGGCTGATGGTCCACCTGGCAGCGCTCGCAGTCGAGCGCGGCTGCGGCCGCTTCGAATGGTCGGTGCTGGACTGGAACGCACCGGCGATCGACTTCTACCGCCGCCTCGGCGCGGTGCCGATGGACGGCTGGACCGTGCAGCGGCTCAGCGGCGACGCCCTGCGCGCCCTGTCCAACCGCTGACTGCCCCGCTTCACTGTAGGAGCTGGCTTCAGCCGGCGACACGCCACGTAGGTACAGGCGACGCCCTCATGGTTCCGACGCCCGTGTCGCCGGCTGAAGCCAGCTCCTGCAGAAAACCAGTGCTTTGCGACCCGGCGCTCACACCTCGCCAACATCGCGGACGGGATGCTGGCCGCGCCCGCCCATGCCCGTCGCCTCCGCATGCCCCGACCATCACCCGCCAAGCTGCGCCGACACCTGGAGCGCCTGCAACAAAGCCTGCCGGCCGCCCTGGTCAAGCGCTTCGTCGAGGCCGACCTGATGACCCAGGCCGCCTCGCTGTCCTTCTACACCCTGCTGTCGCTGGCGCCGCTGCTGGTACTGCTGCTGTGGCTCACCGCCTCGCTCTACCCGCCGGCGCAGCAGTCGCTGGTGGCGCAGATCGGCGACCTGGCCGGCGCCGAGGCGGCCGCCGTGGCCGATACGGTGATCCGCAACGCCGACGAGCAGCCCGACGTGGGTTCCCTGGCCGGGATATTCAGCACCGCGCTGCTGTTCATCGGCTCCACCATCGTCTTCGCCCAGCTGCAGGGCGCGCTGAACCTGATCTTCCGCACCGACGGCGAGCAGTTGGGCGGCCTGCGCGCCTGGCTGCGCAAGCGGGTGTTCTCGCTGGGCGTGGTGCTGGCGCTGGGCTTCCTGCTGATCGTGTCGATGATCGCCACCACCGCGCTGCAGGTGGTGTTCGCGCACCTGCCCTCGCTGCTGCCGGCGATCGGTTACGTGACCACCCTGTTTCTGTACGCGCTGGCCTTCGCCTTCCTCTACCACTACCTGCCGGACCGGCGCGTGGCGTGGCGGCAGGCGTTCCTGGGCGGGGCGATCACCGCTGTGCTGTTCGCCCTGGGCCGCTACCTGATCGGGCTGTACCTGGCCCAGGCCGCGCCCGGCAGCGCGTACGGTTCGATGGGCGCACTGGTCCTGCTGTTGCTGTGGATGTATTACGCGGCGGTGGTGTTCTTCGCCGGCGCGCTGATCACCGCGGTGATCGACGAGCGCACGCATTCGCGGCAACGGTTGCGGGAAGCGGGGTTCGAGGGGGTGCCGGCGCCTTCTGAGTCAGGGTCGGCTTCGTCGGAGGAAAGCGAAAGACGCTGACTGGCTGGGGGCGCTGGCTTCGGAAGGGGCCGTCGTGCCCTGGGGGCATGGCGCATCGCTCCGCTGCGGCATCCTGCCTCCGAGTCGCGACCGCAGCACATCCATGTGCTGCTTGCGCCATGCCCCCTGGGCACGACGGCCTCGGGAGCTTTGGGGGGCGTGGCTTCGATCGGAGGAACAACAGCAAAGCCGCCTCCCCGGCCCTTCCTTTCACCTGTGGACGAAAGGAAGGGAAACCCATGGCAGCACTGCCTTCTGTAGGAGCCCAGCTTGCTGGCGACACGGGCGTCGGAACCACGAGGGCGTCGCCTGGGCCGACGGCGTCGTGTCGCCGGCTGAACCCGGCTCCTACAACAGCCACAGCGCGGCCGCTTTTCTGTAGGAGCTGACTTCAGTCGGCGACACGGGCGTCGAAACCACGAGGGCGTCGCCTGGGCCGACGGCGTCGGGTCGCGGTCATGCCCGCTCCTACAAAAGCCGTGCGCTGCTCATCGCCTGTGAACGAAGCCACGCCCCCAAAAGCTCCCGAAGACGTGGCGGGCCGGGAGTATTGCGGTAGCGGCCATGGATGGCCGCGTCGGCGAGTCGGCACAGGGATGTGCCGCCGAGACGACCGCAATACTCCCGGCCTGCCACGGCTCCGCCCGAAGCCGACCGCCTCCGGCGCTCTTGGCTCTTGGCTCTTGATCCAGGACCGCAGGACCCACGGAAACCGGAACAGTTTCCCTACGGGATGGATATTCTATTGCGATGGCCCGCCTGTCCGACGCGTTCATCGACGACCTGCTCGCGCGCTCCGACATCGTCGAGGTGGTCGGGTCGCGGGTGCCGCTCAAGCGCAAGGGGCGCGAGTACGCCGCGCCGTGCCCGTTCCACGACGAACGCACGCCCTCGTTCTACGTCTCCCCGACCAAGCAGTTCTACCACTGCTTCGGCTGCGGCGCGCACGGCACCGCGATCAGCTTCCTGATGAACTACGACCGCCTCGAGTTCCTCGACGCGGTCGAGGAACTGGCCCGCCGCGCCGGCATCGAGGTGCCGAAGGAGACCCGGCAGAACAACCAGGACAGCGACCTGCGCGACCAGTACGCCGCGCTGGAGGCCGCGGCCAAGCTGTTCCAGCGCCAGCTGGCCGACAGCCAGCGCGCACGCGACTACCTCGACAGCCGCGGCGTGGATGCCGAGAACCGCGCCCGCTTCGCCATCGGCTACGCCGCCGACGGCTATTCCACCCTCAAGGACGCCCTGGGCACCGACGAGCGCCGGCTCAAGCTGCTAGACCGCACCGGCATGCTGTCGAAGAACGACCGCGGCCACGTCTACGACAAGTTCCGCGACCGGGTCATGTTCCCGATCCACGACCGGCGCGGGCGGGTGATCGCCTTCGGCGGCCGCGTGCTCGACAAGGACGCCAGCCCCAAGTACCTCAACTCGCCCGAGACCCCGCTGTTCCACAAGGGCCGCGAACTGTACGGCCTGTGGCAGGCGCGCCAGGCCAACCAGAAGCTGGAACGGCTGATCGTGGTCGAGGGCTACATGGACGTGGTCGCCCTGTTCCAGCACGGCGTCACCCAGGCCGTGGCCACGCTCGGCACCGCCACCACCGCCGACCACGCCGAACTGCTGTTCCGCAACGCCCCGGACGTGTACTTCTGCTTCGACGGCGACGCCGCCGGCCGCCGCGCCGGCTGGCGCGCGGTCGAATCGGTGCTGCCGCGGATGAAGGACGGCCGCCAGGCCTTCTTCCTGTTCCTGCCCGAGGGCGAGGACCCGGACACGATCGTGCACAAGGAAGGCGCGGCCGGCTTCGACGCGCGCCTGGCCCAGGCCACGCCGCTGTCGCAGTTCTTCTTCGACGAGATCGGCCGCGACACCAACCGCGGCACCCTCGACGGCCGCGCGCGGCTGGCCGAGCGCGCGCGGCCGCTGCTGGCGCAGCTGCCCGACGGCGCCTTCGCCGACCTGATGCGACAGGAACTGCAGCGCCAGACCGGAGTGGACACGGCCAAGCCGGCCGCCGCGACGCCGCGTCCGCCGGCGCGCGGCGCCGCGCCGGCGCAGAAGCGCAGCCTGGTACGCAGCGCGATCGCCCTGCTGCTGCAGCAGCCGGCGCTGGGCCTGCAGCTGGAACGGCCCTACCGCTTCGCCGAGCTGCGCCTGCCGGGCGTGCCGCTGATGCTGGAGATCCTCGACGTGGTGCAGCAACGCCCCGAGATCAGCACCGGCGCCCTGCTGGAACACTTCGCCGAGCACGAACAGGCCGAGGCGCTGCGCCGGCTCGCCGCGCAGGCGTTGCCGGGCGAGGACGCCAGCTGGGCGCACGAACTGCACGACGCGGTCGCCCAGCTGGAGCGGCAGACCCTGCAGCAGCGCATCGACGAACTGCAGCAGAAGCAGCGCGCGCAGGGCCTGGACGAAACCGACAAGTACGAGATGCGGATGCTGCTGCAGGCACTGGTCGGACGCGCCTGAGCCGGCTTACCCTGCGGGAAAACATCCCCGGGAAGCCCTCCATGCGACAGCCACTGCTCGCCGTCCTCCTGTTCGCGCTGCTGCCCGTGCAGGCGCCCGCCGCCGACACCGGCAAGGTCCAGCGCCAGGTCGCCGGCAACCGCACCACCGAGAACGTGCCCGAGGTCCCGGCCGAACTGCTCGAACGCCTGGACCGCTACCAGAACACCCGCGGCGCCAGCCTCGCCGGCTGGACCCGCGATGGCTGCCTGCTGGTCAGCACGCGCTTCGCCGAGACCGCACAGGCGCACCGGGTGTGCATGCCGCTGGGCATGCGCGAACAGCTGACCTTCTACCCCGAGCCGGTGGCCGGGCTGACCCCGGCGCCACCGCAGACCTGGCGCGACGGCTTCGTCTTCGCCAAGGACCGCGGCGGCGACGAGTTCTCGCAGCTGTACTGGTTCGACGCACCGACCCGCGCCACCGTCCTGCTCACCGACGGCCAGCGCAGCCAGAACGGCGGCGTGGTGATCAGCCGCGACGGCGGCCTGCTCGCGTACTCGAGCACCGCGCGCAACGGCACCGACCGCGACGTCTGGGTGCGCGACACCCGCACCGGCCAGTCGCGCGCGGTGCTGACCGAGGGCGGCACCTGGGGCGTGAGCGACTTCTCGCACGACGGCCAGCGGCTGCTGGTCGGCCGCTACGTCTCTGCCAACGAGACCTATCCGGGCGAACTCGACCTGGCCAGCGGCAAGCTGACGATGTTCCCGGTTGACGGCGGCAAGGCCGCGCTGGGCCAGTTCCGCTACGCACCCGACGGCAAGGGCGTGTTCTACGTCTCCGACGAGGACGTCGCCGGCAAGGTCCAGCAGTTCCGCACCCTGCGCCACCACGGCCCGGGCACGGGCGCGCCGAAGCTGATCAGCGCGCACATCCCCTGGGACGTGGACGAGGTGCGCATCGCCGGCGACGGCCGCCACCTGGCGTACACGACCAACGAGGACGGGATCTCGCGCCTGCACCTGCTGCGCCTGCCCGGACTGCAGCCGGTGGCACTGCCGGCGCTGCGCGAACTGCCGGTCGGCGTGATCGGCAACATCGACTTCTCGCCCGACGGCCAGCGCCTGGCGCTGGACATCAACAGCGCCACCTCGCCCAGCGACGTGTACGTGGTCGACCTGGCCGGCAAGGCGCTCACCCGCTGGACCAGGAGCGAGGTCGGCGGCCTGGACGCCTCGGCCTTCGTCGCCCCGACCCTGGTCCGCTATCCCACCTTCGACCAGGTCGACGGCCAGCCGCGCACGATCCCGGCGTTCTACTACCGGCCGGCCAAGCCCGCCGCCTCCGGCAAGCATCCGGTGCTGATCAACATCCACGGCGGTCCGGAAGCGCAGTCGCATCCGGTCTTCAACCCGTCGATCCAGTTCATGCTCGCCGACCTGGGCGTGGCGGTGCTGGTGCCGAACGTGCGCGGCTCCTCCGGCTACGGCAAGGACTACCTGCAGGCCGACAACGGCTTCAAGCGCGAGGACTCGGTCAAGGACATCGGCGCGCTGCTGGACTGGATCGCGCAGCAGCCCGAGCTGGATGCCTCGCGGGTGGGCGTGTACGGCGGCAGCTACGGCGGCTACATGGTGCTGTCCTCGCTGATGCACTACAGCGACCGCATCAAGGCGGGCATCGACGTGGTCGGCATCTCCGACTTCCGCACCTTCCTGAAGAACACCGAGAGCTACCGCCGCGACCTGCGCCGCGCCGAGTATGGCGACGAGCGCGACCCGGAGATGGCCGCATTCTTCGAGCAGATCGCCCCGCTCAGGCACGCCGACCGGATCCGCGCTCCGCTGTTCGTCGCCCAGGGCCGCAACGACCCGCGCGTGCCGTGGACCGAGGCGGTGCAGATCGTGGAGGCGGTGCGCGGCAATGGCCAGCCGATGTGGTACCTGGAGTTCGCCGACGAGGGCCACGGCTTCCGCAAGAAGGCCAACAGCGACTACTTCAGCGCCGCCTCGATGCTGTTCTGGCAGCGGCACCTGCTGGATCCGGCGCCGAGGACGTTCGCCGAGCCGCGCGCCGGCCTGCACACCGGCGGCCAGCCCAGCGCGCAGGACCTGGCGCGGCTGCAGGCACAAGGCGTGCGCACGGTCATCGACCTGCGCACCCCCGGCGAGGACCGCGGCTTCGACCAGGCCGCCGAGGCGCGGCGCCTGGGGCTGGCCTATGTCGCCCTGCCGATCGCCGGCAAGGACGACATCACCGCGGCCAATGCCACGGCGCTGCAGGCGCTGCTCGAGCAGCACGGCGACGGCGTGCTGCTGCACTGCGGCTCGGGCAACCGCGTTGGCGCCCTGCTCGCGCTCGGTGCCGCCCAGGGCGGCGCCTCGCACGAAGAGGCGCTGGCGCTGGGACGCCAGGCCGGGCTGACTTCGTGGGAGCCGGTCGTGGTCGAGCGGCTGGAGGCTGAAACGGCGCGCTGAGTACGGCGGCACGCCGGGCAGCCACGGCCGGCGTGCTAGGATCGCGCCTCGAAGGGGAGTAGCCCTCCCATCGCTGGTGTCGTCATGACGGACCTCCGGTCCCGGCACAGCGGCAGGCCTCCGGCCTGTGGGCAAGACCTTCGCCGCCCCGCGGCGAAGGTGCGTCCGGTTTCCACCGGCAGCCGATGCAGGTTCGCCGCGGCCCCTGGAACCTTCCCGGAATCCCCCATGCAACACCCCGCCTGCAGGACCGCGACCCTGGCCATGACCGGACGCCAGGGCATCGAGACCGGCTGTCGCCTCCCGCGCCACGGCATCCGCCCGGACCACGAACGGGATCGCCCGATCGCCCGCGCCGAGCCGACCATGGCGCCGCGTGCCCCCGGCCGCGCCGACGACCGGCACGCCTTCCGCGACCGTTACGGCCACTCCGACTGCCGCTCCCACAAGCCGCGCAAGGCCAGCTTCCTGCCTGGCTCCTGACGCCACGTATCCTGCCGTTCGCCCCCACCACGCCGCGTGCACCCGCACGCTGGCACCCTCCGGCCGCAGCCCCGAGACCGAGCCCCCATGGACGCCCTGCTCACCCCCGAAATCTGGATCGCCCTGGCCACCCTGACCGCGCTGGAGCTGGTCCTGGGCATCGACAACATCATCTTCATCTCGATCCTGGCCAGCCGCCTGCCGCCGGAACAGCGCGAAAAGGCGCGCCGGCTGGGCATCGCCGGTGCGGCGATCACCCGCCTGATGCTGCTGTTCGCGATCGTCTGGATCACCCGCCTGACCTATCCGCTGTTCGAGCTGTTCGGCCACGTCTTCTCGTGGCGCGACCTGATCCTGATCGGCGGCGGCCTGTTCCTGATCGCCAAGGCCACGGTCGAGATCCACCACAAGATCGAGGGTGTCGGCGGCGAGCCGAGCCTGAAGCGCGTGGCCACGTCCTTCGGCGGGGTGATCACCCAGATCATGCTGCTGGACATCGTGTTCTCGCTGGACTCGATCATCACCGCGGTGGGCATGGTCGACGAGCGCTGGGTGATGGTCACCGCGATCCTGGTGTCGATCGCCTTCATGCTGGCCTTCGCCGGACCGATCGGCGAGTTCGTCGAGCGCCACCCGACGGTCAAGGTGCTGGCACTGAGCTTCCTGATCATGATCGGCCTGGTGCTGATCGCCGACGGCTTCGGCCTGCACATCCCGAAGGGCTACGTGTACACCGCCATGGCGTTCTCGGTGTTCGTCGAGGCGATCAACATGTGGATCCGGCGGCGCGAACAGCGGGCTGCCCATGCGAAGACCGGCTGAGGCCACGCCCGTGCCGCCGCTCCGGCCTCGCGCCGGGGTGGCGGCACAGCGGAGACCGCGGGATGCCACGTGCGGGGAAGCAAACGCCCCCGCTCCTTGTGTAGGAGCCGGGTTCAGCCGGCGACACGGGCGTCGGAACCACGAGGCAGTCGCCTGTGCCGCGTGGCGTGTCGCCGGCTGAACCCGGCTCCTGCAAAAACCGTCCGCCGGCCAGAAGGCCCAGTTACCCCAACAGCAGCGGCAGCCAGTGGTCGACCAGCAGGAACGCGAACAGCGCCATCAGGTAGACGATCGAATAGTTGAACACGCGCATGGCGAAGAACTCGTCCGGCGGATCCAGCAGGCGCCAGGCGTACCAGAGGAACACGCTGCCCAGCACCAGCGCCCCGCCCAGGTAGAAGAAGCCGCTCATGCCGAACACCACCGGCAGGATGCTCACCTGCAGCAGCAGCACCGTGTAGAACAGGATCTGCCAGCGGGTGTAGGTGACCCCGTGGGTCACCGGCAGCATCGGGATCAGCGCGCGCGCGTAGTCGTCGCGGCGGAAGATCGCCAGCGCCCAGAAGTGCGGCGGCGTCCACACGAAGATGATCAGCACCAGCAGCAGCGCGTGCTGCCAGTCCCACGGCCCGTCCATGTTGGTGACCGCGGCCCAGCCCAGCAGCGGCGGCGAGGCGCCGGCCACGCCGCCGATCACGATGTTCTGCGGCGTGGCGCGCTTGAGCCAGCCGGTATAGACCACCGCGTAGCCGATCAGCGAGGCGAAGGTCAGCACCGCGGTGATCGTGTTCACCAGCAGCACCAGGATCGCCATCGAGGCCACGCCCAGCGCGACGGCGAACACCAGCACCTGCGCCGGGCGCAGCGCGCCGGTGGCCAGCGGCCGGTGCGCGGTGCGGGCCATGAGCTTGTCGATGCGCTGGTCGATCAGGTGGTTGATCGCCGCGGCCGAGGACGAGGCCAGCCAGATGCCGATCAGACCGAACACGGCCTCGCGCGCCGGCGGCAGCCCGGGCACGGCCAGGAACATGCCCACCAGCGCGGTGAACACCAGCAGCGCGACCACGCGTGGCTTGGTCAGCTCCAGGTACTGGCGCCAGGTAGGGATGGCAGCGGCTGTCATGCGACCGGCTCGGGTTCCCTGAGCCGCGCCAGCAGGGTCACCAGCACGAACAGCAGCGCCAGCGCGCCGGCGTTGTGCAGCACCGCCACCGCCAGCGGCAGCGCCAGCTTGACGTTGAGCACGCCCAGGGCGGCCTGGGCGAGCACCAGCAGGCCCAGCGCCGAGGCCCAGCCGCGCATGCCCGGCATGCGGTACAGGCGCAGCGCCAGCCAGAGCATGTACAGCACCACCACCACCGCCATGATCCGGTGCGCCATCTGGATCGCGATGCGCGATGCGCCGTCGAGCACGCCGCCCTCGTAGTCCACGCCGATGCCGCGCCAGAGCACGAAGCCCTCGCGGAAGTCCGCCGGCGGCCACCACTGGCCCACGCACTTCGGGAAATCGAGGTAGTGGTGCTCGGCCGTGGTCCAGCCGCCGCCGCCGCAGGCCAGCGCGGCGTAGTTGGCGCTGGTCCAGCCGCCGAGCGCGATCTGCACGCCCAGCACCACCAGGCCGGCGATCAGCCAGCGGCGCAACGTGCGCGCCTCGGCCAGCCGGATCGGCAGATCGGTCGCACGCCAGGCCATCCACAGCAGCAGCGAGAACGTGGCCAGGCCGCCGAGCAGGTGGCCCATCACGATGATCGGCTTGAGCAGCAGGGTCACCGTCCACTTGCCCAGCAGTGCCTGGAACACGATCACTGCCAGCGTGAGCACCGCGGCCCGCGCCAGGTCGACGTTGGACCAGCGCAGCGCGGCCAGCAGCAGGATCGCCTCGCCCGCGCCGGCCAGGGCGAAGGCCAGGCCGATGTGCCCGCCCATGTATGCCGGGATCGCCCCGGCCACCAGCAGCGAGGCACCGACGATCTGCGCGGTGCCGAAACGCCGCTTGCGCGCGGCCAGCAGCGCCAGCACCAGCACCAGCACGCCGAGGGTCGCGGCCAGGTGGCGGTGGACCTGCTCGCGCCAGGCCTTGTGCGTCTCGAACGGACGGATCTCGCTGGCCGCGTGCGCGGCCGCGTCCTGCGGCGCCGACGGCCAGGCGGCGCGGCCGTAGCAGGTCGGCCAGTCCGGGCAGCTCAGGCCGGCGTCGGACAGGCGCACGAACGCGCCGAACACCACCACGACCGTGGTCAGCGCCACTGCCAGCCAGGCGATGCGATGGAAATGGCGGGCCAGCGCGGGACGGGCGATCGCGTTCATCGGCGCACGGACCTCACTTCAGTTTCAGCAACCGGGCGACGTCGGCGCGGATCCCGGCCGGGTCGGTGTGGGGCGCATAGCGCAGGATCACGAAGCCATTGGGATCGACCACGTACAGCGGCACGCCGGCCGGATCGTCGACCCGCGGCAGCGCGGCGCGCAGCGCCGCGTCGTCGCGCAGCGGGCGCAGTTCGGGCAATGCCGGCGCACCGGCAGGCAACGGGCCCAGCCACAGGATCTCGACCTTGTCGGCGTTGTGCCCGAACAGCTGCCAGACCTTGTCCAGGTCGGCCAGCAGCCGCTCGCACTCGGCCGCGCAGGCCGGCGGCGGCGCGACCACGATCCGCCAGGTGCGCGCGGCCGGGTTCCAGTCGTAGGCGCCGCCGTCGGCGAGCAGCGGCCGCGACTGGCGCAGGTCGGCCGGCGGCTGCAGCAGCTCGCCGTGGTTGCGCAGCCCGGCCGGCATCCAGCCGCTCAGGCGCAGCAGGCCGGCGCCGAAGGCGCTGCCGAAGAACAGGACGAACAGGGCGATCAGCATCAGCCGCCCGCGGCGGGTGCGGGCGATATCGGGAGCAGGGGTGGTCATGGGCGGGATTTTCGCACGGCCGGCATGGTGGACGTCACGCGCATGCCGGCATCAACGCCGGCGCCGCCCGCGCAGCGTGAGCAGCAGCGCGATCGCCAGCACCGCGGCGGCCAGGGCGAACCACTGCACCGCATAGCCGAGGTGGCGCTCCGGCGGCAGCGTGTTCGGCAGCAGTTCCAGGTCGCGCGCATAGCCCAGCGGCAGGTCCGGATCCAGCCGCAGCACGCGCTGCGCCAGCGCCGGCAGGCGCAGCGCTTCGGCCACCACCGTGGGCTGCAGCGCCACCACCAGCACGGTGCCGTCGGCCTGCGCGGTGGCCACCGGCGCGACCAGCCCGGGCGACGGCGGCGGCAGCAGCAGGCCGGCCACGTGCGTGGCCGCGGGCGCCGGCACGTCCGGGAGGCGGCGGTCGCCGGGCAGCGGCAGCCAGCCCAGTTCGACCAGCAGCGGCGCGGCGCCTTCGTCCGCGGGCTGGAACACGCGATAGGCGCGCACGCCGGCGCGGCCGCCGCGGTTCTGGTTGTCCAACAGCACCGCCGGCAGCGGCAGGAAGCGGCCCTCGCCGGCGGCCCAGTCGTAGTCGCGCGTGCGCGCCGCATCGGCGGCCAGCGCCAGCGGCTGCGCGCGGCGCGCGTCCAGCACCCGCGCCGCGGCGTCGACCCGGTCCTGCTTGGCGTGCATGCGCTGCAGCTGCCACAGGCCCAGCCCCGCGCACAGCGCGGCCACCGCCAGTGCCAGCATCCAGCCGGCCCACAGCGGCAGGCGCCGCGCGCTCATCGCGCGATCTCCCTGCGTGCCTGCGATAATGCCGGGCACCGCATCCCCGCAACCGCCGAGGCCACCGCCGTGAACGATTCGCTCAAGACCCTGGTCGTGGTGGCGTTCCTGCTGGTCATCCTGTGGAACCTCGGTTCGGCCCTGTACTACCTGCTGGTCGACCGCGGCCAGAGCAAGCGCACGGTCAACGCGCTCACCCGCCGCATCGGCCTGTCGGTGGCGCTGATCCTGCTGGTCATCCTCGGCATCTGGACCGGGGTGATCCAGCCGCACGGCATCGGCGGCTGAGCGTCCGGACGCGCCTTTCCCGGCCCTGAAACGGCAGGGACGCCCGGAGGCGCCCCTGTCGTGGTTGTCCTGGTCCCGCGCCCGCCTACAGCACGTAGACGAACAGGAACAGCGCCAGCCACACCACGTCGACGAAGTGCCAGTACCACGCGGCCGCCTCGAAGGCGAAGTGGTTGTCCGGGGTGAAATGGCCCTTGGCCACGCGCGCCCACATCACCGCCAGCATGATGGTGCCCAGCAGCACGTGCGCGCCGTGGAAGCCGGTGAGCATGAAGAAGGTCGAGCCGTAGATGCCCGAACCCAAGGTCAGGTTTAGATCGCGGTAGGCGTGGATGTATTCCTCGGCCTGGAAGAACAGGAACAGCAGGCCCAGGACCACGGTCAGCCCCAGCCACAGCAGCACCTGGCCCCTGGCATTCGCCTTGAGCGCGTGGTGGGCGATGGTCAGGGTCACGCCCGAGGTCAGCAGGATCAGGGTGTTGGCCAGCGGCAGGCCCCAGGCCGGGATGGTCTGGAACTGGCCACCGACCTGGCCGGGGCCGGCGGTGGGCCACGCGGCGGTATAGCCGTCCCACAGCAGGGCGTTGGTCATCACGCCGTCGCCCTCGCCGCCCAGCCACGGCAGGGCGAAGAAGCGGGCGTAGAACAGCGCGCCGAAGAAGGCGGCGAAGAACATCACCTCGGAGAAGATGAACCAGATCATCCCCATACGGAACGAGACGTCGACCTGGCGGTTGTAGTGGCCGGCCAGCGACTCGCGCACCACGGCGCTGAACCAGTAGAACAGCACCGCGATCATCGCCGCCACGCCGACGAAGAACGTCCACTTGCCCCAACCGGCGCCGTTGAGCCAGCTGGCCACGCCGATCATCAGCGTGAACAGCGCGACCGAGGCCAGGATCGGTGCCTTGCTGTGGGTCGGGACGAAGTATTGGTCCGCGTTCGGTTGGGCCATGGCGTCTGCTTCCGTGTTCGTCAGGGCGCCGAATGCGGCGCGTTGGCGGCCTGCGCCGCGCCCAGTCGCGCGGTCAGGTCCTCGTTCTTGAAGAAAGTGTAGGACAGGGTGATGGTCTTGACGTCGGCCGGCAGGTCCCGGTCGACGATGAAGCGCACCGGCATGTCGCGCTTCTCGCCCGGCTGCAGGGTCTGGGCGGTGAAGCAGAAGCACTCGGTCTTGGTGAAGTAGCCCGAGGCCCGCGCCGGCGCCACCGAGGGCGTGGCGCTGCCGACGATGACGCGGTCGCCGTCGTTGCGGGCGAAGTACATCGCCTCGTTCAGCTCGCCCGGGACCACCTGCATGGTCAGCTGCTCGGGCTCGAACGCCCACGGCAGCTTCGAGTTCACGCCGCCGTCGAACTGCACGGTCACGGTGCGCGCCTTGCGCGCGTCGGCGGTCGCCACCACGCCCGCACGGGCCTGGCCGGTGCCGCCCTCAAGGCGGATCCCGAACACCTTCTCGCAGGCGATCCGGTACAGCGGCACCAGCGAGAAGGTGAACGCGAACGCAGCCAGCGCCACCCCGACCAGCTTCAGCCAGCCCGCACCGCGCTTCGCCGGGGCCCGTGCCTCGCTCATGCGTTGAGCACGCCCGACAGGATGAAGGCCAGGTAGATCCCCAGCGCGATCACGCCCAGCACCAGCGCCGTCCGCACCACGCCCTTGCGGCGCTTCGTGCTGTCCTGGTTGTCGGTCGGTGCGGTCACGCTGCTTCCTGGGACTAGGGTTCTATTTGAATCCCGGCACATGGATGTGCCGGTTCTTGCGAGGGACTCGCATCAATGCGTGATGTCGCCATGCGCCAGATCACCATCCTTGATCACCGGCGGCGTGCTGAAGGTGTGGTGCGGCGCCGGCGACGGCACGGTCCACTCCAGGCCGCGCGCGTACTCCCAGGCGCGGGCCTCGGCCTTGGCGCCGTGGCGCAGCGAGTGCCACAGGATCGCGGCCATCATGAACGGGGTGACGAACATGCCGAACGCGCCGATCGAGCTGATCAGGTTCCAGTCGGCGAACACCACGTTGTAGTCCGGGATGCGGCGCGGCATGCCGGCCAGGCCGAGGAAGTGCTGCGGGAAGAACAGCAGGTTGACGAAGATCATGGTCCACCAGAAGTGGAACTTGGCCCAGAACTCGTTGTACATGCGCCCGGTCCACTTCGGCCACCAGTAGTACACCGCGGCGATCAGCGCGAACACCGCGCCGGTCACCAGCACGTAGTGGAAGTGGGCGACCACGAAGTAGGTGTCGTGGTACTGGAAGTCGGCCGGCACGATCGCCAGCATCAGGCCGGAGAAGCCGCCGATGGTGAACAGGATCACGAACGCCACCGACCACAGCATCGGCGACTCGAAGCTCAGCGAGCCCTTCCACATCGTGCTGACCCAGTTGAACACCTTCACGCCGGTCGGCACCGCGATCAGCATGGTCGCGAACATGAAGTAGATCTCGCCGCCCAGCGGCATGCCCACGGTGAACATGTGGTGGGCCCAGACGATGAACGACAGGAACGCGATCGAGGCGGTCGCGTAGACCATCGCCTGGTAGCCGAACAGCGGCTTGCGGCTGAAGGTCGGGATGATCTCGCTGACCACGCCGAAGGCGGGCAGGATCATGATGTAGACCTCGGGATGGCCGAAGAACCAGAAGATGTGCTGGAACATCACCGGGTCGCCGCCACCGGCGGCGTTGAAGAAGCTGGTGCCGAAGAACTTGTCGGTCAGCAGCATGGTCACCGCGCCGGCCAGCACCGGCATCACCGCGATCAGCAGGAACGCGGTGATCAGCCAGGTCCAGCAGAAGATCGGCATCTTCAGCAGGTCGATGCCCGGGGCGCGCATGTTGAGGATGGTCGCGATGATGTTGATCGCGCCCATGATCGAACTGACGCCCATCATGTGGATGGCGAAGATGGTGAACGCCACGTTGTAGCCACCCTGCAGCGACAACGGCGGATACAGGGTCCAGCCGCCGGCCGGGGCGCCGCCCGGCAGGAACAGGGTCATCAGCAGCAGGGTGAAGGCGAACGGCAGGATCCAGAAGGACCAGTTGTTCATGCGCGGCAGCGCCATGTCCGGCGCGCCGACCTGCAGCGGGACCATCCAGTTGGCCAGGCCGACGAACGCCGGCATCACCCCGCCGAAGATCATCACCAGCGCGTGCATGGTGGTCATCTGATTGAAGAACTCGGGGCTGACGTGCTGCAGGCCCGGGGTCGCCAGCTCGGTACGGATGATCACGCTCATCGCCGCGCCGATGATGAACATCACGAAGGAGAACAGCAGGTACAGCGTGCCGATGTCCTTGTGGTTCGTGGAGAAGAACCAGCGCTCGACGAACCCCTGCTTGTGGCCGTGGTGGTCGTCGTGATGCTCGGCGGCGGAGTGGGCCATGGCGTTGCTACCTCTGGAATGCGTGTGCGTGGCGGCCGCGTGGCGGCCGTTGCCTGGATCGTATCGGACCCGTCCGGATCAGCCCTGGGCGGCGCCGGCGGTGGGCTCGGCGTCAGCGGCGGGGGTCTCGTCGGCCGGTGCGGCCTCGTCGGCAGGCGCGGGCTCGGCGGCGGGCGCCGGCTTCTTCGCGGCCAGCCAGCGGGCGAACTCCTCCTTGGACACCGCCTCGACCACGATCGGCATGAAGCCGTGGTCCTTGCCGCACAGCTCGGCGCACTGGCCGCGGTACACGCCCGGCACCTTGATCTCGGTCCAGGCCTCGTTGATCAGGCCCGGGATCGCGTCCTGCTTCCAGCCCAGCGCCGGCACCCACCAGGCGTGGATGACGTCGTCGGCGGTGATGACGAAGCGGACCTTGGTGTCCACCGGCAGGACCAGGCGGTTGTCCACGTCCAGCAGGTAGTGCGGGTTGGCCTCGTGGCTGGGCCGCTCGCCGGCCTGGCGGATGCGGTCGGACTCGCGGTCCAGGCGGCTGGTGAAGGACACGCCCTCGCCCAGGTATTCGTACTTCCACATCCACTGGTAGCCGGTGACCTTCACGGTCATCTCGGAGTCGCGGGTGTCGTACATCGCGATCAGCTTGGCCGTCGCCGGCCAGGCCATGGCGATCAGGATCAGCACCGGGACCACCGTCCAGATCACCTCGGCGGTGGTGTTGTGGCTGAACTGCGCCGCGACCGCGCCCTTGGAGCGGCGGAACTTGAACATCGCGTAGCCCATCGCGCCGAACACGATCAGGCCGATCACCACGCACACCCACAGCACGATCATGTGCGCTTCATAAGCGTTCTGCGAGGACGCGGTCACTCCGCGCCCCATGTTCAGCTGCCAGCGGTGCGGGTCCGCCGACTGGGCCCAGGCCAGCGCCGGCGCCACCAGGAGCGCGCCCGCCGCCATGCACCGCTTCCACCATCCCTTCGCTTGCATCATTGCCTAGACCCTAGGTTGCGTCATCGGTTGCGGCCATCGCCAGTTGCTGCGGCCGCCAGGAATTGCTTCAAACACCGCGCCAGCTGCGAGCGTTCGGCCGGGCCCAGGAACGCGCCCACCTCCACCCGCCTGCCGCTGGACGACAGCGTGACCCTGCCGTCGTCCCCTTCCACCCGCATCCGCACCCAGTGCGGATGGGCGCTGAAAACGGCATCGGCCCCGCGACGGACTTCCACCGTCCCGGGACCGATGGCGATCTCCTCGCCGCGTTCCCCGCTGCGCCACAGCCAGCGCAGCGCCAGCGCGAGCCCCGCGCTGTGCAGCAGGGCGAAGGCCGGGGCGAAGACGTTGCCGGCCAGCCAGCCCAGGCCGGCCGCCAGCCACATCGCCCCCGCCAGCGCGGCGAACAGCGCCCTGAACTGGCGGGCCGTCAGGGCCCGCGGCGGGCGCAGCCGCAGCCGCGCACCGGCATCGCCGGACCTGTACGGAACCACCTCGATCATGACGCCCACCGCCGCTTGCCGCCTGCGGAAAACCGGAAGATGGTACGCGCTGGGCGCTGCCAGCGGCAACCCGAGCCGGCCTGCGCGGGGGCGCAGGAAGGGCCCGTGGCGGGCCCCCGGGCAGCCATCGCGGTCGCACGCCAGCCGGGTGCGACCGCGGCAAGGAGGGCCCATCCGGTACTTCCGGCGAGGCACGCGGGTCTGTTCCGGAACGCAGGCCTCGGCCGTGAAGCCACCCCTACTAGAATGGCCGCCGTCCGCCACCCGCAACCGCCCCGGGATGCCGGCCGGCCACCCCGCCCACTGGACCCGCCGTGAAGCCAGCTTCCCTTTCCGTCGACGCCGCCGAGGTCGAGGCCCTGTTCGACTCGATCCCGGACGTGCTGTTCTTCATCAAGGACCGCGAGGGCCGCTACACCCACGTCAACGCGACCATGCTGCGCCGGCTCGGCCTGCGCTCGCGGCGCGAGATCATCGGCAAGCGGGCCAGCGAGGTGTACCCCAGCGGCCTGGGCGCCACCTACGGCCTGCAGGACCGGCAGGTGCTCGAGGGCGCGGTGATCGACAACCTGCTGGAGCTGCACCTGTTCTCCGACCAGGAGCCCGGCTGGTGCCTGACCTGCAAGCGGCCGCTGCAGGTGGACGGGCAGGTGGCCGGCCTGATCGGCATCTCCCGCGACCTGGCCAGCCGCGAGGGCGTGGCGGCCGACTACCTGTCGCTGCGCGAGGCGCTGGTGCACATGAACCGGCACTACGCCGGCAACGTCCGCATCCACGACCTGCTGGCGATCACCGGCTTTTCCGAGTCCAAGCTCGAGCGCACCTTCCACAAGGTGTTCCAGCTGACCCCGCTGCAGCTGCTGACCCGGATCCGGATCCAGGCGGCGATGCACCGCCTGCACGGCCCCGGCAGCATCGCCGACATCGCCCAGGCCTGCGGCTTCAGCGACCAGAGCGCCTTCACCCGCCGCTTCGTCGCCCTGGCCGGGATGACCCCGCGCGAGTACCGGGCGCTGCGGCAGGGCTGAGCCGCGGCCCCGGTCCCCTGCCGGGGTCCGACAGATGCCTGGGGCGTTCGGCCTCCAGGTCCCCGTCGTCCCGGCGAACGCCGGGATCCAGCGTCTTTGGCTTCGGGGCCCAGCCTCGCAGGACAGTGATGGCAGCTGCAAAGCCTTGAAGTCACTGGGTCCCGGCGTTCGCCGGGACGACGGTGCGGGAGGCGGAGGGCGGAGGGTGGGATGCGGGCCGGCGCTGCGCGGGCCACCCAGCCCGCCGCGTTTGTGCCGGCTCGTGCGCCCGCGCCGCCGGAATCCGTCAAGCCAGCTTCAGCCGGCGGCGCCATCATGGTGGATTCGGCGCGCCTGCCGCGCCGCCGTCCATTCCGGTCCGATCCGCCCCCGGGCCGCTGCCGCCGCCCCGGCGCTCGTACCCCCTGCCGACCGAGCCATGACCGCCAACCCCACCCCCCGTTCCGACCACGCCCCGCGGCCCGACCGCCCGATCCCGGTCGCAGTCGCCCCCGCGTCCGCCCCCTCGCCGCTGCGCGCGGCGATCACCGCCGCCTGGCTGCGCGACGAGGCCAGCCACGTGCGCGAACTGCTGGAGCAGGCGCGCCTGGACCCGGCCGCGCAGACACGGGTCGACGCCCTGGCCGCCGATCTGGTGCGGCGTGTGCGTGCCCGCGCCCAGGACCAGGGCGCGATCGAGGCCTTCATGCGCCAGTACGACCTCGGCAGCGAGGAGGGCGTGCTGCTGATGTGCGTGGCCGAAGCGCTGCTGCGCATCCCCGACCAGGAAACGGCCGACAAGCTGATCCGCGACAAGCTCGGCGAGGCCGACTGGGAGAAGCACCTGGGCCAGAGCGAGTCGGTGCTGGTCAACGCCTCGACCTGGGGCCTGATGCTCACCGGCAGGCTGGTCAACCTCAACGACCTGACCCGCCACGACGTGCCCGGCGCGTTCAAGCGTCTGGTCGGCCGGGTCGGCGAGCCGGTGGTGCGGCTGGCGGTGCGCCAGGCGATGCGGATCATGGGCCACCAGTTCGTCATGGGCCGCACGATTTCCGAAGCGCTGGCGCGCTCGAGGAAGGGCGACAACGCCGCCTACCGCTATTCGTTCGACATGCTCGGCGAGGGCGCGCTGACCATGAAGGACGCGCAGCGCTACCTGCAGGCCTACCGCGACGCGATCCACGCCATCGGCAAGAGCGGGAATTACACGGGCACCGACGTGTTCGCCGCGCCCAGCATCTCGATCAAGCTCTCGGCGCTGTTCCCGCGCTACGAACACGCCAAGCGCGAGCGGGTGATGGCCGAGCTGGCGCCCGCGGTGCTGGAGCTGGCGCAGCTGGCGAAGTCCTACGGCATCGGCTACACCGTCGACGCCGAGGAGAGCGACCGCCTGGAGCTGTCGCTGGACCTGATCGAGGCCACCTTCTCCGATCCCTCGCTCGAAGGCTGGGAGGGCTATGGCCTGGCGGTGCAGGCCTACCAGAAGCGTGCGCCGTTCGTGATCGACTTCCTCGCCGACCTGGCCCGCCGGGTCGGCCGCCGGATCCCGGTGCGCCTGGTCAAGGGCGCGTACTGGGACGCGGAGATCAAGCGCGCCCAGGTCGAGGGCCAGGCCGGCTACCCGGTGTTCACCCGCAAGCAGAACACCGACGTGTCCTACCTGGCCTGCGCGCGGCGCATGTTCGGCCATGCCGACGCGCTGTACCCGATGTTCGCCACCCACAACGCGCAGACCATCGCCGCGATCCGCGCCATTGCCGGCGGCCGCGACTACGAGCACCAGAAGCTGCACGGCATGGGCGACGACCTCTACGCCGAGGTGGTGCCGGCCGACCGCCTGGGCGTGCCCTGCCGCGTGTACGCGCCGGTGGGCAGCCACGAGGACCTGCTGCCGTACCTGGTCCGGCGCCTGCTCGAGAACGGCGCCAACTCCAGCTTCGTCAACCGGATCACCGACGAGGACGTGCCGGTGGCCGACCTGGTCCAGGATCCGGTCGCCGCCGTGTCCGGCTTCGCCACCATCCCGCATCCGCGCATCCCGCTGCCGCGCGACCTCTACACCCAGCAAGGCTTCGACAGGAACAACTCCATGGGCGCCAACCTCGCCGACGACCAAGAACTGCAGGCCCTGGCCGCGCGTCTGAACGAGCACGCCGGCCCCTGGCGCGCCGGGCCGCTGGTGCCGGGCGCCGTCGCCACCGGCGAACTGCTGGCGGTGCGCAACCCCGCCGACCGCCGCCAGGTCGTCGGCCACTGGCAGCCGGCCGATGCGGCCGCCGTCGACAGGGCGCTGGGCAATGCCGTGGCCGCGCAGCCGGCCTGGGACCGCACCCCGGCCGCCAGCCGCGCCGCGATCCTCGAGCACGCCGCGACCCTGCTCGAGCAGCGCATGCCGGAGTTCATGGCGCTGTGCGTGCGCGAGGCCGGCAAGACCCTGCCCGACTCGGTCGCCGAGGTGCGCGAGGCGGTCGACTTCCTGCGCTACTACGCCGCCCAGGCGCGGCGCCAGTTCGGCGCACCGGAGCAGCTGCCCGGGCCGACCGGCGAATCCAACGCGCTGCAGCTGCACGGCCGCGGCGTGTTCGTGTGCATCAGCCCCTGGAACTTCCCGCTGGCGATCTTCCTGGGCCAGGTGAGCGCGGCGCTGGCCGCCGGCAACAGCGTGGTCGCCAAGCCGGCCGAGCAGACCAGCCTGATCGGCCATGCCGCGGTGAAGCTGCTGCACGAAGCGGGCGTGCCGGCCGAGGTGCTGCAGTTCGTCCCGGGCGACGGCGCCACCGTCGGCGCCGCGCTGACCCGCGACGCGCGCGTGGCGGGTGTGGCCTTCACCGGTTCGACCGAGACCGCGCGCGCGATCAACCGCGCCCTGGCCGCGCGCGAGGACGCGGCCATCGCGGTGCTGATCGCCGAGACCGGCGGCCAGAACGCGCTGATCGCCGACTCCTCGGCGCTGCCCGAGCAGCTGGTCAAGGACGCGATCGCCAGCGCGTTCACTTCCGCCGGCCAGCGCTGCTCGGCCGCGCGCGTGCTGTTCGTGCAGGAGGACATCGCCGACAAGGTGACGACCATGCTCGCCGGCGCGATGGCCGAGCTGAAGGTCGGCGACCCCGGCGCGCTGGCCACCGACGTCGGCCCGGTGATCGACGCCGACGCGCTGGAACTGCTCAAGGCGCACGCACAGCGGATGGACCGCGAAGCCACCCACATCGCCACCGTGCCGACCGGCGAGGCGACCGCGCACGGCAGCTTCTTCGCCCCGCGTGCCTATGCGCTGGCCTCGCTGTCGCAGCTGCAGCGCGAGGTGTTCGGCCCGGTCCTGCACCTGATCCGCTGGAAGGCCGACCAGCTCGACGCGGTGATCGAGCAGGTCAACGCCACCGGCTACGGCCTGACCCTGGGCATCCACTCGCGCATCGACGAGACCGTCGAGCGCATCGCCTCGCGGATCAAGGTCGGCAACGTCTACGTCAACCGCAACCAGATCGGCGCGGTGGTCGGGGTGCAGCCGTTCGGCGGCCAGGGCCTGTCCGGCACCGGCCCCAAGGCCGGCGGCCCGCACTACCTGCCGCGCTTCGCCACCGAGAAGACGGTGACGGTGAACACCACCGCCGCCGGTGGCAACGCCTCGCTGCTCACGCTGGGCGACTGAGCGCGGCGGCGGCACGCCGCCGCGCCATCATTCCAGCGTGGGATTGCGCATCGGGCCGACCGCCGCCACCTGGTCGCCGGCGGCCCGGATGCCGGCGATCTGCGCCTCCACCTGGCGGCGCACCCCGGCGTCCACCGGCGCCTTGTCCTGGTCGAGGAAGCGCCGGTAGGCGCGGATCGCGTCCGGGCCATCGCCCAGGCGCACGTAGGCGTTGCCCAGTTCGATACCGCTCGCCACCGACTGCGGGAACAGCGCCACCACTTCCTCCAGCCTCAGCGCCACCAGCCGCCAATCCTCGCCGCGCTCCTTGTAGATGTAGTCGATCGCCTTCGACTGCATGCCGTGCGCCCGTGCGCGCGGCATGAGCTGCCGCCCCTGCCAGATGTCGGTGTTGCCGAACGAGGCAACCCGGTGCAGGCCCGCGAACCCCTCCGCCGGATCCCAGTCACGGGACGGCCAGGGCAGCCGATGGCTGCGCGAATGCACGAAATATCCTTCGTACACACCCTGCACGTTGTCGTCGCGCAGGTCCTCGACCCGGCGCCGGTTGTTGAGGCCGGCGGCGCGCATCTGCTCCTCGATCATCCAGAGGTTCAGGTACATCGGCTGGCCGCTGGGGCGGATGACGCGATCGTGGAATTCGCGGATTTCGGCGAAGCGCTGCCCCAGGTCGAGGCCTTCGTTGTCGAAGTAGCGGTAGGCGCCGCCGCTGCCGCCGACCAGTTCGTTGTGGTATTCCCAGACCCGCGGCTCGCGGACCGTCATTGCCAGTGCGACCGCCAGCAGCGCGACCGCCGGCACCCGCCAGGCCCGGGGCCGTCGTTGCCAGGCGTATTGCACCGCCGCGCCGGCCAGCACCGCCATCGCCACCAGCACCGGCATCGCATGGCGCACGCCGCCCCAGATCGCACCGGAGCCGACCAGCGCCACCAGGTGGAAGGCGCTGGACCCGAGCACCGCCCACAGCGTCCAGCGCGCGGCCGGCGCCAGCGGCAGCCTCCACAACGCGAACGCGCCCAGCACGCTGAGCAGCAACAGCGCCAGCGGCACCTTGGCGGCGATGATCGCCGGCCAGCTGAACCAGGGCGGATGGCCCTCGTACATCCGGCCCCACACGAAGTGCTCGCTGATCGAGCGTCCCTCGACCCCGGTGCGCACGGTATCGGCCAGCCCCCACAGGTAGCTGCGCGGCAGCAGTTGCCAGCGGTCGGCGAAGGCGATGCCTTCGCGCCAGTGGTCGCTCTGGATCTCGGCGAGCTTGTCCGGCAGTTCGCGGTTGAACCCGTCGCTGCCGTTCGTGCCGGCATGGAAACGGAACCCGTACAGGGCCCACAGCACGACGATCGCCAGCAGCAGTGCCACGGCCAGTTTCGCCAGGCGCAGGACCACGCCGCGCAGGCCCTCGCTGCGCCATCCCCACGGCACCGCCACACCGAGCACGGCCAGGATGCCGCCGATCCCGGCCAACGCCGAGTGCTTGGCGGAGAGCGCCAGGCCCAGGGCCACGCCCAGCCCTGCCACCCAGCGCCAGCGCCAGCCGGCCGCCAGCAGGCCGGCGCAGGCCGCCGCGATCGCCAGCGTCAACGCCAGCGGCAGGTCCGTCATCACCACCGGCAGGTGCGCGGCCACGGTCGGCTCGATGGCCAGGAACGCCAGCGCGCCCGCCGCCCATGCCAGGCCCAGCGCGCGCCACAGCACCAGGCCCAGTGCGAGCAGCAGCGACCCGTTCAACAGCCACATCGCCACCCGGGCGCGCTGCTGCGCGCGGGCGGCGTCGTTGTCGTAGAACATCGTCTCCTCGACCATGTCCCGTTCCTGCAATTTTTCATGCAGGGGCGCCGGCGGCCGCAGAACGAAGCCGGCGGGCATGGCCGCGCCCGCCGCGAGCTTGACCAGCGGCGGATGCTCGGGGTTGAGCCGGTAGTCGCCCGTACGCACGTAGGAAACGCCCGCGACGATGTGCCACGGCTCGTCCACGGTGAAGCTGTCCAGCCGGGTGCCGTGGTGCGAACGCAGCACCGCCAGTACGACCAGCCCCAGCAGCAGCAGGACGCCGGGAAGGCAGGCGGGACGGGTGCCGGACGGAGGCGTCATGGGCTTGGGCTCGGGCGTTCCTAGCTGAACGGCGGACCTGCCCGGATCCGGCCACCGCGCGTCGCGACCGTGTGCGCCCCCTCCCCGGACGACCGATGGCGGTCCAGGCAACCAGGTTCCGCCACCGGCCCGCCGCAATGCCGATGGGCGACCCGGCCGGTTCCGCATCGTCCTGCCGGGATGGAAACCACCGGCGTCGATGCCGCATAGTCGGCGCCAGGGAGTGCTGCCCGGGAGGCAGATGACCACCGACTTCTACAACCTGCTGCTGACCGACTGCGCGTTGGCGGCAATCCTGCTGGGCCTGTTCTGGTACGTGTCACGCGTGTCGCGCGGGGTGCGCGGCATCGCCTCCTGGGGCGTGGGCCACTTTCTCTATTCGGTGGGCGCGGCGATGCTGGACGGCACCGCTACGGGGCTGGAGCGCGCCGGTTCGGAGACTGCGACGGTCGTGGCGGCCGCGATCGGCGGCGTGCTCGCCTGCGGCGGCCTGGCGGTGCTGGCGGGCGCGGGGATCAAGTTCGTGCAGCAGCGGCCGCTGCGCCGCGCCGAGTGGATGCTGGTGCCGGCGTTCGTCGCCCTGTCGCTGCTGGCCTGGCTGGCCGGCGACGCGATCGACGGCCAGGGCGCGGCGATGAGCCTGGCCGAGCTGGTGATGCTGGGCATCCTGCTCTGGCAGTTGCGCCGGCTGGACGTGCCGCCGCTGCGCGTGCCGGCGCGGCTGGTGATGCTCGGCAGCGCGGTGCTGGCGTTCCTCTACGGGCGCGACCTGTTGCAGGCGTTCACCGGCCAGTACGGACCCAACGAGGCCTGGGTCAACGTCGACCTGTCGACCTGGTACCTGATCAACTTCTGCATGCTGATGCTGGCCAGCTTCCGCGCGGCCGAGTCGCTGCGGCAGACGGCGATGCTCGACCCGCTCACCGGCACGCTCAACCGCCGCGGCCTGTTCGCGCGGCTGGATCCGGAACTGGAACGGCTGACCCGCGAGGCCCACCTGGCGGTGATCGCGCTGGACCTGGACCACTTCAAGCGGGTCAACGACCGCTACGGGCACGAGATCGGCGATCTGGTGCTGCAGAAGCTCAGCGACACGATCCGCAGCCAGACCCGCGAGCACGACGTGTTCGCGCGCACCGGCGGCGAGGAGTTCGTGATCGTGGTGACCGGCCCGGACGCGCGCAACGCGGCGCAGCTGGCCGAGCGCATCCGCATGTCGCTGTCGACCATGCGCCTGGACCCGCCGGCGCCGCCGGTCCGGGTGACCGTCAGCCTCGGCGTGGCCGTGTCCAACCGGCCGATGCCGCTGTCGATGCTGATGCGCGGCGCCGACGAGGCGCTGTACACGGCCAAGCGTGCCGGGCGCGATTGCGTGGTGACGCATACGCTTTGAGGTCGAGGCGACCCTTGAAGCAAGAAGCGTCGGCTTCGGAAGGGGCCGTCGTGCCCTGGGGGTATGGCGCATCGCTCCGCTGCGGCGTCCTGCCTCCAAGTCGCGACCGCAGCACATCCATGTGCTGCTTGCGCCAGACCCCCAGGGCACGACGGCCTCGGGAGCTTTGAGGGCGTGGCTTCGATCGGAGGAACAACAGCAAAATCCCCTCCCCGGCCCTTCCTTTCGCCTACGGAGGAAGGGAAACCCATGGCAGCACTGCCTTCTGCAGGAGCGGGCATGACCGCGACACGGGCGTCGGAATCACGAGGACGTCGCCTGTGCCCACGGCGTCGGGTCGCCGGCTGAACCCGGCTCCTACAACAGCCACGGCGCGGCCGCTCTCCTGTAGGAGCTGACTTCAGTCGGCGACACGGGCGTCGGAATCATGAAGGCGTCGCCTGTGCCGACAGCGTCGCATCGCGGGCAAGCCCGGCTCCTACAAAGAGCAGCCATGGGCTGTCATCCGGCCGAACGAAGCCACGACGCCAAAGCTCCGGGAGACGTGGCGGGCCGGGGGTATTGCGGCAGTGGCCAGGGATGGCCACGTCGGCGAGTCGGCACATGGATGTGCCGTCGAGACGACCGCAATACCCCCGGCCTGCCGCGGCTCAGCCCGGAGCCAACCACACTCGGCGCTCTTGCAGTTGCAGTTGCAGTTGCAGTTGCAGTTGCAGTTGCAGCAAAGCTACAGGCGCCGCGTGCGCAGGACGCACGCCACCGCCTGTCGGTCGTCAGCCGGCGACCAGCCGCACCCGCGCGAAGTTGCGCTTGCCCACCTGCAGCACGCCCTCGAAGCCGGGCGTGAAGCTCAGCGCCGCGTCCTCGACCACCGCACCGTCGACCTTGACCGCGCGCTCCTTGAGCTTGCGGTTGGCCTCCGAGTTGGACGGCGTGATCCCGGCGGCCGTCAGCAGCGCGGCGATGCGCAGGCCTTCCGCCGGCACCGCCACGTCCTGCAGCGGCAGCGTCGAAGTGTCGCCCTGGCCGGTGACCACCGCGTGCCAGCCGGCGATGGCCTGCTCGGCCGCGGCCGCGTCGTGGAAGCGCGTCGCCAACTCGCGCGCCAGGCGCAGCTTGACCTCGCGCGGGTTCAACGCGCCGGCGTCCACTTCCCCACGCAGCTTCGCCGCCTCGGCCACGGAGATGTCGAAGCTGAGCAGCTCGATCCAGCGCCACATCAGCGCGTCGCCAACCTTCATCGCCTTGGTCACGATGTCGATCGCCGGCTCGCTGATGCCGATGTAGTTGCCCAGCGATTTGGACATCTTGGCGACCCCGTCCAGGCCCTCCAGCAACGGCATCGTCAGCACGATCTGCGGCGCCTGGCCGTGGTGCTCCTGCAGGCCGCGGCCCATCAGCAGGTTGAACTTCTGGTCGGTGCCGCCCAGCTCCACGTCGGCCTGCAGCGCCACCGAGTCGTAGCCCTGCACCAGCGGGTAGAGGAACTCGTGGATCGCGATCGACTGCTGCGCCGCGTAGCGCTTGGCGAAGTCGTCGCGCTCGAGCATGCGCGCCACCGTGTACTGGCCGGCCAGGCGGATCATGTCGGCCGCGCCCATCTTCCCGAACCACTCGCTGTTGAAGCGCACCTCGGTGCGCTCGCGGTCCAGCACCTTGAACACCTGCTCCTCGTAGGTGCGTGCGTTGGCCAGCACGTCCTCGCGGGTCAGCGGCTTGCGGGTGACGTTCTTGCCGCTCGGGTCGCCGATCATCCCGGTGAAGTCGCCGATCAGGAAGATCACCTGATGCCCCAGGTCCTGGAACTGGCGCATCTTGTTCAGCAGCACCGTATGGCCCAGGTGCAGGTCCGGCGCGGTCGGGTCGAAGCCGGCCTTGACCCGCAGCGGGCGACCGGGCTTCAGGCGCGCCTCCAGTTCCTCGCGCTTGAGGACCTCGTCGGCGCCACGGCCGATCAACGCAAGGGATTCTGTGACGGACTTCTCGGAAAACACGGCCGGCTCCACGGTTCGGGGCGACTACAAACTTGAACGAAATGTTACGTGCGGGTTAACCGGAAAGCCAGCGAAAAGTTCAGGTTCTTCAATGGTTTGACGCACTAGTTTCAGGTGTTTATGGTACCCGCCCAGTGGGCCGCACTCCGGGGTCCCGTGAAGGAAGTTAAGCGATGCCACTGACCGACCACGGCCGCGTCCGCAAGCAGCAGTTCCACGACCGCCTCGGCATCCTTCACCACCGTCACCTGCACCGCAAGCTGAAGGAGCGGTTCCCCGCTGCCTTCAACACCCGCTGGACCCGCCGCCACTGGCTGCACGCCAGCCTGTTCGCGACCCTTGGCGCACTGGTCGCCACCATCGTCCCCGGTTTCTCCTCGCAGCTGGAGCCCGCCTCCCAGCTGCACGCCACCCTGCCGCTGCAGCTGCCGCCGCTGACCGTGCGTGCGCCGGTCGAAGGCGCGGGCCGCTCATGGGACGTGGTCCAGATCGAATCCGGCCAGACCCTGGGCGGCGTGTTCGACAAGATGGGCGTGCCGGCCGCGACCATGCACCGCATCCTCGACAACCCGGCCAACCGCGAGGCGCTGACCCGCCTGCGCCCCGGCGTCGAGCTGGGCTTCGAGCTGGACGAGCACGGCGACCTGCGCGGCTTCCGCTTCGACCGCAGCCCGACCCAGCGGGTCGAGCTCGACCTGCGCGGCGAGCGCGTCCACGAGAAGGTGCTCGAGCGCGCCACCACCACCCGCCTGGCGGTGACCAGCGCCGAGATCGACCACTCGCTGTACGCGGCCGGGCGCAAGGCCGGCCTGAGCCCGGCGGCGATCGCGGTGATGACCGACGACATCTTCAAGTACGACATCGACTTCAAGGACGTGCAGCCGGGCGACCGCTTCAGCGCGGTGGTCGAGGAGACCTGGCGCGAGGGCGAGCGGATCGGTACTGGCCGGATCCTCGCCGCGACCTTCTCCACCGCCGGCAAGACCTATACCGGCTTCCGCTTCGAGCGCAACGGCAAGGCCGAGTACTTCACCGCCGACGGCCGACCGCTGAAGAAGAGCTTCATCCGCATGCCGATCCAGTACGCGCGGCTGTCCTCGAAGTTCGGCTCGCGCCGGCACCCGGTGCTGGGCACGATGCGCATGCACAAGGGCGTGGATTACGCCGCGTCCACCGGCACCCCGATCATGGCCGCCGGCGACGCGCGCGTGCAGTTCGTCGGCACCCAGCGCGGCTACGGCAACGTGGTGATCCTCGACCACGGCAAGGGCCACACCACGCTGTACGCGCACATGTCGCGCTTCGGCAAGGTCAAGAAGGGCCAGGCGGTCTCGCAGGGCACGGTGATCGGCTACGTCGGCGCCACCGGCCTGGCCACCGGCCCGCACCTGCACTACGAATTCCGGGTCAACGGCGTGCACCGCAACCCGCTGTCGGTGACCATGCCGCCACCGGAGCCGCTGAAGGGCGCCGACCTGGCCGCGTTCAAGGCGGCGACCGCGCCGACTCTGGCGCGGATGGAGTCGATGGAACAGCTGATGTTCGCCCACACCGACGCGGCGAAGAAGAACAAGCGCGGCTGAGCCCTCGCCGCCTCCCTTGTAGGAGCCGGGTTCAGCCGGCGACACGACGCCCTCGGCACCGGCGACGCCGTTGCATCCCGACGTCATGGGCGGCAGCCGCCCTGCTGCGGAACGCGCCTTCTGCCACAACATGATGGGCATCGGTACAGGCGACGCTCCTATCTCTCCGACGCCCGTGTCGCCGACTGAAGTCGGCTCCTACAAGGTGACGCCGCACGGGACGAGGACGTCGATACGTCCACGGTAGGAGCCGGGTTCAGCCGGCGACACGACGCCGTCGGCACTGCGATGCCACTGCACCCCGACGAGCCGGACGCGTTTCCGGAAGCTGCGTTCCGCATTAGCCGACGGCATGCGATCCAGCTAACCTGCGCGCATGTCGCACCTCTTCCTCGGCCTGATCTCCGGCACCAGCGCCGACGGCATCGATGCCGCGCTGGTCGAATTCCCCGATGACGCAGGCACCGCCGGGCTGCGCCTGCGCGCCGCGCGCACGCAACCCTGGGCGCCGGCGCTGCGCGAACGCCTGGTCGCGCTGGGCCAGGGCGGCGAGCCGGCCTCGCTGGACGAACTGGGCCGCCTGGACGTGCAGGTCGCGCAGGCCTTCGCCGCCGCCGCACTGGGCTTGCTGGACGAGGCCGGCGTCGCACCGGCGCAGGTCGCCGCGATCGGCTCGCACGGCCAGACCCTGCGCCACCGCCCGCACGGGGACGCGCCGTTCACGCTGCAGGTCGGCGACGGCAACGTGATCGCCGAGCGCACCGGCATCGCCACCGTCGCCGACTTCCGCCGCCGCGACGTCGCCGCCGGCGGCCACGGCGCGCCGCTGGTGCCGGCCTTCCACGCCGCGCTGCTGCATACCCCGGACGAGGACCGCGCGGTGCTCAACCTGGGCGGCATCGCCAACTACACCCTGCTGCCGCGTGCCGGAGCTCCCGGATCGGATGATCCGGGACAGGCCGTCCGCGGCTTCGACACCGGCCCGGCCAACGCGCTGCTCGATGCCTGGTGCCTGCGCCACACCGGTGAGGGCTTCGACGCCGACGGCGCCTTCGCCGCCAGCGGCCAGGTCGACGCCGCGCTGCTGGCGCGCCTGCTCGAGGAACCCTGGTTCGCGCTGCCGCCGCCCAAGAGCACAGGCCGCGAACAGTTCCACCTGGACTGGGTGCAGTCGAAGCTGCACGGCGACGAATCGCCGGCCGACGTACAGGCGACCCTGCTGGAACTGAGCGCGGCCACCATCGCTGGCGCGCTGCTGGCGCACCAGCCCGGCACCGCGCGGGTGATCGCCTGCGGCGGCGGCGTGCGCAATCCGCAGCTGCTGGCACGCATCGCCGCGCGCCTGCCCGACGCCGCGCTCGAATCGACCGCCGCGCACGGCCTGGACCCGGATTTCGTCGAGGCCATGGCCTTCGCCTGGCTGGCACGCCAGACCCTGGCCGGCCTGCCCGGCAACCTGCCGGCGGTCACCGGCGCGCGCGGCCCGCGCGTGCTCGGCGTCGTCCACCCCGCATGAAGCACGAGGAAACCTTGCCCATGACACGCACTTCCAGCCGGCACCGGCCCGCCGGCGCCTGGCGCCACGCACTGCGCGGCCTGCTCGCCTGCAGCCTGGCCCTGGCCGCGCCGCTGGCCGTCGCCGCCGAACGCCCGGCTCCGCTGCTGGTGATCCATGGCGGCGCCGGCGTCGTCCGCGCCGGCCTGACGGAGGAGGATGAAGCGGCCACGCGCAGCGCGCTCGAGGCGGCCCTGCGCGCCGGCCATGCGCAGCTGCAGGCCGGCAAGCCGGCGCTGGAGGCGGTGACCGCGGCGATCGCAGTACTGGAGGACGCGCCGCAGTTCAACGCCGGGCGCGGCGCGGTGTTCACCCATGACGGCCGCAACGAACTGGACGCCTCGATCATGGACGGCGCCAGCGGCAAGGCCGGCGCGGTGGCCGGCGTGCAGCGCGTGCGGCATCCGATCCTGCTGGCGCGCGCGGTGATGGAACGCTCGCGCCACGCGATGCTGATCGGCGCCGGCGCCGAAGCTTTCGCCCGGGAGCAGGGCCTGGAACTGGTCGACCCGTCCTGGTTCCGCACCGAGAAACGCTGGCAGCAACTGCAGAAGGCGCTGCAGGCCGAGGCCTCCGCGCAGTCGCGGGTGGAACAGCCGCTGGACTACTTCGGCACGGTCGGCGCGCTGGCGCTGGATGCCGAAGGACGGCTCGCCGCCGGCACCTCCACCGGCGGCATGACCAACAAGCGCTGGGGCCGGGTTGGTGACTCGCCGATCATCGGTGCCGGCACCTGGGCCGACGCCCGCTGCGCGGTGTCGGGCACCGGCTGGGGCGAGTTCTACATCCGCACCGCCGCCGCGCACGAGATCTGCGCGCGGGTGCGCCTGGCCGGGCAGCCGCTGGCGCAGGCGGCCGAGGACGTGATCAACCGCGACATCCCTGCGGCCGGCGGCGACGGCGGCGCGATCGCGCTGGGCGCCGACGGCAGCATCGCCTTCCCGTTCAACACCGAGGGCATGTACCGCGGCTGGATCGGCGCCGACGGCGTACCGCATGTGGCGGTGTTCGCGGGCGAGGCGCTGCCGCTGCCCTGAGTGGGCCGGGCAACGGACGCCCGGGATTCCGGGGGCGCCTCTTGCTCCACGCCCGCACCCTTCTCCGTCGTTCCCGCGCAGGCGGGAACCCAGTGACTTCAGCCTCTTGATCAGTAGCGGCATATCACTTGCCACCGAACGCATGCCGGTGATGCCTGGTGCCGCAAGCGCAAAGCGAAAGTCGCTGGGTTCCCGCCTGCGCGGGAACGACGGAGTGGAGAGGTGCAGGCGCGATATCTGTGCGCCCGTCGAGGCGCCGCTACGCCTACTCCCCCAGCACCACCCGATACCCCTCCAGGTCGGCCTCGGAAAAACAGCAGAACACCACCTCGCGCACCGTCGCGGCGGCGAAGCCGGCGACGCTGGCCACCGCCACCGGCGCGGCCAGGTGCAGCGGATAGCCGTACACACCGGTGCTGATCGAGGGAAACGCGACCGTCGCGCAACCGGCCGCCTCGGCCAGCAGCAGGCTGTTGCGGTAGCAGGCGGCCAGCAGCGCCGCCTCGCCGGCGTCGCCGCCGCGCCAGACCGGACCGACGGTATGGATGACGTGCCGCGCCGGCAGCCGGTGGCCGGCAGTGATCCGCGCCTGCCCGGTCGGGCAGCCGCCGAGGCGCCGGCATTCCTCCAATAATCCGGGCCCGGCCGCGCGGTGGATCGCGCCGTCCACGCCGCCGCCGCCGAGCAGCGAACCGTTGGCCGCGTTGACGATGGCATCCACCCGCAGGGTGGTGATGTCGGCGCGAAGCGTGCGCAAGCGGACCGGCGCCATGGCGGCCGCGCTCAGAACCCCTTGCCCGCCGGCACGTCCTTCAGCGCCGCGATCGCCTCGGCCAGGGCATCCACCTCGCTGTCCTCGAAGCCGCTGCGGACTTCGTGCTCGGAGGCGAACAGCCCCTGCTCCAGCAGGCGCAGGATGGTCTCGTGCTGGGTCCAGCCGCGGGCCACCGACACGCGGCGGATGCGGTCGGCCAGGATCGGATCGATGTCACGCAGCAGCAGATCGGTCATGAGCGCCCCCTGCTCGGCATGCCGCAAGACTGCCACGAATCGAACGCGGCCGGGTACCGGCGCCGGCCGCGCCCGTTCAGCCGGCCCCTGGCGCCGCCGCGGCCTCGCGGATGCGCGGCCACAGCCACGCCAGCAGCAGCAGGGTCGGTATCACCGTGAGCGCGCTGAGCACGAAGAAGGTGCTGTAGGAACTGGCCTCGACCAGGTAGCCGGACAGCCCCCCGGCGAACTTGCCCGGCAGGTTGGCCAGCGACACCATCAGCGCGAACTGGGTGGCGGTGAAGTTGCGGTCGGTCAGCGACGACATGAACGCGACCAGGGTGGTCCCGGCGAATCCCTGGGCGACGTTGTCGGCGGTGATGGCCGCGTAGAACGCCCAGATCTGCGACGGGTGCTGGGCCATCAGCAGGAACGCCAGGTTCGACAGCGCCACCCCCAGCGCCGCCACCAGCAGCATGCGGCGGAAGCCGAACGCGGCCACGCATATGCCGCCCAGGAACGCCCCGCCGATCCCGGCCCAGATCCCGTACAGCTTGGACACGGTGGCGATGTCGGCCTTGGTGTAGCCCGAGTCAAGGTAGAACGGCCCGGCCATCACTCCGATCACCTGGTCGGGGAACTTGAACAGGCCCACGAACACCAGCAGCGCCAGGCCGAAGGTCACGCCGTTGTTGCGGAAGAAGCTGGCGAACGGCTGCCAGAACGCGCCGAGGAAATCGATCCGGCGCTGCACCGTGAGTTCCTGCGCGGCCGGTTCGCGGCTGAGCACGGTCGCCAGCAGCGGCAGCGCCATCAGCGCGGCCATGCCCAGGTAGGCCACCGTCCAGCCGGCGAAGTCGGCCAGGTACAGCGCGCCGGCCCCGCCCAGGATCAGGCCGATGCGGTAGCCCAGGGTATAGGTCGCGGCCAGCGCGGCCTGCGCGTCGACCGGCGCGATCTCGATGCGGTAGGCATCGACCACCGCGTCCTGGGTGGCGCCGGCGAAAGAGGTGAACAGCACCCACCCCACCAGCGGCATCACCCCCAGCTCCGGGCGGACGAAGGCCAGCGCGACCAGACCCACCGCCACGCCCAGCTGCGCCGCCAGCAGCCACGAGCGGCGCCGGCCGAGGAAGCCCAGCGGCTTGAACAGATAGCGGTCCAGCAGCGGCGCCCACAGGAACTTGAGCAGGTAGAAGAAGCTGGCCAGGCTGATCAGGCCGATGCTGCCCAGGTCCAGGCCCGAATCGCGCAGGCGCGTGGACAGGGTCATCGACGCGATCGGCAGGAACGGCAGGCCGCAGCCGAAGCCGAGGACCGCCATGGTCAGCGCCGAGGGCGTGCCGAAGGCGCGGCGGATCCCGGCCCAGCCCTTGTAGGAGCGCCTGGCCGGCGCGGCGGTCGCGTCGGTGCTCACTTGCTGGCGTCCGCGTAGTCCACGGTGAACGGCGCATGGTCGGAGAAGCGCTGCTCGCGGTAGATCGAGCAGGCGCGCAGGCGATCGCGCAGCGACGGCGTGACGAACTGGTAGTCGATCCGCCATCCCACGTTGTTGGCGCGCGCCGCGCCGCGGTTGCTCCACCAGGTGTAGTCCTGGCCTTGCGGATGCAGCACCCGGTAGGCGTCGACCCAGCCGCGCCCGGCGGTAGCGTCGGCCTCGTCGTCGCAATCCGCGCACAGCCCGTTGAGCCAGTCGCGCTCCGGCGGCAGGCAGCCGGAGTTCTTCTGGTTGGAGGTCCAGTTCTTGATGTCCAGGCGGCTGCGGACGATGTTCCAGTCGCCGCACAGCACGTAGTCGCGGCCGCTGACCAGCCACTGGTCGAGGATCGGCTTGAGCCACTCCATCACCTGGAACTTGTAGCCCTGGCGCAGCTCGCCCGACGAACCGGACGGGATGTAGAACGAGACCACGCTCAGGTTGCCGAAGCGCGCCTCGATGTAGCGGCCTTCCTCGTCGAAGTCCGGTCGTCCCAGCGCCGTGCGCACCTCGTCGGGCTCGCGCCTGGCATAGATCGCCACGCCGCTGTAGCCCTTCTTGGTGCTCGCGTCGCGATAGAAGCAGTGGTGGCCGTCGGGGCGGAAGCGCGGGTCGGACAGCTGGTCCTCCTGCGACTTGGTCTCCTGCAGGCAGACCACATCGGCCTTCTGTGCGTCGAGCCAGTCGAAGAAGCCCTTGTTCGCGGCGGAACGGATGCCGTTGGCGTTGAAGCTGATGATGCGCATGCGGGGAACCGGAACAGACCAGCCCCTAGCCTAGCGAATCCCATCCCTCCCGTGGCATCCGCCCCCACGCATTCCTGTAGGAGCGGGCATGACCGCGACCCGACGCCATCGGCAAAGACGACGCCTTGGCGAATCCCCCCCCATGCCGCGGCCCGGCCGCGTCTGCACACGGTCAGGACACAAACCCGGACGCAAACTGCTCGAAGGCCCCTCGCAGCCCGGCGCGCACGACCGGCGCTTCCGCCAGCAAGCCCGCATGTGCCGCCATCCCCGCTTCGACGGCCGCCAGGAGACCGAGGATGCGCCCGCGGGGATCGCCGACCTGGCAACGTCCGGCGAAGTCCATCAGGTGGACGCGCGACGCGAAGAAGCTCTTCGAGCCCCCGAGCGTCAACGCCAGGCTGTCCTCGGCGATATAGGCGGTCGTGTTGACCAGATCGTAGGCCGGCGCCAGCCAGACGTCCTCGGAGGTGGGATCCCCGTACAGGACGCCGAAGTTCTTCAGGTGCGCATCGCCATTGCCGAGGATGCAGGACAACGCCACCTGGTCGAACAACTGCGCCAGCGAAGCGAGGCGGCGGTCCGGCGAGCAGAACAGCGACACGAACCGGGCCACCTGCTCGTAGCTGCCCTCGTACTTCTGCGCAGCGCCCCTGGCCATCAGCACGGCCATCTCCTCGAAACCGAGCGCCTGCCCGTCCGCGGTCCGGTCGAAGCGCCGCATCACGAACAGTTGCCGATTGTCCGACAGGTGGAACTCCGGCACGGGAATGCCCGCCCGCCGGGCGATCGACATGCAGACGAACTCGTTCACCGCCAGCCCCGGATAGTCGGCGCCGCCGCTCTTGACGATCAGGTCCACCGTGGCGACCGACACCTTGCCGTCCGGCTCGCGGGCTTCCGGCACCAGCAGCTTGGGCTGCACGCCGGACACCCCGGTGCGGAAGAGGTAGCGCGGGGCCAGTTCCTCGAACAGGTCTTCGGCCCCGTCCCAGGCCAGGATCTGCGACAAGCGCTCGCCGCGCCCGTCGCCTTCCCCGGGAGCGAAGGCTTCGACGAGTCCGGCAGGCGCCTGGACATGGACGCGTCCGATCGCCGCCTCGCGCCCGGTCAGCGCCAGCAGCAGCATGGGATCCATGCTTGTCGCCTTCGCCAGCCGCTGGCGCAGGCGTTCCAGCACGTACCCTTCCGGCAGGTTCATCTGGAAGATCGGATGCAGTTCCCGGCTGACGTACTGCTCCGGCCGTTGCGGCATCAGCAGGCTGATCTCCGCCGACCGCGGGGCATCGGCGTGGTAGCCGAACAGGTAGCCCTCACCGGTCCTGGCCAGGAGGCCGCTGTCGCCCTGCGGCGTTCCGACGCGCAACCGGTCGATGGAAGCCGGGATGGCGGGCGCGCTAGCCATTCGCCAGCAACTCCGCCACCTCGTCCAGCGTGGGCCGGCGCGCCGGCACCGGCGTGAACTCCAGTCCCAGCGCCGCGGCGACCTCGGCATAGGCGCCGATCGACACCGAGGCCTCGCCGCGTTCGACCTGGATCACCTTCAGCCGGGGCACGCCGGCAAGCGCTGCCAGTTGCGCCTGGGTCAGGCCGCGCCGCTTGCGGGCCTCGCGCAGCGACTTGCCAAAGCGCGCGAGGAGGGTTTCTGCGTCCATGTATCGAATACTACACTTCGCTGCATAGATGTAAAGTTAACGATACTTCAGGCTGGCGTTTGTCGATCAGGGTCGGTCAACGCCGAAGCTGACGGGCCTGCACGTCGCACCGACCCGAAGCAAAGACTCGCAAAGCAGATCAAGACCCGAGCAGAGGCGTGTACCCGCATCTTCACTTGGCCGGCTTGATCAACTCCAGCACGGCCTGGCGCCGCTTGGGCGGAAGCGACCGATAGCGGACCAGCAGGGTCTTCTCGTCCGCGTTGCCGATGTAGAGCTCCGGCGCCTCCCTGACCGTGTCCCGGGTCGCCGACGCAGCCGCCGGACCGACGATCAGCTCGTCCAGCGAGCATCCCAACGCCGTTCGGAGCGACGGCAGCAACCGGAAGCCGGGCGTCTCCCGGTCGTTCTCCCAGGCCGACACCGAAGACTTGGTGACACCCAGGGCGAAGCCCAGTTGCTCCTGGGTCATCCCGGCGGCGATGCGCGCGGCGCGCAACCTGTCGCCAAAGCTCTTCATGTCTACGGCCCGCCGGAAATGCCAGGCCATCAAAATATGGAGCTTCCCTACCGCTGTCGTCCGGCCCTGCTTGACTCTTGAAGTTCGGAATATCCATACTCCGACAGCCGCCGTTCGGAGCGCCTGTACAGGGGAGGAGCGCATGGGCCGGACATCCATCGCCGCGATCGTGGTCGGCGCCCTGGCGCTGCTGGCCAAGGCAGGGACGGCGCATGCGGAAAATATATGTCCTCCAAGTCGGGCGCATCGACTAAGACCTGTACAGGACCGAAAAGCGCGTCTACGCCCCGACTGCTACTGCTACGCGCACGGCGAGGACGCGATTCTCAAGTACGAGCAATACAAGGCTGCACACCAAGCGGCGTGCAATCTATGACGTGCATGGCTGACACCACCATTATTGCCTTGATTGGCGTAGCTGGCGCCATCATCGGAAGCTTTGCAACGATAGCTGCCTCGATCGCCAACCAATACTACTCAAATCGCTTGGCTAAAAAGGCAGATGAGCCGAGACGAGATCTGCTCCGGCAAATGCTAGACCATCCAGATTACAAGTGGCGAAACATTGACACATTGATGCATGTCATTGGAGCCGACGAGGAATCCACCAAACGACTGCTCCTAGAAATTGGTGCACGCGCCTCCGAGAACGGCAATCCGCAATGGAGTCTTATTTCTCGGAGCCCACTTCCGTACGACAGGAAATGACCAAATTCCATGGATGATTCTGATTACAGAAAGAGTGTTCGCCTAATAGCTCGCTACCTAGCAAGCGACCCAGGAAGCAATGCAGCCGCAGTGGAAGATTTGGTCAAACAGGGAAGAATAGTCATAGCCCCAGACCCGGATTCTTTGGGCCTTGATGCGCAAAGCAGGCCTTGGATTATCTCCGAGAAAGATAGTTCGGTTGCATATGTTTTCACGCGAGGCACGAGCGAGAAAAAAATAGTAAATTTATTAAAGTCTGAGATTCTCCCAATTATTGCGCCAGAAATGCATCGCATCTCGTGGTGGCAACGCTTATTTCGAAGATGAGAATTGATAAGGCATATCCGCTACTGACTGAGTGGAGCAGGAAAATGGCAGAAAATGGATCTCTTGACCAAGCTTAGTAAAAGCACGCCCGCCTGCGTCATCAGGAAAGAAACGATGGCGGCCCGCTCAAGGAGAGCTTGATCATGGTATTAATTATCTCAATTGGATTATTCCTTGCCGTGTTGGCAGTAATAGTATTCACCCTTAGAAAGCGAAATTTAGGAAGAAAATCTATATTTGACACTTACTTTTCTTCAGCGCGCACCGCGGCAGATGAGGGTGAGCGTGCATATAGAGCACAAATCAAAAATCTAGGCGGAACACCAACAGTCCGAGGAGTTGCATTAGCTAGAATTGCAACCACTCTTTTCCCAGTTGCAGCTTATGCGATTGCGGAAACAAACAACTTGATACCTGAATCAATCAAGAAATTTTCGCCCGTTTCCGGCAAAGACGTGTGGGGTCTCGCCAGCGGCGTTGCACTGGAGCCGATAGGAGATATTCGCGGAACTACGTACTTCAAAGAAGTGCGCGACGACCATCATTACGCAATAGATCAGTTTGTGAACTTTATAAACTCGACGGACATTTTTTCTCCGCATGAAGCTATAGAGTCCGCCCTTCAGCATCTATCACCCATATGGATACGAGCGATCGAACTATCAGATTCAAATGAAAGTCCACGAGTGAATGGATACGCAAATCAGTACGTAACTTCCGGCATGACCCAGCTTATGGATGTATTTAAGCTGCTGGCCGCCCCGAATAGTTAGGGCCGGATGGAACTGCCATTCGGATGATGCATCCAAGTCTGGGATGTTCACGTTGAAAGAAACCGAGAATCCCGGCGGCATCGAATACAGCAACATGACATCCACTCTCTACCGTGTTGCAGGCGGCAACATTGCGCAAGCAAAAAGGGACCAGAGGAAATATATGTTTTAAGTATTTATTTCCTCTAGCCCCCCTTTTCCATCAAGTACAGCAACACGACATTGACCCTCTACCGCGTTGCGGGCGGCAACATGCGCATGCAGACCATCGATCCCGCCGAGTTCTAGTTGCCGCACCCGAGCCCACCCTGACCTGACATAGCAACCATGACGACCCTGGCGGAACTGCTCCATCGCGACCTCGGCCCCGACTTCCCCGTGCTGTCCGGCAACGGCAAGGACGACTCCCCGCTGGTCGTTTCCGAGACGCGCGACTACGTAGCCGTCGAGCATGCGGTGGTCCGCCACGTCATCCGGGCGATGGGCGAGGAAGGGAAGCTCTCGCAGCAACGGCTGCTGCATCGCGATGGATTCGTGATAGACGAACTGGTGGTCGACGTGAAGGACGCAGGTGCGCCGGAGTGGCAGGGCCGAAGACGGTTCTACTTCGACATCACGCTTGGCTGGAAGGCGACGCATGGCGACACGGCATGACTTTCGTTTTCATGGAATCCGGACGGACACGCCCATGTACAGGATATTGATGGTGGCGGTCGCTTCTTGTGCCGCCGCGTTTGTCGGCACTGCACACTCCAATGAATCGGAATCGGAATCGGAACCGGCTCCGGCGCAGTCCCCGCAAGCCCCCGGGAATCCACCTGCGGCACGCCCGAGCAGCCAGGATGAGAAGCCGGACCTTTCCGATCAGAAGGAGGGCATTCGACGGGCTCGGACCCGTGACGACACCGGTGGAGACCCGCCCGTCCAGCATCCAAGAAAGATGCCTAAGGTCATACATTCCGACCGCAATTCTTTCCAGTCGCCGACAAATCACGGCAAAGCGGACCCGACCATCCCTGCGGATGTCCGAACCAGGCAGGAGTGATCCTGCGTTGCGGAGGCGCCTCGCCTCCCGGGGCAAGGTGTCGGGATGAGTGACATTCCCGGGCCACAAGCCCATGGGTTGATATCGCTCGTGGCCAGGGTATGGGCAGCGGGTATCCTATCCGCCCCTTCCGCCCCTCCCCCGGCGACAGCGATGTCCGACCACCGCACCCGTTTCCTGCAGCTGGCCCTGGACGCCGACGCGCTGCGCTTCGGCGAGTTCACCCTCAAGTCCGGCCGGGTCTCGCCCTACTTCTTCAACGCCGGCCGCTTCGACAGCGGCGCCACCCTGGCCACGCTGGCGGCCTGCTACGCCGACGCCATCGACGCGGCCGGGCTGGAGTTCGACCTGCTGTTCGGCCCGGCCTACAAGGGCATCCCGCTGGCCACCGCGCTGGCCTGCGAGTACGCCGGCCGCGGCCGCGACCTGCCGCTGGCGTTCAACCGCAAGGAGGCCAAGGCCCACGGCGAGGGCGGCACCCTGATCGGCGCGCCGCTGGCCGGGCGCCGGGTGCTGGTGGTGGACGACGTGATCACCGCCGGCACCGCGATCCGCGAGGCACTGGCGACGATCGCCGGGGCCGGCGGCCAGGTGGCAGGGATCGTGGTGGCGCTGGACCGGCAGGAGATCGCCGCCGAGGCCGACCGCCGCTCGGCCGCCCAGGCGGTCGCCGCCGAGGCCGGCGTGCCGGTGCTGGCGGTGGCCGGGCTGGCCGACCTGCTTGCATTCGCCGACGGAAACGAGAAACTGGCGGCATTCCGCGCGCCGCTGCTCGCCTACCGGGCCCGCTACGGCGTCGATCCGACGGGCTGACTGACAGCAGGGGGCTGCCGTGATGCCAGTGAAGACGTTCCATCCATCGCTATCGGGATTGCTCGCGGCGGGCCTGCTCCTGCCGGCGCTGGCGGCCGCGCAGGACAAGGCGGCGGCGAACAAGAAGCTGTACTGCTGGAACGAGAACGGCCAGCGCAAGTGCGCCGACTCGCTGCCGCCGGAGGCCATGGCCGCCGCGCGCGAGGAGATCAGCATCAGCAGCGGCATGCGCACCGGCGAGGTGCAGCGCGCGCTGACCGACGAGGAACGCGCGGCGCAGGCCGAGGAAGAGACCAGGCGGCGCATGGAGTCGCTGGCCGCCGAGACCCGGCGCCGCACCGACCAGGCGATGCTGACCTCGTTCCAGACCGAGGACGAACTGCGCCGGGTGTTCGCCGAGCGGGTCAACCTGGTCGACAACAGCATCAACACCTCGCGCTACAACGTGTCCAGCCTGCGTGAGGGCCTGGTCACGCTGCTGCGCACCGCCGGCGAGCGCGAGCTGGCGGGCAAGCCGATTCCCGAGAAGCTGGCCACGGACATCCGCACCCGCCATACGCAGCTGCGGTACAACACCGCGCTGCAGGCCAGCTTCGAGCGCCAGCGCGCCGAGCTGGACGTGGAGATCGACGACATCCTGCGGCGGTATCGCGAGCTGAGGGCCAGTGATGCGCCGGGCACGCGGGCGGGCATCGACCTGCCGCCGGCGCCGAGGCAGTAGCCCCTCGTACCTCGTGGGCCTGTGTGTGTAGGAGCCGGGCTTGCCGGCGACGTGACGCCGTCGGTGCAGGCGACGTCCTCATGATTCCGACGCTCGTGTCGCCGACTGAAGTCAGCTCCTACAGGAGAGCGGCGGCGCCGGGGCTGTTGTAGGAGCCGGGTTCAGCCGGCGACCCGACGCCGTCGGTCCAGGCGACGCCCCCGTGGTCCCGACGCACGTATCGCCAGCAAGCCGGGCTCCTGCAGGAAGCGCGCCGGTGCGGTGGCCGGCGCGCGATCCGCCACCTCAGAAGTCCAGCGTCGCCTCCGGCAGCAGCACGCGTAGCTGCTCGCGGTAGAGGTTCTTGATCCGCGCCAGTGCCTGCTCGCTTTCGGCCTCGAAGCGCAGCACCAGCACCGGCGTGGTGTTGGAGGCGCGCAGCAGGCCCCAGCCGTCGTTCCAGTCCGCGCGCAGGCCGTCGATGGTGGCCAGGCGTGCGTTGGCGAACTCGGTGCCCTCGGCCTGCACGGCGGCGGCGAACTGCGCGACCAGCACGTGCGGGTCGCCGTCCATCGGCACCTTGATCTCGGGCGTGGCCACGCTGTCGGGCAGTTCGGCCAGCACTTCCGACGGGGTCTCGAAGCGGCCGGCCAGGATCTCCAGCAGGCGCGCGGCCGAGTACAGGCCGTCGTCGAAACCGTACCAGCGCTCCTTGAAGAAAAAGTGGCCGCTCATCTCGCCGGCCAGCTCGGCCTCGGTCTCGCGCATCTTGGACTTGATCAGCGAGTGGCCGGTCTTCCACATCAGCGGGCTGCCGCCGTGGCGCAGGATGTAGTCGGACAGCTTGCCGGTGCACTTGACGTCGTAGATCACCAGCGCACCCGGGTTGCGCATCAGCACGTCGGCCGCGTACAGCATCAGCAGCCGGTCGGGGAAGATGATCTGGCCTTCCTTCGTGACCACGCCCAGGCGGTCGCCGTCGCCGTCGAAGGCCAGGCCCAGGTCGGCGTCGAAGCGCTTGACCGTGGCGATCAGGTCCTCGAGGTTGTGCGGATCGCTGGGGTCTGGATGGTGGTTGGGGAAGCTGCCGTCGACGTCGCAATACAGCGGGATCACCTCGGCGCCGATCGCCTCCAGCAGGCGCGGGGCGATGTCCCCGGCAACCCCATTCCCGGCGTCGGCCACCACCTTCAGCGGCCGCTCCAGCTGCACGTCGTCGGCGATGCGGCGGATGTAGTCCTCGTCCACCGCCTGCTGCTGCAGTGAGCCGACGCTGTCGGCCTGGAGCAGGCGACCGTCGCGGATGCGCGCGTACAGGTCGTGGATGGCGGTGCCGGACAGGGTCTCGCCGCCGACCACGACCTTGAAGCCGTTGTAGTCGGGCGGGTTGTGGCTGCCGGTCACCGCCACGCCGCTGCCGGCGCGCAGGTGGTAGGCGGCGAAGTACACCACCGGGGTCGGGACCATGCCCACGTCGATCACGTTGCGGCCGGCCTTACGCAGGCCCTCGATCAGGCCGCCGGCCAGCTCCGGGCCGGACAGGCGGCCGTCGCGGCCGACCACGATCTCGGTCAGGCCCTGCTCGGCCATCACGCTGCCGATGGCCTGGCCGATCCAGGCGGCGACCTGCGGGGTCAGTTCGCGCCCGACCACGCCGCGGATGTCGTAGGCGCGGAAGATCCCCGGCGTCAGCTGGACCTCGGCCACCACCGGCGCGGCGCGCGCCGGGGCGGCCGGCGCCGTTTCCTGGTCGCGCCGGATGGTCTGGCCCAGGGTCGGCGTTTCCTCCTCGACCACCACCGCCTTGCGGCGCACCTGCGGCAGCTTGCCGTAGGCAAGCAGCATCGCCAGCACCGCCAGCAGCGCGAGCACCACGGCGGCGACCAGGCACGGGATGGCGCCCAGCCCGAACGGGCCGCGGGCCACGTCCGGCACCGCGGCGGCGGCGCGCAGGCCGGTCTTGCCGACCTCGCGCGAGAGCACGTCGGCGCTGCCGGCCAGCGCGGCGTCGCCGCGCTCGGCCACGTTGTAGCCGCCCTGGCGCAGCGCCAGGTAGGCGCCGCCGGGTACGGCGGCCTGTTCCAGGCCCGCGGTCAGCGACGCCAGCGGCAGGCGCACGTAGGCCACCGCGGGGACGCCGGCCAGCGCCGCCGGCGCGGCCAGACCCAGGCGCGGCGCGCCTTCGTCGCGGACCACCGCAGCCACCGCGGCGCCGTCGCTCATCGCCTTCTCGAGCAGGCCGAGCCGGGCGTAGCCGAAGCCGGCCGCATCGGCGTAAGCGCCGACCAGATCGGCGCGCAGGAACTGCGCATGCTCCACGCCGTTCCAGCCGGCGGTCAGCGCGGCGGCGGCGGCGGCCGGATCGGCGGCGGCCAGCGCGGCCTGCACGTCCTCGCGCGCGAGCCGCTCGTCCAGGGCGCGGGTCTGCGCCGCCACCGCGGCGGCGGCGGCGGCCACCATGCCGTCACGGGCCGCGACCAGCTGCTGCTCGCGCGCGTCGGCGCGCCACTGCGCCACGCCGCTCCAGGCGAACCAGGCGGCCAGCAACGCCAGCAGCAACGCCAGCAGCGGCGCGCTCCTCCTGACCTGCCCGGCCGACAGCGGACCTGCTTGCATCTGCACCATGCGTTCCTTTCCCCTGTTCAACGTACGCCGGTGTGGCCGAATCCACCCTCGCCGCGCGCGCTGCCGGCGAAAGTATCCACCACCTTCAGCTTCGCACGCACGACCGGTGCCAACACCAGCTGGGCGATGCGGTCCCCCGGCTGGATCGTGAACGCTTCCCGGCCCCGGTTCCAGACGCTGATCAGCAGCGGGCCCTGGTAGTCGGCGTCGATCAGGCCGGTGCCGTTGCCCAGCACGATGCCGTGGCGGTGGCCCAGCCCCGAGCGCGGCAGCACCAGCGCGCACAGGCCCGGGTCGCCGATGTGGATGGACAGGCCACTGGGTACCAACGCCGCGTCCCCGGGTTGCAGGACAAGCTCGGTCTCCAGCGCCGCGCGCAGGTCCAAGCCGGCGCTGGCGGCGGTGGCGTACTCGGGCATCGGCCAGCTGTCGCCGAAGCGCGGGTCCAGCAGCCTCACTTCCAGCTCGTGGACCATCGCCGGATGGGTCGTCATCTCGTTCATGCCTTCAGCCGCTCGGCGACCAGTTCGACCAGGCCGTCGGCCAGGCGCACCTTCGGCGCCGGCGGGAAATCGCGCTCGCCGCCGGGCCAGAAGGCGGTCATGGCGTTGTCGTCGCTCTCGAAGCCGGCGCCTGGCACGCCGACGCGGTTGGCCACGATCAGGTCCAGGCGCTTGGATTCCAGCTTCTGGCGGGCGTAGTCGGCGACGTGGTCGGTCTCGGCGGCGAAGCCGACCACCAGCTTCAGGCCGGCGTCCTCGCGGCGGGCGACCTCGGCCAGGATGTCCGGGGTGCGGACCAGGTCCAGCGCCAGGGTCTCGCCGGTGCCGGTCTTCTTGATCTTGTTCGGCGCGAACGCGCGCGGGGCGTAGTCGGCCACCGCGGCGGCGCCGATGTAGATGTCGGCCGGCAAGGCGGCGAACACCGCCGCGCGCATCTGCGCGGCCGAGCGCACGTCCACCCGCTGCACGCCCGGCGGCGTGTCCAGCTGCACCGGGCCGGCCACCAGCACCACCTGCGCGCCCTGCCGGGCCGCGCTGGCGGCCACCGCGAACCCCATCTTGCCGCTGCTGCGGTTGCCCAGGTAGCGCACCGGGTCCAGGTCCTCGTAGGTCGGGCCGGCGCTGACCACCACCTTCAGGCCCTGCAGCAGGCCCGGGGGCGCGGGCCGGCCGGCCTGCGGTGCGGCCGTGGCGGCCAGTTCGGCGACGATCGCGTCGGGCTCGCGCAGGCGCCCTGGGCCGGATTCGCCCTCGGCCAGCGGACCGTCGTCCGGACCGATCACCTGCACCCCGCGCGACCGCAGCAGGGCGACGTTGGCGGCGGTGGCCGGGTGCCGCCACATGCGGTGGTTCATCGCCGGGACCACGCTCAGCGGCGCCTCGGTGGCCAGGCACAGGGTGCTGACCAGGTCGTCGGCCAGGCCGTGCGCCAGCTTGGCCAGCAGGTCGGCGGTGGCCGGGGCCACGACCACGCGGTCGGCCCAGCGCGCCAGCTCCAGGTGGCCCATCGCCTGCTCGGCGGCGCTGTCCCACAGGGTGGTGCGCGCCGGGTGCCCGGACAGGGCCTGGAAGCTGAGCGGGGTGACGAACTGCTGGGCGCCGGCGGTCATCGCCACCTGCACCGCCGCGCCGGCGTCGCGCAGGCGCCGCACCAGTTCCAGCGCCTTGTAGGCGGCGATCCCGCCGCCGACGCACAACAGGATCCGCTGCCCGCCGAGCGGGCCGGTGGCCGTAGCAGTCACCTGGAGTTTTCCTACGCTGAACAGGGCGACCAGCTTACTCCAAGCGCCCCGCCGCACCGATGCCGGCGCGCGCAGCCGCGCGGCAGGCTGACGCCATGCACATCCGCGAATGGCCCAGCACAGAGCGTCCCCGCGAGAAGCTGCTCGGCCGCGGCGCGGCGGTGCTGTCGGACGCCGAGCTGCTGGCGATCTTCCTCGGCTCGGGCCTGCCCGGCCGCGACGCAGTGCAGACCTCGCGCGACCTGCTGGCCGCGCACGGCCCGCTGCGTGCCCTGCTCGACCGTACTGCGCGCGACCTGGCCAAGCTGCCGGGCCTGGGGCCGGCCCGCGCCTGCCAGCTGGCCGCGGCGCTGGAACTGGGCAACCGCCACCTGGCCGCGGCGCTGGAGCGCGGCGAGGCACTGACCGACCCGGTCGCGGCCGGCCGCTACTTCGCCCGGCGCCTGCGGCCGCACCGGCACGAGGTCTTCGCCGCGCTGTTCCTGGACACCCGGCACCGCTCGCTGGCCTTCGAGGAGCTGTTCCACGGCACCATCGACGGCGCCGAGGTGCATCCGCGCGAGGTGGTGCGCCGCGCCCTGGCGCACAACGCCGCGGCGGTGATCGTCGGCCACAACCACCCGTCCGGCTGCGCCGACCCGTCGGCGGCCGATCGCGCCGTGACCGTCCGGCTCAAGCAGGCGCTGGCGTTGGTGGAGGTCCGGCTGCTGGACCACTTCGTGGTCGGCGATGGCGAGCCGGTGTCGCTGGCCGCACGCGGGCTGGTCTGAGCGCCTGCGCCTGCGCCTGCGTCCGCAGGCAGGCACACAAGGTAGATTGCAGCCTCGCCCACCGCCAGGAGCCCGCGATGCCCGCCTATGCCGCCCTGCTGCGCGCGGTCAACGTCGGCGGCACCGGCAAGCTGCCGATGTCGGAACTGCAGGCCATGTGCGAGGCCGAAGGCTATGCCGGGGTACGGACCTACATCGCCAGCGGCAATGTCGTGTTCCACGCCGGGCTCGGCGAGGCGCAGGTCAAGGCCGCCCTCGAACGGCGCCTGCAGGCCTACGCCGGCAAACCGGTCCGGGTGCTGGTCCGCACCGCCGCGGAGCTGGCACGGATCCTGGCGGCCAATCCCTTCCCCGACCAGGCGCCCAACCGCACCGTCGCCATCTTCCTCGACCATGCCCCGCCTGCCGACGCGCTGGCGGCGGTGAGCCAGCAGAAGGACGAACAGCTGGCCCTGGGCGAGCGCGAGATCTACGTGGCCTACGGCGCCGGCATGGCCGATTCCCGGCTGCGGATCCCGGCCGGGGACGCCGGCACCGCGCGCAACATGAACACGGTCGCCCGGCTGGCGGCGATGGCCGCGGCACTGGACGCGGACCCACCGGCGCCATCCCCAAGGCCGGCCCGGGCCCGGCGGAGCGGGTAAAATGCCCGACCAGACCGCATGAACCCGCCCCCCGAGTGAAAACCCTCCTCAGCGCCCTGATCACCCAGGGCATCGACGCGCTGCGCGCCAGCGGCATCCTGCCGGCCGACGCTGCCACCCCGGACTTCGTGGTCGAGCGGCCCAAGACCCGCGAGCACGGCGACTTCGCCACCAACGCCGCGATGCTGCTGGCCAAGGCCGCGCGCAGCAACCCGCGCGCGCTGGCGCAGGCGCTGGTCGCGGCGCTGCCCGCCAGCGACGACGTCGCCCGGGTCGAGATCGCCGGGCCGGGCTTCATCAACTTCCAGCTGGCCCCGGGCGCCTGGCAGCGCGAGATCGCCGCCGCGCTGAAACACGGCGAGGACTACGGCCGCAACACCTCCGGCCGCGGCCATGTCGCCGGCGTGGAGTACGTCTCGGCCAACCCGACCGGCCCGCTGCACGTCGGCCACGGCCGCGCCGCGGCGATCGGCGACTGCATCGCCCGGGTGCTCGGCGCCAACGGCTGGACCGTCAAGCGCGAGTTCTACTACAACGACGCCGGCGTGCAGATCGAGAACCTGGCCCGCTCCACCCAGGCGCGCCTGCGCGGCCTGCGCCCCGGTGACGGCGACTGGCCGGCCGACGCTTACAACGGCGACTACATCCAGGACGTGGCTGACGCCTACCTGCGCGGCGACACGGTGCAGATCGAGGGCCACGAGGTCGCCGGCGCGGGCGACGTCGAGGACACCGACGCGATCCGCCGCTTCGCCGTGGCCTGGCTGCGCAACGAGCAGAACCAGGACCTGGCCGCGTTCGGCGTCGACTTCGACATCTATTTCCTCGAGAGCTCGCTGTACACCGACGGCAAGGTCGAGGAGACCGTGCGCGAACTGGTCGCCAAGGGCCATACCTACGAGGAGGGCGGCGCGCTGTGGCTGAAGTCCACCGACTTCGGCGACGACAAGGACCGGGTCATGCGCAAGTCCGACGGCAGCTACACCTACTTCGTGCCGGACGTGGCCTACCACCTGAGCAAGTGGCAGCGCGGCTACGAGCGCGCGATCACCGAGCTGGGCGCCGACCACCACGGTTCGCTGGCGCGGGTGCGCGCCGGCCTGCAGGCGCTGGACGTGGGCATCCCCAAGGGTTGGCCGGAGTACGTGCTGCACCAGATGGTGACGGTGATGCGCGGCGGCGAGGAAGTGAAGCTGTCCAAGCGCGCTGGTTCGTACCTGACCCTGCGCGACCTGATCGAGGAGGCCGGGCGCGACGCCACCCGCTGGTTCCTGATCGCGCGCAAGCCCGACTCGCAGCTGGTGTTCGACATCGACCTGGCGCGCCAGCAGAGCAACGACAACCCGGTGTTCTACGTGCAGTACGCGCACGCCCGCGTCGCCAGCCTGCTGCGCCAGGCCGCCGAGAAGGGCTATGCGTACGACCAGGCCAACGCGCTGGCGCACCTGGGCAAGCTGGACGACGAGGGCTCGCTCACGCTGATGGTGGAGCTGTCGCGCTGGCCGGAGGTGGTCGAGGCGGCCGGCCAGTCGCTGGAACCGCACCTGGTCGCCCAGTACCTGCGTGAACTGGCCTATGCTTTCCACACCTGGTACGCGAACACGCCGGTGCTGGTGGAGGACGCGGACCTGCGCGACGCGCGCCTGGCGCTGGCCTTGGCCGTGCGACAGGGCCTGGCCAACGGCCTGGACCTGCTCGGCGTGAGCGCGCCGGAGCGGATGTGATGCGCCGGGCAGCGCACCAGGCGGCGTGCCGGGTGAACGGGAGAACGATGTAATGGCGGCAAGACGTGGCAAGAACCAGGCCCGGCGCAATGGCAGCAGCGGCCGCCCGGCGTGGGTCTGGCTGGTGGCCGGACTGGCCATCGGCGCGGTGGTGTTCCTGGCGGTGCCGGGCCTGCTGAAGAAGGACGGCGACGGTTTCGCCCGCTTCGGCCCGCGCGCCAACCCGGACGCGCAGCCGGCGCCGATCGCCGACACCGAGGCCATCGCCGAGACGCCGGCGACCGGCGCGCAGCCGGCGGACACCGCGCCGCAATACGACTTCTACACCGTGCTGCCAGGCAACGAGGTGCGCCTGTCCGACGCCGAGCTGGCCGCCAGCGCGCGCGAGGAACAGGCCCGCCGCGCGCAGGAAGAGGCGCGCCGCGCCCGCGACGCGCTGGAAGGCCGCACGCCGGCGCCGACCGCAGCGGTGGCCGCCGCGCCGGCCGACACCACCGCGGCAGCGGCCACCACCGTCGCCACGGCTGCGGTGCCGGCCGACGGCGCGCGCTACATCCTGCAGGCCGGCGCGTTCGGCGCGGCCGGCGACGCGGAGGAAGTGAAGGCCCGGATCGCCATGCTCGGCCTCGGTGCCCGGGTGGAGACGGGGCAGGCCAACGGCAAGACCGTGTACCGCGTGCGCATGGGGCCCTATGCCACCGCCAGCGAGCTGGCCGAAGCCAAGCGCAAGCTCGCCGACAGCGGCCTGCCGGCGATGGCGATCCGCGCGCAGTGATTCCGCTAGGCGGAATCACCCCAAGGCTTGCTGCGCAAACCTTGGGCCCCGTGCCCGTTGCATCCACATCCCCTGCGCCTGCCGGCGCGCCCCCTTGACTCAAGGGGGCTGCTTCTACGGCCCGCGTTCTCGGCAGGTGGGACTTGGCCCACATCTGGCAGACCACTATCCCGCGATGGTGCGAGAATCGGCGGGGTTCTCCCGCATGGAATCCGTGATGTCCAAGACCGCTTTCATCACCGGCGCCACCTCCGGCTTCGGCCTGGCCGCCGCACGCCGCTTCGTCGCCGCCGGCTGGAAGGTGGTGGCCGGCGGCCGCCGCCGCGAGCGCCTGCAGGCGCTGGTCGACGAACTGGGCTCGGCGAACGTGCATCCGGCGTGCTTCGACGTGCGCGACGCAGCGGCGATGGCCGCGGCGCTGGATGCGCTGCCGGCCGGCTTCGCCGAAATCGACGTGCTGGTCAACAACGCCGGCCTGGCGCTGGGCACCGCGCCGGCGCAGCAGGCCAGCCTCGAGGACTGGCGGGTCATGATCGACACCAACGTCACCGCGCTGGTGACGCTGACCCATCGCCTGCTGCCGGCGCTCGTCGCGCGCAAGGGCGTGATCGTCAACGTCAGTTCGGTGGCCGGCGTGTATCCGTACCCGGGCGGGAACGTCTACGGCGGCACCAAGGCCTTCGTCAGCCAGTTCTCGCTGAACCTGCGCACCGACCTGCACGGCAGCGGTGTGCGCGTGACCACGATCGAGCCGGGCATGGCCGAGACCGAGTTCACCCTGGTCCGCACCCATGGCAACCAGGCCGCTTCCGACACCCTGTACAAGGGCGCGCAGCCGATGACCGGCGAGGACATCGCCGAGCAGATCTACTACGTGGCCACGCTGCCGGCGCACCTCAACATCAACCGGCTGGAGATCATGCCGGTGACCCAGTCGTTCGCCGGGTTCCAGGTGTTCCGCGGCTGACGCGGATGATCCCCCGCTTCTTGTAGGAGCCGGGTTCAGCCGGCGACACGGGCGTCGGGGTCATGAGGGCGTCGCCTGTGCCGGCGGCGTCGGGTCGCCGGATGAATCCGGCTCCTACAATCGCTGCGACGCGGCCGCGCTCCTGTAGGAGCTGACTTCAGTCGGCGACACGGGCGTCGGGATCACGATGCCGTCGCCTGTGCCGACGGCATCGCCTCGCGGGCAAGCCCGGCTCCTACAACGACAGCAGGACGTGCACTTCCTCGGCGACCTCGTAGACGCCGTTGATCACGAACTGCACGCCGATGCATACCAGCAGGAAGCCCATCAGCCGCGAGAACGCCTCCACGCCACTGTTGCCGAGCCTGCGCATGATCGCGCCGGAGCTGCGCAGGCACAGAAGCAGGATCAGGCTGGCCAAGAAGAAGATCAGCGGCGGCGCCACCAGCATCACCCACTCGGCGTAGGGCTGCTTGTCCTTCACCGCCGCGGCGGTGCTGATGATCAGGGCGATGGTGCCCGGCCCGGCGGTGCTGGGCATGGCCAGCGGGATGAAGGCGATATCGTCGGTCCGGTGCTGGCGCAGCTCCTCGGTGCGGCGCTCCACTTCCGGGGTTTCGTCCAGCTTCTGCTGCGGGAACAGCATGCGGAAGCCGATGAAGGCCACGATCAGGCCGCCGGCGATGCGCAGGCCGGTGATCGAAATGCCGAACACGTTCATGACCAGCTGGCCGGTGTAGTACGCCACCATCATGATCACGAACACGTAGATCGAGGCACGCAGGGCTTGGTGGTCGCGCTCGGCCTCGCTCATCCCCCGCGACAGGCCCATCAGCAACGCCACGGTCGTCAGCGGGTTGGCCAGCGGCAGCAGCGTGGCCAGGCCGATTCCGACCGCCGTCAGCAATTCAAGCACTACGCATCCTCCCGCCCCGTCCGGAGCTCCACCATACACGCGCGGCCTCGCCCTCGCCGCCTCGCCGGGACAAACGCGACGGCGGTCACGCCAGCGGCTCGTCGGACAGGTAGGTGTAGCCGGTCAGGCCGGCCTCCAGCGCAGCGGCGATCGCCTCCGCTTCGGCCTGCGCCAGCCCGGCCTCGCGCACACGCTGCGCGTACGCCGCGCGCAGGTCGTCCAGGCGGTAGCCGACGTAGTCGAGCATGACGTCGGTGGTGTCGCCGCGGCGCTGCTGGGTCAACTCGTAGCCGCCGCCGTCGGTCAGCCGCACTTCGACCGCGTCGGTGTCGCCGAACAGGTTGTGGATGTCGCCGAGGATCTCCTGGTAGGCGCCGACCAGGAAGAAGGCGATGCGGTAGCTCTCGCCGTGGCGCACCGCGTGCAGCGGCAGCGAGGTATCCAGCCCGCCGTTCTCGACGTAGGTCTTGACCGTGCCGTCGGAATCGCAGGTCATGTCGGCGATCACGCCGCGGCGGTCCGGCACCTCGTCCAGGCGCTCGATCGGCACGATCGGGAACACCTGGTCGATCGCCCAGGCGTCGGGGATCGACTCGAACACGCTGAAGTTGACGAAGTACTTGTCGACCAGGCGGTCGTTGAGCTCGTCCAGCACCGGCCGGTGGCTGCGCTCGCCGCCATCCAGGCGCGCGCGCACGCCGTGGGCCACCGCGTAGAACAGGTCATCCACCCGCGCGCGCTGCGGCAGGTCGATCTGGCCCAGGGCGTAGGCGGACAGGCCTTCGGCGTGGAAGTGCTGGGCCTCGTGGAACAGCTCCAGCGGCGGGCGCCGGTCCAGGTCGGCGTGCAGTTCGCGCAGGTGGCGGATCGCGGCCGGCTCGTCGTCGTGCGCGTCGGGCACGCGGCCCTCCGGCGCGGTCTCGACCTCGGTGGTGTTGGCCACAAGCACCGCGTGGTGGGCGGTCATCGCCCGGCCGCACTCGGTGACGATGCGCGGCGGCACCAGCCCCTGCTCGGCGCAGGCCTCGGCCAGCGGCTGCACGATGTTGGCCGCGTACTGGTTCAGGCCGTAGTTGATCGAGCACTCGCTGCGCGAGCGGGTGCCCTCGTAGTCGATGCCCAGGCCGCCGCCCACGTCCATGTAGCGCACCTTGGCGCCCAGGCGCGAGAGTTCGCTGAAGTAGCGGGTTGCCTCACGCATCCCGTTGGCGATGTCGCGGACGTTGGAGATCTGCGAGCCCATGTGGAAGTGCAGCAGCTGCAGGCAGTCGGTCATCCCGGCCTCGCGCAGCGACTTCCACAGGTCCAGCAGCTGGCGCGGCGACAGCCCGAACTTGGCCTTGTCGCCGCCGCTGTTCTGCCACTTGCCGGCGCCCAGCGAAGCCAGGCGCATGCGCACGCCCAGGCCGGGCTGCACGCCGAGGTGGCGCGCCTCCTCCAGCACCAGCGCCAGCTCGGACGGCTTCTCGATGACGATGAAGGTCTCCAGGCCGAGCTTGCGCCCGATCAGGGCCAGGCGGATGTACTCGCGGTCCTTGTAGCCGTTGCACACGATCAGTCCGCCCGGCCGCGACAGGGCCAGCACCGCCATCAGCTCGGGCTTGCTGCCGGCCTCCAGGCCGAAGCCCTCGCCGGCGTGCGAGGCCAGGGTCCCGGCCACGCCGCGGTGCTGGTTGACCTTGATCGGGTAGACCGCGGTGTAGCCGCCGGCGTAGTCCCAGTCGGCCATGGCCTGGGCGAAGGCGGCCTGCAGCCGGCCCAGTCGGTCGCCGAGGATGTCCGGGAAGCGCAGCAGCAGCGGCAGCTGCATGCCCTGGGCGCGGGCGGCGTCGACCAGCGCCGGCAGGGCCAGCGCCGGGCCGCCCTCGCCACGCGGCAGCACCTGCATGGCGCCGTCGGCCACGTCGAAGTAGCCGCCGGACCAGTGCGGGATGGACCAGGTCTTGCGGGCGTGGTCGGCGGACCAGTCGCTCATCGGCGTGCGGCTCGGGCTGCAATAAAGGGAGGGCATTCTAACGCCCCGGTTCAGAATGCTTCGTTACAATGCGCGCCCGCTCGAGCCGGCTCCCGCCGGAGGCAACTCCTCCAGGGCTCGAAGCCCCTCTCCCTCCGGGAGAGGGGCTGGGGAGAGGGTCGGAGAAGCAGCACCCGGCCCGACCTCTGAGCCACCTGTTTCAGTCCACGCCCCACCGCCACCGCTTCGCCGACCCTCATCCGCCCCTTCGGGGCACCTTCTACCCCGAGGGCACCCTGTCCCGGGGGGAGAAGGGAAAAAGCATTAAGGACACCGCCATGAGCACCCAGGACAACTGGTACATCGAGCACTTCGAGCCGACCGGATCGGCCATCGGCTACCGGATCGAGGGCAAGCTCGACGAAGTCCAGTCGCCGTTCCAGAAGATCGAGGTCTACAAGACCAGCGACTGGGGCAACCTGATGCTGATCGACGGCGCGGTGATGCTCACCAGCCGCGACAACTTCCTGTACCACGAGATGATCGCCCACCCGGTGCTGTTCACCCATCCGGCGCCCAGGCGCGTGGTGATCATCGGCGGCGGCGACTGCGGCACCCTGCGCGAGGTGCTCAAGCACCCGGGCGTGGAGAGCGCCACCCAGTGCGACATCGACGAGCAGGTCACGCGCATGGCCGAGAAGCACTTCCCGGAGCTGTGCGACTCCAACGCCGACCCGCGCGCCGAGCTGCTGTTCGACGACGGCGTGGCCTACATGGCCAACTGCCCGGCCGGCAGCGTCGACGTGGTGATCGTCGACTCGACCGACCCGGTCGGCCCGGCCGAGGGCCTGTTCAACCAGGCCTTCTACGCCAGCTGCTTCCGCGCGCTCAAGGACGACGGCATCCTCGTGCAGCAGTCCGAGTCGCCGCTGGCGCAGCTCGAACTGATCAAGGCGATGCGCGCGGAGATGGGCAAGGCCGGCTTCACCACCTTCAAGACCCTGCCGTTCCCGCAGCCGTGCTACCCGACCGGCTGGTGGAGCGTGACGATGGCGCGCAAGGGCCAGGGCTTCGGCTTCCGCGACGGCGACGCGGCGGCCAAGGGCTTCCCGACGAAGTACTACAGCGCGCACCTGCACCAGGGCGTGCTGGTCGCGCCGCCCTTCGTGGCCGAGGCGCTGGGCGAAGCGCAGGGCTGAAGACCGGCGCCGCGCCGCCGCGGAGCGCGACGGCAGCCATCGAACGAATGCCCCGCCTCGGCGGGGCATTCCGTTTGCGGCGCCGCATGGCGCCAGGCGTTCTCAGGCGCTCAGGATCTTGGCCTTCTCGGCCGCGAACTCTTCCTCGGTAAGCACGCCGCTCTTCTGCAGCTCGCCGAGTTTCTGCAGCATCGCGATCCTGTCTTCGGTCATTCCTGGCGCTGGCGCCGCGGCGGGAGCGGGTACGGCCGGCGCTTCCGGCGCCGGTGCCTGCGGATTGCCCTTGCCCAGCACCGCCTTGGCGGTCCCGGTGATCACGGCGGTACGCGCGGCCGTGCCGAGCAGGCTCCTGGTTCTCCTCATTGCCGTTCTCCTGGTCCGTGCACGCGGCCGGGCCGCGTCCCGCGCCGCTGCGAACACCGGCGGCGCGGATCCACTCTACGCCCGCCCGGACACGGAAGTGCGACACGGAGCACGGAATCCGACCGGCGGCCGGATGGCGCGTGCTGCCCGGTCCGTGCCGCAGACGACCGCCTACAGCGCGTCGGCGTCCAGTTCGCCGGTGCGGATCCGCACCACCTGGCCGAGGTCGTAGACGAACACCTTGCCGTCGCCGATCTTGCCGGTGCCGGCCGCGCGCACGATCGCCTCGACCACCGCCTCGACCTGCTCGTCGGTGACCGCGATCTCGACCTTCACCTTGGGCAGGAAATCGACCACGTACTCGGCGCCGCGGTACAGCTCGGTGTGGCCCTTCTGCCGGCCGAAGCCCTTGACCTCGGTGACGGTGATGCCGGCGATGCCCTGGCTGGACAGCGCCTCGCGCACGTCGTCCAGCTTGAACGGCTTGATCACGGCCATGATCATCTTCATCCGGCGGCTCCAGTGGCGTGGGGGCGACAGGATAGCGCGGCGCGCGCTTGCCTCGCCCGCGGCGCTCCGGTCCAATGCCGACGCCCGCCTCGGACTTTTCCGACCGCGCGCGGGGCCGCCGCCCGATTCCCGCCGTCGCGACGCCGGCGCACGCTGTCTTCAACGCCGGAGAACGCCATGATCGACCTCAACCACATCGACGACCTCGCCCGCCGCCTCAGCGAACTGGTCCCGCCGGGCGTGCGCGAATCCGGCGAGGAACTGCAGGCCAGCTTCCGCGGCGCGCTGCAGGCCGGCCTGGCGAAACTGGACCTGGTCACCCGCGAGGAGTTCGACGTGCAGCGCGCGGTGCTGCTGCGCACCCGCGAGAAGCTCGAATCGCTGGAGCGCGCGGTGGAGGAACTGGAAGCGCGCCTGCACGCCGCCGGCCAGCCGCCCGCCAGCCCGCACTGAGACGCGGCCATGGGCCTGGCGCTGGTGCACAGTCGCGCCCGCGCCGGCGTCGCCGCCCCGCCGGTGCAGGTGGAAGTGCACCTGTCCGGCGGGCTGCCCTCCACCCAGATCGTCGGCCTGCCCGCCGCCGCGGTGCGCGAATCGCGCGACCGGGTGCGCGCGGCCATCCTCTGCGCGCAGTTCGAGTACCCGCAGCGGCGCATCACCATCAACCTGGCCCCGGCCGACCTGCCCAAGGACGGCGGCCGCTTCGACCTGCCGATCGCGCTGGGCATCCTCGCCGCCAGCGGCCAGATCGACCGCGACGCGCTTGCCGGCTGCGAGTTCCTCGGCGAGCTGGGCCTGACCGGCGAGTTGCGCCCGGTCGACGGCGTGCTGCCGGCGGTGCTGGCCGCCGCCCGCGACGGCCGCCGGCTGGTGGTGCCGGCCGGCAGCGGCGCCGAAGCGGCGCTGGCGCGCCAGGCCGAGGCCTACGTCGCCCGCACCCTGCTGGAGACCTGCGCCGGCCTGGACGGCCGCACCGCGCTGCCGCGCGCCGAGGCCGGAACGGACGCCGCCACCGCACCGCCACCGGACATGGCCGACGTGCGCGGCCAGGCGCAGGCGCGGCGCGCACTGGAGATCGCCGCGGCCGGCGGGCACCACCTGCTGATGAGCGGTCCACCGGGTTGCGGCAAGACCCTGCTGGCCTCGCGCCTGCCCGGCCTGCTGCCCGAGGCGAGCGAGGCCGAAGCGCTGGAAACGGCGGCGGTGGCCTCGATCAGCGGCCGCGGCTTCGACCCGCGACACTGGCGGCAGCGACCGTGGCGGACGCCGCACCACGGCGCCAGCGCGGTCGCCCTGGCCGGCGGCGGCAGCCCGCCGCGGCCGGGCGAGATCTCACTGGCGCACAACGGCGTGCTGTTCCTGGACGAACTGCCGGAATGGAGCCGCGCCGCGCTCGAGGTGCTGCGCGAGCCGCTGGAGTCCGGCCGCATCACCGTCTCCCGCGCCGGCCGCAGCGCCGAGTTCCCGGCCCGCTTCCAGCTGGTGGCGGCGATGAACCCGTGCCCCTGTGGCTGGGCCGGCGACCCGTCGGCGCGCTGCCGCTGCACGCCCGACCGCATCCGCCAGTACTGGAGCCGCCTGTCCGGCCCGCTGCTGGACCGGATCGACCTGCACCTGGCGATGGCGCGGCTGCCGCCGCAGGCGCTGCGCGCCGACGCGCCGCCGGGCGAGTCCAGCGCCGCAATCCGCCAGCGAGTGCACGCCGCCCGCCTGTGCCAGTTGGAACGTGGCGGCCAGCTCAACGCCCGGCTCGACGCGCCGGGCCTGGCCCACGCCTGCCGCCTGGACCCAGCCGGCCAGCAGCTGCTCGAGCAGGCCGCCGACCGGCTGCAGCTCACCGCCCGCAGCCTGCACCGGGTGCTGCGGGTGGCGCGCACCATCGCCGACCTGGACGACGCGGCCGCCATCGCCACCGCGCACCTGGCCGAAGCCCTCGGCTACCGCACCCCGCCGCCCGGCGCGGACCACTGAGCGGGTGCAGCGCCCATCCGCGGCACACCGCGGATCCGCTGCCGGCGCCACCCGCCTCCCCCATCGGTCATGCCCCCGGTTTAACGCGTCTGCAACGAACGCCGCCGCCGTTCCGCGTTAGCTTGGCCGTTCCGATGCCATCCCGGCGTCCCCGGAGCCACCCATCCATGCACCGCATGCATCGCACGACCCTGCTCGTCTCCAGCCTCGCCCTGGCCCTGGCCGCCTGCACCGGCAAACAAGGCGACACCGCGCAGGCGCCGGCCGCCCCCAAGGAAGTGGAACTGATCCCGCGCGACGCGCTGTTCGGCAATCCCGAGCGCGCGGTGGTGCAGATCAGCCCCGACGGCAAGTACCTGAGCTGGATCGCGCCGGTCGAGGGCGTGATGAACGTCTGGGTCGCGCCCGCCGACGACCCGTCCGCCGCACGCGCGGTCACCGACGACAAGGCCCGCGGCATCCGCAGCTACTTCTGGTCCTACCGTCCCGACACCCTGCTGTACCTGCGCGACACCGGCGGCGACGAGGACTTCCACCTGTACTCGGTGGACCTGGCCGGCAACCAGACCCGCGACCTCACCCCGTTCCCGAAGACCACCGCGCAGGTGGTCGGGGTCAGTCCGAACCAGCCCGACAGCATCCTGGTCGGCATGAACGACCGCGACACCAGGTGGCACGACCTGTACCGCGTCGACCTGGCCAGCGGCCAGCGCACCCTGGTCGAGAAGAACACCCAGGAGATCGCCGGCTACCTCGCCGACGGCGACCATGCGCTTCGCTTCGCCTTCCGCTCGCGGCCCGACGGCGGCATGGACGTGCTCAAGCGCGCCGGCAACAGCTGGGAGAAGTCCGACGACATCCCGTTCGAGGACGTGCTCACCACCAATACCGTGGGCCTGACCCAGGACGGCAGCACCCTGTACCTGTCCGACTCGCGCAACCGCAACACCGCCGCGATCTACGCGATCGACACCGCCAGCGGCCAGCGCACCCTGCTGGCCGAGGATGCCCGCGCCGACATCGGCGGCGGCCTGGCCGACCCGCGCACCGGCGAACTGCAGGCGGTGTCGGTGGACTACCTGCGCAACGAATGGAAGCCGGTGGGCGACGCGCTGACCGCCGACCTGAAGACGCTGGAGGCCATCGGCCCCGGCGAGGTCGGGGTCAACGCGCGCACCCTCGACGACCGCACCTGGATCGTCACCTACTCGGCGGCCGAGTCACCGGTGGTCTACTACCGCTACGACCGCACGCCCGGTGCCGAGGGCCAGCTGACCCGGCTGTTCTCCGCGCGCCCGGCGCTGGACGGCAAGCCGCTGGTGCCGATGTGGCCGCAGGAGCTGAAGTCGCGCGACGGCCTGACCCTGCCCAGCTACCTCACCCTGCCCGCGCACGCCGACCCGGACGGCGACGGCAAGCCCAACGAGCCGGTGCCGATGGTGCTGCTTGTCCACGGCGGCCCGTGGGCGCGCGACGGCTACGGCTACAGCGGCTGGAACCAGTGGCTGGCCAACCGCGGCTACGCGGTGCTGTCGGTCAACTACCGCGGCTCCACCGGCTTCGGCAAGGATTTCACCAACGCCGGCGACGGCGAGTGGGCCGGCAAGATGCATGACGACCTGGTCGACGCGGTCGACTGGGCGGTCGGCGAGGGCATCACCACCGCCGACAAGGTCGCGATCATGGGCGGCAGCTACGGCGGTTACGCCACGCTCGTCGGCTTGACCTTCACCCCGGAGACCTTCGCCTGCGGCGTGGACATCGTCGGCCCGTCCAACCTCAACACCCTGCTGGCCACGGTGCCGCCGTACTGGGCCAGCTTCTACGAGCAGCTGGCGCGGCGCATGGGCGACCCGCGCACCGAGGAGGGCAAGGCCTGGCTGACCGAGCGCTCGCCACTAACCCGCGCCGACCAGATCACCAAGCCGCTGCTGATCGGCCAGGGCGCCAACGACCCGCGGGTGAAGCAGGCCGAGAGCGACCAGATCGTCGAGGCGATGCAGGCCAAGGGCATCCCGGTGACCTACGTGCTGTTCCCCGACGAGGGCCACGGCTTCGCGCGGCCGGAGAACAGCAAAGCCTTCAACGCCGTCGCCGAGAACTTCCTGGCCAACTGCCTGGGCGGCCGTGCCCAGCCGATCGGCGAGGACCTGACCGGCTCGAGCGTCACCGTGCCCGCCGGCGCCGATGGCGTGGCCGGGTTGGCCGAGGCGCTGCAGGCCCATACGCAGGACGTGCGGAAGTAGGCTTGGCCGCGGGGCACCGTGCATTCGGTGCCCCGCGCTGTTCCCGCTGATCCCCCGTCGCCCATGGCGCAGGCGCCACCTTCGTGGTTCCGACGCCCGTGTCGCCAGCAAGCTGGGCTCCTACAAAAAAGCGGCCGAGGCTTGCAGGAGCCGGGCTGGCCGCCGCGCTCAGGCCGACGGCACTGGCCACACCCGGCCCGCGGGATCGAACTCGGCGTTGCGCATGGTGTCGCCACGCCAGCCGAAGCCGCATACCGCCACCACTCCTTCTTCCAGCGCGTCGAGCCCCAACGCCTGCTCGATATTGACCTCGTTGACCGCGCAGGTGACGAACGCCCCCAGGCCCAGGTCGGTCGCACCCAGGTACAGCGTCTGCGATAGGTGCCCGGCGTCCATGATCACCGCGCGGTAGGCCTTGGGATGGCGGCGGTACTTCCAGAAGCAGCGGCCGAAGCGCGCCGCCATCACCACCAGCACCGGTGCGTCGGCGAACCAGTGCTGGCCGGCGACCGCGTTCATCGCCAGGTCGCGCATCGGCACGTCCGGCGCTGGCAGCGGCTCGAGCGCATGCGCGAGCGGGTGGTAGTGGTACAGGCCGGGCGCGAGGCCCTCGACCCGCTGCACGATCAGGTAGGCCTCGGTCGGATGCAGGCTGCCGCCGGACGGGCTGCCCTTCTTGAGGAACACGGTATCGTCGTCCATCCGCCACTGCCCCTGGGCGGCGAACACGCGCTCCAGCATCCGCGCCAGCAACGGCTGCGGCAACGCACGCTCGAGGTCGAAGTTGCGGCACGTGGTCCGGCGCCTCAGCAATTCGTCGAAGTCGGTGGCCTCGCCACGCGGCAGCGCGAGCCTGTGCGCCGGATCGCAGCGCTCCACCACCGCCGCCGGCGGCACGCCGAGATGGGTGCTCAGGCCGACGGCGGTGGACAGACCTGCCGCCTCTGTCGCTGCCGCCGCGTCCTCACCGGCCCAGCGCCCGGCGCGATGGAACATCGCTGCCGGCCCCCACCAGTGGCTGTCGCGGAGGCTCGCATCGGCCACCGCCTGGTCGCCATCCTCGGCGATCGCCAGCCCCAGTGCCAGCAACCGGTCCAGCGCACCTTCGGGCCACGCGGCCAGCGCTTCGTCCACTGTCCATTCTTCAGCCGACAGGCGTCCCAGGCACTCACGCGCGGCCTCGTCGATGGTGACCGGCGCCGCCAGATGTGGCGCATGCGCGATCCATTCCTGCCACCGGGACGCGCCACTGCCGCCGGCCAGGAGACCAGCCAGGTCGAACTCCACCTGCTCGCGCGGCTCCAGGTACACGATCGCGCAACGTCTGACCCGCATTCCGCCTCCCCTTGAAAGCCCGGCACCACAGTATGACCATGCATCACCGCACAATTTCGTGCGGGGAACCACCCTAGGGGAAAACGATGATCAGCGACTCCAAGAGCCAGCCCATGGATCCGGCCGTGGTCGACAAGCTTCTCGACGGCCTGTCCAACGATGATGACTTCCGTGCGCTGTTCACCAAGGATCCGCGTGCCGCGCTCGAGAAGGTAGGCCACAAGGTCGGCAGCACCGACCAGCTGCTTTGCGCCCAGGTCACGACGTTGGCGCCGAAGGAGGAAATCGCGGAAGCGCGGAAGGCGCTCCACGCCTACTTGACCGATCGTAATGCGGCCGCGATGACGATCATCTTCAATTTCGAAGCCGGAAAAGTTGAATCGTCGCTACCAAAGGCCTAGTTGCCGCCGACACGTGTCGCAGCAACGCGACTTGCTAGTGCGATTTGGTGGCAGCGGCCGATTCACCGGCCGCTGCCACGTCCGCCACATTTAGTGGTTGCATCAGCTGAGTGATTGCCACTTCAGCCAGCGCTTGACCACGATGCGCCCGGAGCCAATCTTCCTGCTCCAAGACGTCCCTTGAACTGCCGGAAGCTCGCTTGAGTTCGCGCATTACCACGCGCGCCTGGACGAATTCCGAGCCGTCGAGTTGTGGACGCAACAGGTTCGCACCGTCATTGCTCCGGCCTTCCAGCCGCATTTGATTCGCACGCACCACTGTCAGTAGCTTATCGACCAGCCGATTACGCAGCTTCGTCGACTCGGGTTCCAACCAACGAAGATTCCGTGCTGCAAATTCCGTGCGGCCGTCGCGCTGTGCAAGATAGATGAGCATCGAGAAGCGGAACATCTCTTCGTGTCGCGCAACCATATTCTCGTCCGCCAGCACAGCACGGAACTCGCGCGCCAACTTCTCGAGCTCCTCTGGGTCAGCCGGCTTACCTGCGGCCGAAAGGATCACGAGGCTCACCAGGCGGAAGTGTCGATGAAACCGATCGGGCATTAGTGATGAACGGTCACGGATCTGTTCGGCTATTCTGATCGCCCGCTCTGGATTTCCCTCTTCAAGCGCCAGGGAAGCAAGGCCCTGCTGAGCGAACATCCACAAGAAGGCGCTATCCTCGGGCTTCACTTCTCCGAGCAAACGCACGGCCTCTTCGCGCCGGCCCAGCAGTGCCAGTGCTTCGGCCCGCGCACTTCTGGCGGGCGCCCCTCCCGCCATGCTTGCTTGATCAAGAATTTCCAGGGCGTCGTTCGGCCGCCCTTGTGCCGTGTAGATTCGAGCCACATGAACCAATGAATAGGCACGCCGAGGGGCTTGCGTGACCGATGCTGCCAGCGCATGGGGCAAGGCCTCTGAGAAGCGATTTTCCACCATCAAGTGCCACGATGCGTTCGACTGCGCACCGAAATGATCGGGATACAACTTGGCCAAGGTAAGCCACTGGGCAAGGGATCCACCGGCTGGAGATGTCTCGACCTGCCACGCATCCACCTGCAGACGATCTCTCGGCGGAAGCGTGTCGCGCACGCGAGCGGCATCCATGACATGCCGGCGTGCCGCATCGAAATCGTCAAGCGCCCAGGCCAACATCGCCAACCCAAGATGCGCCCGGGCGAACGACGGGTCGATCTGCAAGGCGCTCACGTACAAGCCCTTCGCCTCGTCAAACCGCCCCTGGATGATCGAAGTCTCGGCCAATGCGTAGGCCCGCAATGCATCCAGTTCCGAAGTCGTCGCCTGAGGCAGTGGCGCCGCCTGCTGCTCGATGGATGCTATAGCCTCGCCAAGCTTTCCGCGAAGGTTGCCAGCCACTTGGTCGATGGAGTCGAGGAGGGAGTCGATTCCTTTCCCGCTCGCCTTCTCTGAGTAGATCGTCGCTTGCGTCTTCGGGTCGATGATCTCAACCGAGAACTGAAGATTGTTGTTTACTTCGGCAACGCTTGGAAGAATTACCGCCCGCGCCCCATCTCGCAAGGCCACCTGCGAGGCCAGGTTGCGATCCAGGTTGCTGCCGTCGGGATCCAGGCGCATCTGCGCAAGCGTCTGCCGCACTTTCAGGTCGCTGAGCACGTTGACGTACCGCGACTGCTCCAGACTGATCCGGAACGCCTGCTCCAGCGAGTCGTCGAGCACGGTCTGGCCGGTGAGGTTGCGCAGGTCGCCCACCACCACCCAGTCGCGTTCGGAGAAGGCGATGGCCGGCTCGGGCCGGGTGATGAACCAGCCACCCACCACCAGCCCGGCGACGAGCACCACTTCGGCCACCAGCGCGGCGGGCCGGCGCCACAACGGCATCTCGCGCCGCGCCTTGGCGTCGCCGCGCGGCATGCGCAGCGGGGCGAAGCCGGGCTCGCCGACCTCGTGCACTTCCTGCACTTCCGGTACGCCCTTGAAGTGCCAGCGCCCGTGCGTGCGCCACTGCAGCGCCTCGCCGCGCTCGCCCAGCTCGCGCGCCGAGCGGCGCACCAGCGGCTCGGCCACCGACGACAGCAGGATCTGGCCGGGCCGGGCCAGCTGCATCAGCCGCGCGGCGAACGGCTTGGCCAGGCCTTCGACCTCCACCGGCTTGGCGCCGGCGCTCACCGCTTCCTCGCTGTTGCGCCAGATCAGCACCTCGCCCACGTGCAGGCCGGCGCGCGCCAGCAGCGGGCCGATGCGGTGCGCCTGGCCGAGCGCGTCCAGGCCGCGGCGGTAGTCCAGGGCGAAGCCGAGCCCGTCCAGCGGGCGCTCGAACAGCAGCAGCAGGCCGTCGGAGCGATCGATCAGGCGGCCGCGCCAGCGCTGCTGCAGTTCCAGCACCAGGCGGTCGTGGTCGCGGAACACGACCGCGGCCCGGCTGTCGCCCAGCGACTCCACCAGGTTCGTCGAGTCGCACAGGTCGGTCAGCAGCAGGGTCCGCAGCTGCGGGGCGTTGGCGTCGTGCGGCATGCCATCCATCGTCGCCGTCTCAGGTACCCAGCGATTCGGCGCCGTCGATCCAGAAGGCCCGGTTGCCGCCCAGGCGCTTGGCTTCGTACAGGGCCGAGTCGGCGCGGGCGTACCAGTCATTCCAGTCCTGCTCGGGCTCCACCAGGCAGGCGCCGACGCTGACCGGGCAGATGGTCGGCACCGCCTGCTGCAGCAGCAGCAGGCTGCGGGTGGTGGTGACCACGAAATCGGCGTAGCGCATCACGTCCTCGCGCCGGTGCGCCGACACCAGCAGGCAGAATTCGTCGCCGCCCAGGCGGCAAGGCACGTCGTCGGCGCCGGCCACCGAGCGCAGGATGCCGGCGATGTTCTGCAGCACGCGGTCGCCGATCAGGTGGCCGTGGTCGTCGTTGACCTGCTTGAAGCGGTCGCAGTCCACCAGCACCAGGCCCATCGCGTTCTTCATGCCCAGCCGGCGGCACTCCTGCAGGTGCAGGGTCAGGCCGCGGCGGTTGTACAGGCCGGTGAGCTCGTCGGTGCGGATCAGCTCCTCGGTCTGGTTGAGCTGGTGGGTGGTGGCGTAGAGGTTGTCCAGCGCCGTTTCCAAGTCCTGGTTGCGGCGGCGCAGCTGGCGGATCAGGCTCTGCTCGTTGAGCACCACGCGGGTGATGGAGCGGCGCAGGAACTGCGCCACCAGCCCCGGGTTGCGCTCGACCAGCTGCTGGAACTCCTCCTGGCCCAGTTCCACCAGGCGGCCGTCGGTGGCGGCCACCGCGTCGGCGCTGCGGGTGTGCTCGCCGATCAGCAGGCCCAGTTCGCCGAAGAACTCCTGCGGCCCCAGCTGCTTGGTGGCCAGGTCGTTGCCGAAGTCCAGCTCGATCCGGCCGTGGCCGATGACGTACATGAGGTCGCCGGTGTCGCCGCGGCGGAACACGCGCTCGCCGGCGCGCACGACCCGCTCGCGGCCGACGGCGGCGAACAAATCGAACTCGCACGCCGCCAGGGCGGCGTTTCCGCCACCGCTGCCATCCTGGTCCATCCTGTCTCGGACGTTGCGTGCCACGCCGTCGCTCGACATCCCACGGCTCCCGTACCCGGCCCCCCCCGGGTGAACGGGGAGCATACCATCGGGTCGCGTATGCCACGGGACCCAAATGGGAGGTCGGCCACCGGCCGTCGGCCCGGGGCGACCGCTGGGCATCCGGGGAATGGACCGGTGGGGGCGTGGGCCGGGGCGGGTGGCCTTGCGGGCGGCGCGACGGGCCGGGACCGGCGGCCGGCCCGGCCGAGGCCCGGTGGCGGCGCCTGGCGCATGCGCAAGCGCGCTCCCCGATTCCGGCAGGCCATATCGCAGCATGGCGTGACTCCGATACCCGTGTCGCATGTGTCCTGTAGGAGCCGGGTTCAGCCGGCGACACGGGCGTCGGGACCACGAGGGCGTCGCCTGTGCCGGCGTCGTCGCGTCGCCGGCCAAACCCGGCTCCTACACAGGGGTAACGTCGGAACGGGGGGCGCAGCGGCCGGGTCCGGGAAAAAAAAGCGGGTGCGCCCTCTCCCAGGCGCACCCGCAAGACCGGCCTGCCTCCGGCGCTGCCGGTCCGGCCGTCCTGGCCTCAGGCCGCGGCGCGGTCGTGGAACTGTTCTTCCTCGGTCGAGCCCTTGAGCGCGGTGGTCGAGGACTGGCCCTGCTGGATCGCCTGGGTCACCTGGTCGAAGTAGCCGGTGCCGACCTCGCGCTGGTGCTTGACCGCGGTGAAGCCCTTCTCGGCGGCGGCGAACTCGGCCTCCTGCAGCTCGACGAAGGCGCTCATCTGGCGGCGGGCGTAGCCGTGGGCCAGGTTGAACATCGAGTAGTTCAGCGCGTGGAAGCCGGCCAGGGTGATGAACTGGAACTTGTAGCCGTAGCCGGCGATCTCCTTCTGGAATTTGGCGATCGTGGCGTCGTCCAGGTTCTTCTTCCAGTTGAAGGACGGCGAGCAGTTGTAGGCCAGCAGCTTGCCCGGATACCTGGCGTGGATCGCTTCGGCGAACCTGCGGGCGAACTCCAGGTCGGGCTTGCCGGTCTCGCACCAGACCAGGTCGGCGTAGGGCGCGTAGGCCAGGCCGCGGCTGATCGACTGCTCCAGGCCGTTGCGCACCTTGTAGAAGCCTTCGACGGTGCGCTCGCCGGTGGTGAACGGCTTGTCGTTGTCGTCGACGTCGGAGGTCAGCAGGTCGGCGGCCTCGGCGTCGGTGCGCGCGACCAGGATCGTGGGCACGCCCATGACGTCGGCGGCCAGGCGCGCGGCGTTGAGCTTCTCCACCGCCTCGCGGGTCGGCACCAGCACCTTGCCACCCATGTGCCCGCACTTCTTCACCGAGGCCAGCTGGTCCTCGAAGTGCACGCCCGAGGCGCCGGCCTCGATCATCGCCTTCATCAGCTCGAAGGCGTTGAGCACGCCGCCGAAGCCGGCCTCGGCGTCGGCCACGATCGGCTGCAGGAAGTCGATGCTGTCGTCGCCCTCGGCGTGGTGCAGCTGGTCGGCGCGCAGCAGCGCGTTGTTGATGCGCTTCACCACCGCCGGCACCGAGTCGGCCGGGTACAGCGACTGGTCCGGGTACATCTGCCCGGCCAGGTTGGCGTCGGCGGCGACCTGCCAGCCGGACAGGTAGATCGCGTTCAATCCCGCCTTGACCTGCTGCATGGCCTGGTTGCCGGTCAGCGCACCGAGTGCGTTCACGAAGTCCTTCTCGTGCAGGTAGCGCCACAGCTTCTCCGCGCCGATCTTCGCGATCGAATGCTCGACCGGGATGGTGCCGCGCAGCCGGACCACGTCCTCGGCGGTGTAGTTGCGGGTGATGCCGGCCCAGCGCGGGTCGGTGCTCCATTCGTGCCGGATCTGGTCGGCGGTCTTCAGCGTGGTCATGGCGGGTCTCCGTGGGGCGGGGTGCGGTATGGCGGCGGGGAGGTTGCGGCGTGCTTGCCTTTTGTAGGAGCGGGCATGACCGCGACACGGGCGGCGGAATCACGAGGGCGTCGCCTGGGCCGACGGCGTCGGGTCGCGGTCATGCCCGCTCCTACACAGGGGCGTTCGTCGCGACCCGCCGGTGGACGGGATCGCGGGTGGCGGTCAGTCGATCCGCGCGTACGCCGGCAGGGTCAGGAATTCGACCAGCTGGCAGGCACGGGTCAGTTCGTCGAGCAGGCCGATGGCTTCGGGAATCCGCGATCCGCCCGGCAGGGTGGCGGTGTCGCCCAGCCGGTCCGGCAGCGCGGCCAGGGTCCGCTCGAACAGGGCGAAGTCGATCACCGTGCCGTCGGCCAGGTGCACCGGGCTGCCGTCGGCATGGCGGCCGCGCGGATCGGAGTGGTGCAGCCACTGCCACAGCTGCGCGCGGGCGATCTCGGCGGTGGCCGCGTCCTCCATCAGCCAGTGGATCGGCACGCAGCCGTTGCCGTCCAGCCAGGCGGCCATGTAGCGCACGCAGACCTCGACGTTGTTCTCGAAGCCCTCGCGGGTGATGGTGCCCTCGCTGGGCCGGATCAGGCCATCGCGGCTGGCGTGCACGTCCTCGCGCAGCACATGGTGCTGGTGGGGCGTGGGCATGTGCGCGTCGAAGACCGCGCGCGCCACCGGGATCAGCGCCGGATGCGCCACCCAGGTGCCGTCATGGCCGGCGGTGACCTCGCGCAGCTTGTCGGCGCGCACCCGCGCCAGTGCCTGCTCGTTGGCGGCCTCGTCGCCGGCGATCGGGATCTGCGCGGCCATGCCGCCCATCGCGTGCGCGCCGCGCCGGTGGCAGGTGCGGATCAGCAGTTCCGAGTAGGCCTTCAGGAACGGCTGGGTCATGGTCACCTGGCCGCGTTCGGGGAGCACCTTGTCGGCATGGGCGCGGAAGGTCTTCAGGTAGGAGAAGATGTAGTCCCAGCGGCCGCAGTTCAGGCCGACGATGCGGTCCTTCAGCGCGTGCAGGATCTCGTCCATCTCGAACACCGCCGGCAGGGTCTCGATCAGCACGGTGACCTTCATCTGCCCGTGCGGCAGGCCCAGCATCGCTTCGACATGCGAAATCGCCGACTCCCACAGCGCAGCCTCTTCCATCGACTGCAGCTTGGGCAGGTAGAAGTACGGGCCGCGATCGTTGGCCATCAGCGTGCGCGCGTTGTGCCAGGCGAACACCGCCATGTCGAACAGGCCGCCGGCGATCGGCTCGCCGTCAACGCGCACGTGCTTCTCGTCCAGGTGCCAGCCGCGCGGGCGCACGATCAGCACCGCGCGCTCCTCGTACGGACGCAGGCGGTACTGCTTGCCGTTCTCCGCGTCGAAGGTCAGGGTGCCGTCGATGGCGGCGGCCAGCGCACGCTGGCCGGCCAGCAGGTTGCGCCAGGTCGGCGCGGTGGAGTCCTCGAAGTCGGCCATGTAGCACTGCGCGCCGGAGTTCAGCGCGTTGATCACCATCTTCGGGTCGGTTGGGCCGGTGATCTCCACGCGGCGGTCCTGCAAGGCGCGCGGGATCGGCGCGACCTTCCAGTCGCCGGCACGCAGGGCAGCGGTGTCGGCGCGGAAGTCCGGCAGGCCGCCGGCGTCGACGAACGCCTGGCGCTCGCGGCGCGCGGCCAGGCGCGCCCGGCGCTCCGGCTCGATCGCCCGGTGCAGCGACACCAGCAGGCCCAGCAGCGGCGCCGGCAGCAGCTGCTCCTGGCCGGCGACGCGCTCGGTCAACGCAAGCCCGGTGGCCGCGCGCGGGGCGACGGCAACGGCGGGACGGGCCGGACGGATCGGGGTCGGGATGACAGTGGCGGCGGTGGCGGACATGGCAGGCTCCTGGCTGCTCGGCTCGGGAGTCCACGCTGCGCTGCGGCAAAGTATTTGACAAAACAGTTTTGGCAATGTACTTCATAAGTACAACTAATAAATAGGCACAACCATTCCGTGCCCAGCAAGGCAAGCCCGCGTTTTTCCTACAAATCCGACCGGCTCAAGCCGCTGCGCGCGTTCTGCCAGACGGTCCGGCTGGGGTCGGTGTCGCGGGCCGCGGACGCGCTTTTCGTCAGCCAGCCGGCCATCACCCTGCAGCTGCAGGCGCTGGAACGGGACTTGGGCGTGCCCTTGCTGGAACGCAACGGCCGGCGCCTGTCGCCGACCCGGGAGGGCGAGGTCCTGTACGAGATGGCCCTGCCCCTGGTCGAGCAGATCGACGGCCTGGAGGCGGCGTTCCGCGAGCGGGTGCAGGGCCTGGACGCCGGCGAGCTGAAGATCGCCGCCAACAGCTCGACCATCCTCTACCTGCTGCCGAAGATCGTGGAGGCCTTCCGCGCCCGCCACCCGGACGTGCGCCTGACCCTCAACAACGTGGTCACCAGCGAGGGCACCGACCTGCTGCGCGAGGATGCGGTGGAGCTGGTGGTCGGCACCCTGCTCGACGTGCCGGCCGACCTCAGCTACGAGGCCGCCTACCGTTTCGAGCAGCGCCTGATCGCCCCGCCCGGCCATCCGCTGCTGAAGAAGCCGCGGCTGGAACTGGCCGACCTGGCCGCCCATCCGCTGATCCTGCCGCCGAAGCGGCAGATCACCTGGCGCCTGGTCGACCTGGTGCTGCAGCAGAACCGGGTGCCGTACACGGTGGCGCTGGAGGTCAGCGGCTGGGACGTGATCAAGCAGTACGTGGCGATGGGCATGGGCGTGTCGATCGTGCCCTCGATCTGCCTGGGCGAGCCCGACCGCGACCGCCTGGGCTCGCGCTCGCTGGCCGCGTTCTTCCCCTCGCGCAGCTACGGCGTGGTGGTGCGCAAGGGCCGCGTGCTGTCGCCGCAGGCGCGTGCCTTCATCGCCCTGATCAAGCCCGACCTGCTGGCGCCGCGCGAGTACGACGAGGCGGGACATTCGGAGCGGTGAGGCGGGCGGTACTCATGCATGGCCCTTCCCAGCGCCCGCTACGGCGAGGACGCGCCGATGGCCGGACGCTGCACCGGGCGAGAGTAGGTTCCGACCAGAAGCGGACGTGGCCCAGGCCCTGGAAGTTCCACTCAAGCGCCCGTCAGGCTCTTCATCGAGCGATACTCCCTGAGCAAGGCCCGACGCCGCCAGCGACCGAACCAGGACATACCAATGATCCACGCCAGGGAGAAGCCCAGCAGCGTCAGGCCTGCGGCCCGCCAATCAGCATCTCCCAGCGTCCAGACGCCCACGTTCGCTGCGATCGCATACGCCAGCAAGGACCAGGCCGTGACGCGCGCGAGCCACAGGTCGCGCAACCCGGTTCGCAGTTGCGCGATCCGCAGCTTCGCATACGACTGCACGTTCTCCGCCACGTCCCCGCCGAACCGCCGTGGCGTGCGCAGGATGAAGGCCCAGGCCACCGGCAGGAACACCAGGTAGAACGGCAACAGCAGCCAGTGCGGGGGGCCGATGCGTCCGCTCGCCAGCGCATGGCCGAACACCAGCACGGCCATCAGCGTCAGCGCCACCTCCAGCGCGCGCAGCAGCCGGTGCCGTCGGCGCTGCCGGCGTACGCGGCGGCTCAAGTCGACGGATGCGGCATGGCGGCTCTCGCCCCGCCATGCGTCTTTCAGGATGTCGTCGAAGTTCATCGTCGTTCCTCCTCCCGGGACAGCGCCTTGAGCCGCTCGCGGGCACGGTGCAGGCGCACCCCCACGTTCTCCGGGCTGATCCCCAGCATGTCCGCGATTTCCTGGTAGTCGAAACCTTCCAGCTGCAGCATCAGCACCTGCCGCAGGTTGAGTGGCAGCGTGGCCAGGGCTTCGAACAGCCATTGCGTGCGCACGCAGTCACCGCCCGCCGTCGGGTCCGGCATGTCGTGCACGCTCTCGTCGAACGGCACGGGGGTCGGCATGCGCGTCTCCGACCGTATGTGGCTGGCTCCCAGGTTGTGGGCGATGCGCAGCACGAACGGAAGCAGCATGTCCGGGTCGCGCAATCGCGGCAGGCTCTCCCAGATCGCCAGAAGCACTTCCTGCAGCAGTTCCTCGCGCACGGCATGGTTGAGTTCATAGCCGCACACCGCGCGCCAGAGCTGCGGGTGGAAGGCTTGGACGCTGGGCCAGAGTGCATGCATGCGGCGGGTTCGGATGGCGGTATCGGCGGCCCGGATGGCCCGCCAGCAATCCCTAGTCGACGCCGGCAGGCGATTTCTTACAGCCAGGAAAAGAAAACTTTTTTCGTAAGTATTCCCGCGCCCTTGGCGACTACGGAGGCAGACATCTCCGCCAACAGGCCACCATTATGCGGCGCCCGATCCTGGCAACACTGCTGTTCTCGTCCACCCTGCTCGCCGCACCGGCGGATGCCCGGCCCGCCGGGAATGCGTTGGCCCTCGACAACGTCCACATCATCGAGGCCGAACACGAACACGTCACAGCGCCCAAGTGTGTGCGGGTAGAGGGACGGCGCCTGGTGCGCGTCGCCAATGCCGGCGACAAGGCCTGCCTGCGCGATGCCCGCCTCATCGATCTGCACGGCCGCTACCTGATGCCGGGCCTGATCGACATGCATGCCCACCTGACCCTGGGCCCGATGGAGATCAAACGCGAACGCGGCCGCATGGTCATGCAGGCGCAGGCCGACGACGACATCGCCATACACAACGCGCGCCGGCTGGTGGCCTTCGGGGTCACCACCCTGCGCAATCCGGGCGGCGACCTGCCGGCGGCCGCCCGCTACAAGGCGGCAATCGCGCGCGGCGAACTGGTCGGGCCGGAGGCGTTCGACGCCGGCCCCGTGATCAACAACGCCGACCTGCCGGGCCTGGCGATCGCGGCCCGCACCACGCAGGAGATGGAGCGGGTGGTCGAGGCGCAGGTCGAGGCCGGGGCCGACTGGATCAAGCTCTACACCGGCCTGTCGCCGGATCTTCTGAAGGCCGGCATCGATGCGGCGCACAGCCACGGCCGCCCGGCGGTGGCGCACCTGGAAGGCATCGCATGGCCCGATGCGCTGGAGCTGGGGCTGGACGGCATCGTCCACCTGATGCCGCTGAGCCCGGACCTGCTGGCCGTGGAGCAGCGAGCGGCCTGGCAGGGCACGGCGCGCGGCGGCACGTATTCGTTCTTCGAGTGGTGGGAACACTTCGACCCCGACGGTCCCGAGGCCAATCGCGTGGTCGCCGCCTTCCAACGGCACCGCCCGGTGTTCGACGCGACGCTGGTGGCCTTCCACGCCGCCTTCGTGCAGGACCAGGACAGCGCCTACAAGGCCGATGCCCGCGACCATGCGCATCCGCGGCTGCTGGCGAACTGGAACGACTGGTTCACCTTCGCCATCGGCTGGCAGCCCGAAGACTTCGTCCGTGCCCGCGCCATCTGGCCCAAGGTGCAGCGCATGGCGGTACGGCTGCATGCCACCGATGCGCGGATGACCCTGGGCACCGACATGAGCAACCCGTGGATCGCGCCGGGGATCAGCCTGCATCGCGAAATGCAGTTGCTGGCGGACGCCGGCGTGCCGGTTCCGCGGATCCTGCTCGCCGCCACCCGCAACCCCGCCGAGGCCTTGGGTGCGGGCAAGCGCCTGGGCCGCGTCGTCGCCGGCTACGAGGCCGACCTGCTGGTGCTCGACGCCAACCCGCTCGACGACATCGGGCATACCCGCGACATCCATGCCGTCGTCCTCGACGGCCGGTTCCTCGACCAAGAAGCACTCGACCAACTCAAGGGAGAATGAAGATGAAGCACACGTTCAAGCACACCACCGCCCGCTGCCTGCTGGCCGCCGGCCTTGCCCTGGGCCTGGCCGGCACGGCCAACGCCAGCCCGAGGGACTGGGAATCGCCCGAAGCCATCGTGCATGCCCTGTACGAGGTGATCTCCGCCGATGCCGGCGCCGGGCGCGACTGGGACCGCTACCGCGCCCTGTTCCTGGAAGGGGCGCGCATGTCGGTGGCGGTGGACTCCGCGATCGGCAGCGGCATCATGGGCATGGACCCGGAAGAACTCATCGCCCACACCGAGTCGGCCTACACCGCCACCGGCTTCCACGAGATCCCGCTGGTCACGCGGGTCGAACAGCATGGCGGCCTGGCCTCGGTGATGAGCAGCTTCGAGATCCGCCTTCGCCGCAACGACGACAAGCCGCTGATGCGCGGCCTGAACCACTTCCAGCTGCTCAACGATGGCGAGCGCTGGTGGATCGTGTCCAACGTCGGCGTGATCGAGACACCGGCCTCGCCGTTGCCAAAGGACCTGCAGCCGATCACGGGCGGGGTTGCGAAATGAACGAGGCGAACATCAAGGCAATCTCCCCGCAGCCTCCTTCCCGCCGCAAGCTGCGGTGGATCGCCGTCGCCGCCGGCATCTGCCTGCTGTCGTGGCTGGCACTGGGCGCAGGCATCCTGATGGGGGTCGGCACCGGGACGGTGCTGGTCCTGGCCAGCGTCGCGGCGGTGGCCACCGAAGGCACGTTCTGGCTGACAGCGCTGGTGCTTGGCGTCAGCGTCTACCAGCTGCGGCGGCAGCTGTGGGAAAGGGTGCGCCGGCGCTTTTCCTGAGCTGCACGGCGCGGTCGCTGGCCTGCCAGCGACCGCACTGGATCACACTGGCTCGACCATTGCACGCCCGCTTCCGGCCGCAGGCTGCAATCCCGTACCATCGGACCCACCCGCGGACAGGATCGGTGGCGACATCCACCAAGGCGTGCCCACGATGACTACCCCGGACAACCACCACCGCATCGACTACCTCGAGTTCGCCGTCGCCTCGATCGCGGCGTCCAGGGCATTCTACGGCCAGGCCTTCGGCTGGACCTTCCAGGACTACGGTCCGGACTACTGCGAGTTCCGCGACGGGCGCCTGACCGGCGGCTTTTTCCATGGCACGCCTCGTCCCGGCGGACCGCTGGTGGTGCTGTATTCCCAGGACCTGCCCGCCACCGAAGCGGCCGTAGCCGGTGCCGGCGGCCGCATCGTCAAGCCGGCGTTCGACTTCCCCGGCGGGCGCCGCTTCGAATTCGCCGATCCGGACGGCTACGCGCTGGCGGCCTGGACGGCGGACTGAGCGGAGTGCTGCGCTGCCAGCCCGGTGCCTCGCCGCGGCGCCAGGACCGCGCAACCGCACGGGCGCAGATCGCATCGGCCTCGAAGCCGAACCAGCAGCCGTCGACGCTGTCGCCGCGATAGTCGCCCAGCACCAGCACGCGTCCTGGCGGCACCGCCGCTGCATTGCATCCGTGGAATCCCGCGTGCGGCCTGGAATGCTCGTTCAGGGATGCGACTGACCGGTGGTGAATGACCTTCCTGTCAGTTGCCGGCCGGCGCATCCGCGCCGGTCCCGGCGCCCAACAACCGCTTCACCGCCGAGACAACCTCGTCCGGTTGATCCAGCTGGATGTCGTGCGAGGCGTCCGCCACCTCGACCAGGCTGCTGCGGGTGGACGCCGCCAGGATGCGAGCATGGGTTTCGCGACGCGCAGCTCCGATGACGGCGCGAACCTCATCGGGGACGCCGTCCTGCCTGGTGGCCGCCAGCAGCACGAGCGGAATGGACCCGTAGGATTCGTCGGCATCCACCGGTGCCGAGAACAGGTCGATGTTGTGCGCAAGCTCCGAGCGCAGCGTTCGCCAGTACGACGGCTTGGCCTTGTTGTGCGTCATCGCTGCCGCGACCGGTTCGCTCATCCACGGCGGCGGCGCACGCAAGCACGCTTGCCGGATGGTGTCCATGTCGCCCGCTTCGGCGGCACCCTCGCAGGCGCCCAGGATTTCTTCGCGCTGCGCGACCCTGGAGGCCACCTGCAACCGCCAGTCCTCTGGAAACAGGTCGTCAGGCCCCTGCTCGGGGGGATCGACGAGCACCAGTCCGGCGACCATTCCGGGATGGAGCTGAGCGGCCCTGCGCACGATGTTGCTGCCTAGCGAATGCCCGACCAGCAGTACCGGCGTCGGAATGCCCGACGCCCGAATGAATGCGTGAAGATCGGCGACATCCGCCTCCAGGTCGCGTGGATACGGGCCTTCATCGCTGAACCCATAGCCGGCCCTGTCGTAGGCGCATACCCGGGTCAGCTGCGCGAGCCGTGGCTGTACCCGATACCAGGTGCTGGAGTCCATGTTGCCGCCCGCCTCCAGCACGACGACTGGCTCACCCTCGCCGCTGCAGCGCAAGTTCAGTGCGCGGCCGTCGGCGAGCTCGACCCGCTGCCCCGGACTGGCGTAGGCATCGGCAATCACCTCGGTGTCCGGTTGGTTGCCGTGCGCGGCACCGGGCAGGCTGGAAAGCAACGCTAGGGACAGCAGCGCAACGAACGGCGGGTTCACTCGGGATGCTCCTGATCCGTGGCGACAAACGGCGGCGAGCCGCCGGCGCATTCTAGCGGGCAACACAGCCGCGGCCAGAGGCCCGGTACTCGTCGAGTGGCGCGGCTCGGTCGCTGTGCGGATCGAGAACCGGGCGACGGGCTGGGCGGACCGCACTACAGGCGCTGCCAGCCCGGTCCCTCACCGCGGCGCCAGTACACCGCCACCGCGCGGGCGTAGAGCGCATCGGCCTCGACGAAGCCGAACCAGCGGCCGTCGACGCTGTCGCCACGGTGGTCGCCCAGTACCAGCACGTGGCCGGGCGGCACCACCACACCGGGGATGTCGGGACCGCCGCCGTCGGCCAGGTCCAGCCGCGCCACGCGTGCGCCGAAGCGTTCCGCCTCCCCGCCGTCGGCGTCGGCCAGCGGCAGGCCGTTGATCGACAGGCGGCCGTCGTACAGCTCGACCCGGTCGCCAGCCACCGCGACCACGCGCTTGATCAGCCGCGTGCCGTCGCGCGGCGATGCGAACACCACGACGTCGCCGCGCTGCGGCCGGCCGCGTTCCACCAGCACGTGGCGGGTGAACGGCACGCGCAGGCCGTAGGCGCTCATGTCCACCACCACCCGGTCGCCCGCCTGCAGCGTGGGCTGCATCGAGCCGCTGGGCACGTGGTAGTGGTTGGCGAACGAGGCGCGTGCGGTACCGAGCAGCAGCAGCATCACGGCCAGCGGCAGCACCTCGCGGCGCAGCCAGGCGCCGGCATTGCGCGCGCGTCCGTTCTCCTTCGACCTGTCCATCGGCGGCTCCCGCGACTGGCAATGCGTCAAGCTATCGCCGACCGCAACGCGAATCCACATGACCGATGGCAGGGTCGGCACGACCTTCAATCGCGCCTGCCTCCATGCGGCGCAGCTCCGTTTCCTCCCCCTTCCCGACTGGCGAAAGGGAGATGGCAGGAACATCACGACCCTGGCAGCGGGACGCCTCTGCGGTGATGGCGCGACGTGAAGGACGGGGCCCGGCCCTTGGCGCAGGCGCGACGCCGCCGCGCTATGTTGTGCCGACCCCGGCTCCACTCCGGCACCGGCCGACGGATACCCGCATGCGCAGCTTCCTCGACTTCAGTTCCTGGTCCGGCCTGTTCACCACGCTGCTCGGGCTGGTGATCGTGTCGCTGGTGGCGGTCGGCATCCGCCTGGCGTTCATGCAGACGATGCAGCGCCGGCGCGAGCGCGAGAACCGGCAGATCAACGAGCGCCTGAAGACCCTGATCGCCGCCTACAAGACCCTGGGTGGCTCCTTCACCGGCGAGCTGAGCGTGGACCCGGCCCACCTGCGCGACCTGCGCCGCAACCCGGAGCTGGCCGCCGAAGAGGATCCGTCGTCCACCGGCTCGGACCGCCGCCGTCGCATCCGCGATGCGGTCGAGGCCGCGCTGTCGGACGTGATCCTGCTCGGCACCGAGGAGCAGGTGCGACTGGCCGCGCAGGCGGCCGACGACATGGTCGCCGGGCGCAGGGTGGAGACCGCGGCGCTGGTCGCCTCGCTGCGCGCCTTCATCCGCCAGGCACTGGACCTGGAGCCGATCCCGACGGGACTGGCCATCCCCAGCCAGGGTCCATTGCGCGTGACCTCCGGCGGCGGGGGAGGCGGCAAGCGCGACGGCGGCGAAGGGAAGGGCGGCGGGGGCGGCGGTGGAATGGGAGGCATGGGCGGGGGCATGGCCGCCGGTGCCGGCGCGGGCATGGCCCTGGGCCGCGACCGCGGCGGCGGCGACTCCGCGCCACAGGACCCACCCCCGTAGGAGCCGGGCTTGCCCGCGACACGACGCGTCGGCACAGGCGACTTCCTCATGATTCGGACGCCCGTGTCGCCGACTGAAGTCGGCTCCTACAGAAAAGCGGCGACGGCACCGCCGTTGTAGGAGCCGGGTTCAGCCGGCGACCCGACGCCGCCGGCCCGGGCGACGCCCTCACGTTGCGACGCCCGGGTCGCCAGCAAGCTGGGGCTCCTGCAAGAGCCGACGCGGCCGTTGCAGGCGCCGGGCTTGCCCGCGACGCGACGCACGGATCGGCTAGCGCACTTCCTCCATCAGCCCGGCCAGATTGCCGTCCGGATCGCGCAGGAACGCGATCCACAGTTCATGGTCGGGCATGCGCGCTGCGAGCTGCGGCTCGCGCTCGGCGACAGCGCCGCGGGCGAGCATCGCGGCGTAGGCCGCGCCGATGTCCGCGACGCGGAAATACAACACGGAGTTGGCGCCGGCCGCGCCCGCGCCCTGCGGCGTGGTCAGCATGATCCGCACGCCGTCGGCATCCAGGAACGCCAGCTGCGGTCCGGCGCGGAACAGGAACGGCAGGCCGAGCACGTCGCGGTAGAAGCCGAGTGCGACGTCGACATCCGCCACGGTCACCGCGATCTGGCGGATGCCGTGGACTTTGGGTCCGTATTCCATGTGAGCCTCCCTGTGCCGGGCCATCTTGCCATGCCCGAAGTCCGCAATGCCGCTACCGGTACGGCCATCACTCCGTATCCGCCGGCAGCGGCGAGAGATGTGTCAGTACGCACTGCCAGCGTCCGTCGCGACGCACGAATACGCAGGAAACGCGTTCGCCGAGCAGGAACGGCGCACCGCGCCAGGCGCCGCCGGACAGGCCACGGGCAACGGTCACCGCGGTATCGCCGTACACCCGGACTTCCAGCTCGTGCGTTTCCATCACGTCGTGCGCGAGCTCGCCCGATGCCACCAGCGCGAGGAAGCGCGGCTTGTCGCCGACGCCGCCATCCGGACCGATGATGGCCCATTCGTCCCCGATGAACCTGCCGATGGCCTGCGCATCGTTGCCGACCATGGCCTGGTCCCAGGCGGCCGTCGTATCGCGGATTTCCTGTTCGGGCGTGCGCATGCCTCACCTCGCCTGCGTGCAGGTTCGTGGTCGATCGGGCCGTGGCGGAGTCCGTCCGCTCCCCTGCGCGCCGGCGATGCCGCCAGGCTCGCCGGCCACGCATGGGCGGCGCGCCGCCTCAGCTCCGCGGCTCGAGCTGGAACAGCCGCCCCTGCGCGCCGCGCCCGCCATCCTCCAGCAGCCAGATCGTGCCGTCGGGCCCTTGCTCGACCTCGCGGATGCGCGTGCCCATGTCGAAGCGCTCGGCTTCGCGCGCGGTGTCGCCATCGAGTGCCACCCGCACCAGGCTCTGCGAGGACAGGCCGCCGATCAGGCCACTGCCGTTCCAGCCCGGGTAGCGGTCGCCGCTGTAGATCACGAAGCCGGCCGGCGAGATCACCGGCGTCCAGGTGATCAGCGGCGCGCGGTACTGCGGCTGGGTGTCGTGGTCGGGAATGGGCTTGCCGTCGTAGTGGTCGCCGTTGGAGACGATCGGGTAGCCGTAGTTGGCGCCCTTTTCGATCAGGTTGAGCTCGTCGCCGCCCTTGGGCCCCATCTCGTGCACCCACAGCCGGCCGTCGCGGTCGAAGGCCAGGCCGAGCGGATTGCGGTGGCCCAGCGACCACACCTGCGACGACACCTCGCCCTGGCCCTGGAACGGGTTGTCCCCGGGCACGCTGCCGTCGTCGCGCAGGCGGATTAGCTTGCCGAGGTTGGAGTCCATGTCCTGGGCCGGATCGAACTTCTGCCGCTCGCCGGAAGTGATCCACAACAGTCCGTCGCGGTCGAAGGCCAGGCGATGGCCGTAGTGGCCGCGCCCGGCGACCTTCGGCACCTGCCGCCAGATGGCCTGCGGCTTGCGCAGTTCGCCGCCGTCGCCGTCCAGCTCCAGCGTGGCGCGCACCACCACCGCGCCGGCGGTATCGCCGTCGCCCGCCTCGGCGTAGCTCAGGTAGACCCAGCCGTTCTGCGCGAACTGCGGGTGCAGCAGCACGTCGCCCAGGCCACCCTGCCCGGCATGGACCACGTCGGGCACGCCACCCACGCGCGCGCGCTTGCCCGTGGCCGGGTCGAACACCAGCAGGCGACCGGCCTTCTCGGTGACCAGCAGGCGGCCATCGGGCAGGAAGGTCATCGCCCAGGGCTCGTCGAAGCGGGCGACCTCGCGCTCGGCGAAGGGCTTGGCCGCCGGTGCGGGCGCCGACTGGGCCAGCGCGGCGGCACAGGCGACGGCGAGCGTGGAGGCGAGCACGACGGCGGACAGGGAACGCATGGCGGCATCTCCGGCGGGAACGGTGCAGTCGATGCTAACCGGCGGCCGTTGCCTCGCCGTGATGCGGGTCGTGCGGTGGAGGAAGCCAGGCTGTCGGCCCCAGGCATCGGATCACGGGAGCCGCTTGCGAACGCAATGAAGCCGGCGGCATCGGGTCGCCCATGAATGGGCTCCTACAGGGCGGGCGACCGCAGTGCGGCGAATGCGTCCAGCGCGCCCTGGCGGCCGGCGGCCAGGTCCACCTGTGGCCGCCGCGGGTACGCCGGCGCGAGGCGCCGCAGCAGGTCCGGATGCTCCCAGGGGGCGAAGCGCGCCGGCACCGGCAGCGGCGCCAGTTCCGGCACCCAGCGCGCGATGTAGGCGCCGTCGGGATCGAACTTCGCGGCCTGGGCGACCGGGTTGAAGATGCGGAAGTACGGCGCCGCGTCCGCGCCGGTGCCGGCGGTCCACTGCCAGCCCTGGGTGTTGTTGGCCAGGTCGGCGTCCACCAGCGTGTCCCAGAACCAGCGCGCGCCGTGCTCCCAGTGCAGGCGCAGGTGCTTGGTAAGCCAGCTGGCCACGATCATGCGCACGCGGTTGTGCATCCAGCCGGTGTGCCACAGTTCGCGCATGCCGGCATCCACGATCGGCACGCCGGTGCGGCCCTCGCGCCACGCCTGCAGCTTCGCCGGCGAGGGGTTGGCCCAGGCGAACGCCTCGAAGCGCGGATCGAGGTTGCGCCCGGGCACGTGCGGGTAGTGGTGCAGCACGTGGTGGGCGAACTCGCGCCAGCCCAGCTCGGCGAGGAAGCGGTCGCGATCGGCCGCGGCCACCGCCTCGCCCGCGGCCAGCACCGCCGCAGCCACGCGCTGCACCGACACCTCGCCGAAGTGCAGGTGCGGCGACAGGCGCGAGGTGCCCGGTTCGCCGGCCATGTCGCGCGCCGCCGCGTAGTCGCCGAGCGCGTGCTCGACGAAGTGCGCCAGCGCCCGTCGCGCGCCGGCCTCGCCCGGGACGAAGCGGTCCCAGAAGCCGGCGTCCCACGCCGGCCGCGGTGCCGGTAGCACGTCGTCCAGCGGCACGCCGTGCGGCACCCCCGCCTCGTCCGGCGACGGCAGCCGCGCCGGCGCATCCCAGGTCCGCGGCGCGCGCCAGGCGGCCCGCGCCGAACGCCAGAACGGAGTGAACACGCGGTACGGATCGCCCTGCCTGGTCGCCAGTTCCCACGGCTCGAACAGCAGCGCGCCGTTGAAGCTCTCCGCATGCAGGCCGGCCTGGCGCAGTGCGCGCTTGATCTTCGCGTCGCGCTGCTCGATCGCCGGTTCGTAGCGCCGCGTCCACAGCACCGCCTCGGCGCCGGTGAGCGCGGCCAGCGCCTGCAGCGTGCCCAGGGTCGGGCCGTGCAGCAGCAGCAGGCGCGAGCCGCGGCGCTCCAGCTCGGCCGCCAGCGCCGCGAGCGAGCGGCGACGCCAGGCATCGGACGCCGCCCCCGGCGCCCAGTCGCCCTCATCGTCCGGCGCATGGATGTACACCGGCACCGGCAGCCAGCCGCGCTCGAGCGCGGCGCGCAGCGCCGGCTGGTCGTCCAGGCGCAGGTCGTCGCGGAGCCAGACCAGGGCGACGGCCATCGCGCGCCTCCCTATACCGTGCCGCGGTTCTTGCCCATCCAGGGCCGGTACCACTCGCGCACCGCGGCCATGTCGGCCTGCAGGTCGCCGCTGGGGTGGAACAGCGGACCGACGCCGATGGTCCTGTCCGGGTAGTGGAAGTAGGCCATCAGCACCGGCACGCCGGCGCCGTGTGCGATCTTGAGGAAGCCGCTCTTCCACTGCCGCACCGGTTTGCGCGTGCCCTCGGGGGTGAGCGCGTACCACATCCTCGGCGAGGTGCGGACCAGCTCGATCGCCTGCTCGACCACGCCCTGCGGGTTGCCGCGGTCCACCGCGATCACGCCCAGCCGGCGCAGCACGATCGACAGCGGCCACCAGAACAGCGAGTCCTTGCCCAGCACGCGCACGTCGAAGCCCAGCGCCAGCTTGGCCGCCATGCCCCACACCCCGTCCCAGTTGGACGAATGCGGCGCGGCGATCAGCACCAGCCTGGGGATGTCCGGCAGCTCACCGGTCACCCGCCAGCCACCCAGGCGCAGCACGGTGCGGCCGAGCCAGCGCGAGAAGCGGCGGCGCGCGGGTACCTGCGGCATGTTCGGCGGGATCGCGGGCAGCAGCGGTGCGTCCGCGGCCATGCTCAGTCCCAGCTCCGCGTGCTGCGGCCGCGCTTGATCTGGCTGCGCTCGCGCTTGCCTTCCAGGCGGCGCTGCTTCGAGGCTCGGGTCGGCTTGGTCTCGATCCGGCGCTTGGGCACCGACAGGCCGGCGGCGATGAACGCGGCCAGGCGCTCGCGCGCGTCCTGGCGGTTGCGGTCCTGGGTGCGGAAGCGCTGCGCGTCGATCACCAGCACGCCTTCGTCGGTGAGGCGGCGGTCGCGCCGGGCCAGCAGGCGCGCGCGCAGCGCGTCCGGCAGCGAGGGCGAGTTGGCGACGTCGAAGCGCAGCTCCACCGCGCTGGAGACCTTGTTGACGTTCTGCCCGCCGGCGCCGCTGGCGCGCACGAAGCGCTCGGCGATCTCCGACTCCGGGATCGCCAGGCCGGGGCTGATGGTGAGTGGATCGGCGGGCATGGACGGATTGTATGTAGGAGCCGGCTCGCCGGCGACATGGACGTCGTCCCGATGATGCGACACAGGTGGGCCCCGGCCGGTGAACATGCCACCACGCGCGGCACGACCCGCCCTGTAGGAGCCGGGCTTGCCCGCGACGCGACGCCGTCGGCACAGGCGACGGCCTCGTGGTTCCGACGCCCGTGTCGCCGACTGAAGTCAGCTCCTACAGGGAGCGGCCGCGCCGGTGCTGTTGTAGGAGCCGGGTTCAGCCGGCGACCCGACGCCGTCGGCGTAGGCGACGCCCTCATGACCCGGACGCCGGTGTCGCCAGCAAGCTGGGCTCCTACAGGACCGGAGGCAACTGCCAGCCGAACAGGCCCAGCGCCTTCGCGTACTCGTCATCCAGCGGCGCCTGCACCCGCAGCAGGCGGCCGTCCTGCGGATGCGGGAAACCCAGCACCCAGGCATGCAGCAGCATCCGGTGCACGCCGCGCATGCGGAACTCGCGGTTGTGGCGGCCGTCGCCATGGCTGGTGTCGCCGACCAGGTGGTGCGAGGCGTGCTTGAGGTGGCGGCGGATCTGGCGGAAGCGGCCGGTCAATGGCTCGCACTCCAGCAGCGCGTAACGCGACGTCGGGAAGCCGGCCGACGGCACCGGCAGTTCACCGGTGGCCAGGCGCCGGAAACGGGTCACCGCCGGCTTCTTCTGCGGCTTGCCCGGCCCGCCGTCGAGCGGATGGTCGATGGTGAAGGCGTCCTCCGGCCAGCCGCGGCACACGGCCAGGTAGCGCTTGTCCAGCTGCTGCGCCATCACTGCCTTGCCCAGCGCCGAGGCGCTGTCGCGGTCGAACGCCACCAGCAGGCAGCCGCTGGTGGCGCGGTCGAGGCGGTGCACCAGGTGGATCGGCCGGCCGAACTGCCCGCGCAGGCGGTCGGCGGCGAAGTCGGTCTCGTCGGCCGCCAGCGCGCTGTCGTGCACCATCAACCCCGCCGGCTTGTCGACCACCGCCAGCCACGCATCCTCGTACAGTACCGGCAACCGCATCGCTCCTCCCTTCCGCTGCAGCCCACCGCCGCATCTGCGAAACTCGCGCGACCGGCACGAGCGCCGGCCTCGACCCATTGGAGACCACGGATGATCCCCAGCCACAAGGCAATTCTCGCATTCGCCCTGGCATTCTCACTCGCCCTGCCCGGCATTTCCGTCGCGCAGGCACCCGCGCTGCCGAAGGGCGTGGCCGCCGGTCCGAGCATCGAGGGCATCAGCGAGTTCACCCTGGCCAACGGCCTGCGCGTGCTGCTGTTCCCCGATCCGACCAAGCCCACCGTCACCGTCAACCTGACCTACGGCGTGGGCTCGGTGCACGAGAACTATGGCCAGACCGGCATGGCCCACCTGCTCGAGCACCTGCTGTTCAAGGGCACGCCGACCCACGACGACATCAGCGGCGAGATGAAGCGCCGCGGCATCGCCTTCAACGCCACCACTTCGCTGGACCGCACCAACTATTTCGCCTCGTTCCCCGCCGGCGCGGAGAACCTGGACTGGGTGCTGCGCATGGAGGCCGACCGCATGCTCAACTCGCGGGTCGCCAAGGCCGACCTGGACAGCGAGATGGCCGTGGTCCGCAACGAGCTGGAGGCCGGCGAGAACAATCCGGCCGGCGTGCTGATGCAGCGCCTGCGCTCGACCGCCTACCTCTGGCACAACTACGGCCACACCACGATCGGCGCGCGCTCGGACGTGGAAGGCATCGACATCGGCCAGCTGCAGGACTTCTACCGGACCTGGTACCGGCCGGACAACGCGACCCTGGTGATCGCCGGCCGCATCGACCCGGCCGAAGTGCTGGGCAAGGTGCAGGCCGCGTTCGGTCCGCTGAAGAACCCGAAGGCGCCGCTGCCGCGCTTCCCGACCGTGGAGCCGGCGCAGGACGGCGAGCGCGAGGTCACCGTGCGCCGCACCGGCGACATCAACCTGGTCGCGGCCGCCTACCACATCCCGGCGCGCACCCACGCCGACAGCGCGGCGCTGGCGGTGCTGGCCAACGTGCTCGGCTACACCCCGGGCGGGCGCCTGCACCGGGCCCTGGTCGAACCGCGGATCGCGGCCGGCGCCGGCGCCAGTGCCGAGGCGCGCGCCGACGCCGGGCTGTTCACCGCGGTGGCGGTGCAGCCGCGCGACGGCGACGCGGCGAAGATGGAACAAGTCCTACTGGCGCAGCTGGAACAGGTGGCCAAGGAACCGGTCACCGCCGAGGAAGTGGCGCAGGCGCAGCAGCGCATCGCCAACTCCTACGACCTGTACTTCACCGACGTCAACGCGGTGGGCATGGGCCTGTCGGAGTTCGTCGCCGCCGGCGACTGGCGGCTGCTGTTCACCAGCCGCGACGCGATCGCCCAGGTCACCGCCGAGGACGTCAACCGCGTCGCCGCGCAGTACCTGCGCTCGAGCAACCGCACCCTGGGCCGCTTCGTGCCGACCGACGCGCCCGACCGGGTCGAGGTACCGGCCGCGCCGGCGGCGGCACAGGTCGTGGCCGGCTACACCGGCCGCGCCGCGGTGGAGGCCGGCGAGCACTTCGAGCCGACGCCGGCGAACATCGAAGCGCGCACCGAGCGCTTCACCCTCGGCGACGGGCTGAAAGTGGCGCTGCTGCCCAAGCGCACCCGCGGCGGCACCGTGTCGGTGACCGGCAGCTTCCGCTTCGGCGACGCGGCCTCGCTTGCCGGCCGCGACACCGCCGCGGGCCTGACCGGCGCGATGCTGATGCGCGGCTCGAAACAGCTGAGCCGGGTGCAGATCGACCAGAAGCTGGAGGCGCTGCAGACCAAGGGCGGCGTCGGCGGCGGCCTGCAGGGCGCCTCGCTGTCCCTGCTCAGCCGCCGCGAGCACCTGCCCGAAGCGCTGGCGTTGATGGCTTCGCTGCTGCGCGAGCCGGCGTTCCCGCAGGACGAGTTCGAGCAGCTCAGGCTGCAGGCGGTCACCGGCCTGGAAGCCTCGCGCAGGGAGCCCGGTTCGATTGCCGGACAGGCACTGTCGCTGCACTTCGACCCGTGGCCGGCCGGCCATCCGCTGCACGTGCGTACCCTGGACGAGTCGCTGGCCGCGCTGCGCGCGCTCGGGCACGAGGACCTGGTCGCGTTCCATCGCGACTTCTACGGCACCGCGCAGGGCGAGATCGCCATCGTCGGCGACTTCGATCCTGCGGCGGTGAGGAAGCAGCTGGAGGAACTGTTCGCCGACTGGAAGACCGCGCGCGCCTATGCGCCGATCGCCACGCGCCACGCCGCGGTGGCGGTGGCGGAGCAGCGCCTGCCCGCGCCGGACAAGCCGAACGCGGTGTTCCTGGCCCGCCACAACGTGGCCCTGCGCGTCACCGACGAGGACTACCCGGCGCTGGTGGTGGCCAACCGGGTGTTCGGCGGCGGCGCGCTGAAGTCGCGGCTGGGCGACCGCATCCGCCAGCGGGAGGGCCTGAGCTATGGCGTATCCAGCGCGATCCGCGCCGACGACAGCCTCGACGGCCAGGACGACGCCGGCAGCTTCTCGATCCAGGCCATCGCCGCGCCGCAGAACATCGACAAGGTCGAGGCGGCGGTGCGCGAGGAACTGGCGAAGCTGGCCGCCGACGGCATCACCGCCGAGGAATTGCGCGACGCGGTATCCGGCCTGCTGACCGAACGCGAGCAGGCCCGCGCCAACGACGCGCAGGTGGCCAGCATGCTGCAGGACCAGCTGTTCTTCGGCCGCACCATGCAGTTCACCGCCGACCTGGACGAGAAGTACCGCACGCTGACGCTGGAGCAGGTCAACGCCGCGATCCGCAGGCACCTGGATCCGGCCAAGTTGAGCGTGTTCGCCGCCGGTGATTTCGCGGCAGCGGCGACCGGGCAGTAAGGGGTCGCCGCATCACGCCAGCGGGTGGCACGGGCCGGTCGCCTGGGCCGCCTGCGACTGCCGCCCTGCAGCAGTCTGTCGCCGGCAAGCCCGGCTCCTGCAACGAGGCGGCGGCTTTCTCTAGGAGCCCAGCTTGCTGGCGACACGGGCGTCGGAAACACGAGGGAGTCGCCTGGGCCGACGGCGTCGGGTCGCCGGCTGAACCCGGCTCCTACAACAGCCGCGGCGCGGCCGCTCTCCTGTAGGAGCCGACTTCAGTCGGCGACACGGGCGTCGGGATCACGACGCCGTCACCTGTGCCGACGGCGTCGCATCGCAGGCAAGCCCGGCTCCTGCAACGGCGAGGTGTGGGATGCGTGTCCAAGCCAGTCGCGCGCGTTCGCCGGAAATCGCGCGACGATCATCCGGAGACGGCGAGAAAGCCGCGCTCAGCGCCGCGGCAGCGCCGCCAGGATCGCCCACAGGCCGCCGATCCCGGCGATCCACGCCGACAGCGGCACCCCCAGCAGGCGCGGGCCGCCGGCTTCCAGCGCGTACAGCACCGCGGCCACCAGCAGCAGGCCGCTGCCGAGGATCGCCGCGACCGAGCGGCGCTGCAGGGTCTGCAGCGTGCGCGCCAGCTCGGCCAGTTCCTGCGAACGGATGCCCATCTCGTGGCAACCCTCGACCTGCTGCTCCAGCCAGGCGTGCAGCAGCCGCGGCATCTCCGGCGCGCGGGTCACCAGTTCCGGCGCGCGCTTGCTGAACTCGCGCAGCAGCCGGCGCGGGCTGTAGCGCTCGCGCAGGATCCGTTCGAGCACCGGCTGCGCCACCGCCCAGATGTCCAGTTTCGGGTCGAGCTGGCGGCCGACACCCTCGATGTTGAGCAGGGTCTTCTGCAGCAGGATCAGCTGCGGCTGCAGGGTCAGCTGGTAGCGCTGGGCGGTGCGGAACAGCTTGGCCAGCACTTCGGCCAGCGAGATCTCGCTCAGCGGCCGGGTGAAGTAGGGTTCGCACACCGCGCGCGCGGCGGCCTCCAGCTCGTCGATCCGCACCGTCGCCGGCATCCAGCCGGCCTCCACGTGCAGTTCGGCGATGCGGCGGTAGTCCTTGCGGAAGATCGCCATGAAGTTCTCGGCCAGGTAGTACTGGTCCTGCGCCGAGAGCTGGCCGACGATGCCGAAGTCGAGCACCACGAAGCGCGGGTCCTCGCGGCGGGCCGGGTCGTCGTCGACCCAGATGTTGCCGGCGTGCGCGTCGGCGTGGAAGAAGTTGTCGCGGAACACCTGGGTGTAGAACACGCGCACGCCCTTGGCCGCCAGCCTGCTACGGTCGATCCCGGCCGCATCCAGTGCTGCGATGTCGTCCGACGGGATGCCGCTGACCCGCTCCATGGTCAGCGCGCGCTCGGCGGTGTGGGTCCAGATCACTTCCGGCACGTACAGGTCCGGCGAGTCGGCCCACAGCCGGCGCATGACGCTGGCGTTGGCGCCCTCGCGCTGCAGGTCCAGCTCGGCGGCCAGGGTCGCCTGGATCTCGTCGACCACCAGCTGCGGGCGGATCTTGTCGGCGTTGGGATGGGTGCGGTCGACCAGCGCGGCCAGCGAGCGCAGCAGGGCGATGTCCGAGGCGATCTGCTTCTCGACCGCCGGCCGCAGCACCTTGACCACCACCTCGCGGCCACCGTGCAGGCGCGCGGCGTGCACCTGCGCGACCGAGGCCGAGGCCAGCGGCACGGTGTCGAACGCGGCGAAGGCCTCGCCCACCGGGCGGCCGAGCGCCTGTTCGACGATCGCGCGCGCGGCGTCGCCGTCGAACGGCGCCACCTGGTCCTGCAGCAGCGTCAGCTCTTCGGCGATGTCCAGCGGTACCAGGTCGCGGCGGGTGGACAGGATCTGCCCGAACTTGACGAAGATCGGCCCCAGTTCCTGCAGCGCCAGGCGCAGGCGCGCGCCGCGCGGCAGCGACGCCACCTGCGCAGGCGCGCGCGGCACGAACGGCTTGCCCAGGCGCAGCCAGCGTTCGGCCGGGGTGTCGTCGAGCAGTTCGTCCAGGCGATAGCGCAGGACCACCCGGCCGATGCGCCATGCACGCAGCGCGGCCCTCACGGGGCAGCCTCGGTTTGCCGCAGGCGGGCGATGCGCGCGGCGACGCGTTCGACGTCGTCGCGCAGGGTGTCGACGTCGTCGTGGAATGCGCCCAGTTCGGCGCGGGCGACCACGTCGCGGCTTTCCTCGGTGACGTATTCGGCGCCCGACCGGGCCAGGCCCACGGCTGCCGCGCGCGCGTCGCGCAGCGCCGCGGCGGCGGCGTTGGCGATCTGCACCCCGATCACCTCGCCGAAGGCGTTTACGAAGGGCTGCTGCCAGTCCGGGTCGAACCCGGCGGCCAGCCGCTGCAGGCGCTGCGCCAGTTCCGCGTCGCCGGACACGTGCAGGCGGCCCTTGCCGCGCGCGCCGGCGAGGAACGGCAGCTGCCCGAGCAGGCCACCGACGCTGCCGCGCACGGCCAGGTCCGCCTCGTGCAGCGGCGGGCCCACCTGCAGGTAGCCGCCGTGCACGCCGATCTCCAGCGCCAGCGGCGGCGACTCGAGCGTCAGCGACACGCGGCGGCCGTCCAGCGATGCCAGCGCGGTGCGCGTATCGGGGTCCAGCGCCACGGCATGGTTGAGCGCCGCTTCCAGGGCGCGTCCGGCCAGCGGCTTGAGGGCTGCGAAGGGAGTCGGCATGGCCGGCATTCTACCGACGCCACACGTCCGATGCCGGCCAGTGGCGCCTCATGTAAGAGCCCACTTCAGTGGGCGACACGGGCGTCGGAACCATGGAGGAGTCGCCTGTGCCAGCGTGGCGTGTCGCCGGCTGAACCCGGCTCCTACACAAAAAAGGCGACGTCCGGCACGGGGCCGGACGTCGCCCGTCGCTGGCCGGATGCCCCCGGCCAGGCTTACCGCGGCGACGCTATACCTTGCGGCCGCGCAGCAGCGAGATCGCACCCAGGACCAGGAACACGACGAACAGGATCCAGGCGATGTTGGTGGCGGCACCGGCGATGCCGCTGAAACCCAGCAGCGCGGCGATGACGGCGATGACGAAGAAGACGACGGCGTAGTGCAGCATGGGGCATCCCTCGGTGAACGCCACTCCGGGCGGTTGCCGGGGATGTTGCGCGCGGTCAGGTGGTGATCAGGTGAGGGCGTCGGTAGCCCGCAGGGAAGCCTTCAGCCTCGTGATCCCCTCGTCAAAGGACACCCGTGGCACGTAGCCGAAGTCGCGCCGCGCCGGCTCCATGCTGTACCAGTGGGTGGTGCTGAGCTGCTCGGCCAGGAAACGCGTCATCGGTGGCTCGCCGCGCAGGCGCAGCAGCGGCCACAGCGCCTCGCACACCGCGCCGATGCGGTAGGCGGCCTTGAACGAGAGCTGCTTGTGCACCGGCGGCGCGCCGGCGGCGGCCAGCAACGCGTTGAGCACCTCGCGCATCGGCTTCGGCTCGCCGTTGGAAATGAAGTAGGCCTTGCCGGCGCAGGCCGCGCCCGGCGCCAGGTGCTCGAAGGCGTCGAAGTGCGCCTGCGCGGCGTTGTCGATGTAGGTGGTGTCGACCAGGTTGTCGCCGCTGCCGACGATGCGCAGGCGGCCGGCGCGCGAGCGCTCGACCAGGCGCGGCAGGATCTGCGCGTCGCCCGGGCCCCAGATCAGGCGCGGGCGCAGCGCGACCACCGCCAGCGACGCGTCGCTGGCGGCCAGCACGTCCTGCTCGGCGATCGCCTTGGTCGCCGCGTAGGGCGCCTGGAAGTCCTCGCCGTAGGGCACGTCGTCGGCGCCCAGGCCTTCGACCGGATGCGTGGCGCGGTGGGTCACGCTCGGCGTGGAGGTGTAGACCAGGCGGCCGATGCCGTGCGCGCGGCAGGCGGCCAGCACGTTGCGGGTGCCGGCCACGTTGGCCTGGAAGTAGCTGTCGTAGCTGCCCCAGGCGCCGGCCTTGGCCGCGTTGTGGAATACCGCCTCGGCACCGGCGGCCGCGTGCATCACCGCGTGCGCGTCGGCCAGGTCACCGCGGACCTGGCCCACCCCCAGCGCCGCCAGTTCCGGCGAGTGCCGCCGCTGGAAGCTCACCACTTCGTGCCCGCGCTCGCGCAGGCCGCGGCACAGGGCCTGGCCAAGGAAACCGCCGCCACCGGTGACCAGGATCTTCATGCGTTGCCTCCGAGGCGCGAGCTTGCCCACTCGGCCAGCTTCTCGCGGCCGATCTTGGCGTTGTGGCGGATGTCGACCGGGAAGCCCGGATGCCGCAGGAACGCGTCGATGCGCGCGGTGTGCGGATGGCGCGTGCCGATGGCGCGCAATTCGGTCTCGATCCGCGGGAACTCGCCGGCAGGCACGTCCTGCTCCAGTTCCACGCACAGCACTGGCCGCTGCGTGCCGCGCGCACCGACGCCGACCAGCGCGGTGCGCCGCACCTGCGGATGCACGTTGAACACCGGCTCGACCTGCTCGGTGTGCAGCGGGCCGTCGGCCGTTTCCACGCGCTGGGTCTTGCGCCCGCAGAACCACAGCCGGCCCTCGCGGTCGAAGTAGCCGACGTCACCCATGCGGTGCACGACGCGTTCGCCGCCATCGTCCGGCACCTCGCGGATCTTGGCCGCGCGGGTGGCCGCCTCGCGATTGAAATAGCTGTCGGTGGCGGTCGGCCCGGCCACGGTGATCTCGCCGACCTCGCCCGGCGCCAGCTCGCGCACCCCGGACCAGTCGGCGATCGGCGCGTCGTCGACGGCGATGATCCGCACCTGGTTCGGCGGCACCGGCCGGCCGACGCAGGTGCCGGCGCCGGCCTCGGTCGCCGCACGCGTGGCCTGCAGTTCGCGGCCCTCGATCACCGCCACCGGCAGGCACTCGGTGGCGCCGTAGGGGGTCCAGAACTGCGCCTCGTCGGCGAGCAGGGTGCGGATCTTCTCCACCACTTCCGGCGGCACCGGCGCGCCGGCCGAGGTCACCCGGCGCAGGGTCGGCAGCGGCCGCCCGTGGTCGGCCAGCACCCGCATCAGCGCCGGCGAGCCGAACAGCTGGGTCGCTCCGAAGCGGGCGATGGCGTCGTGCAGGCGCACCGGATCGGCCCTGGCCGGCCGGGTCGGATCCATGTCCGGGATCACCGAGGTCAGGCCCAGCGCCGGATCGAACAACGCGAACGGCGGGAAGGTCGGCAGGTCCACCCCACCCGGCTCGATTCCGAAGGCCTGGCGCATCAGCTCGATCTGGGCGACGAAATGGCGGTGGCGGTAGACCACGCCCTTGGGCACGCCGGTCGAGCCGCTGGTGAAGACGATCGCCGCGACCTCGTCCGGGGCGGTGTCGGCCAGCTGCGGCCCGGCGCCGGCGCCGGCGCGCTCGACCTGCGCCAGCGTGGTTCCGCCCCAGGCCCAGCGGCGGCCGACGGTGACCAGCGTCCGCGCCGACTTCGCCCAGCCCAGCACCCGCCGCGCCACGTGTGCCAGCGGGATGCCGACGAAGGCCTCGGCCTGGGCCTCGGCCAGGCACTGTTTCAGCGCGCGCCGGTCGATGCCCGGGTCGACCAGCACCGGCACCGCGCCGGCCTTGAACAGGGCGAACATCAGCAGGAAGAACTCCGGCGAGGGCCGCACCATAACTACGGTGCGCACGCCGCGGCCGATGCCGTGCCGGGCCAGGCCGGCGGCGATCGCGTCGCTGCGCGCGTCCAGCGCGCGATAGTCCAGGACCACGTCGTAGGCGGCCAGGCCGCCGCCGGCGCCGCGCCGGCCGGGGCAGCGGATCGCGGGCTGGTCGGGACGCTCGGCGGCCAGTCGCGGCAGCGCCGCGGCGATGTTGCAGGGGCTGGAAGTCATCGGCCGATTATCGCCGATGGGCGCGGCGACGCCGGCGCCGCGGTTCGGGCAGAATGCCGCGCCCACCCATTCGCGCCGCGCATTGCCCGGCACCCGGACCCGATGCCCCATCCCTGCCTGAGCTGCGGCGCCTGCTGCGCCCATTTCCGCGTGAGCTTCCACTGGAGCGAAACCGATCCCGCGCTGGGGGGACCGGTGCCGGTCGCGCTGACCGAACCGCTGCGCACCCATGAGCGCGCCATGCGCGGCACGTCGCAGGCGCGACCGCGTTGCATCGCGTTGGATGCGCAGATCGGCCGTTATTCGCGCTGCACCATCCATCCACAGCGGCCGAGCGCGTGCCGCGACGTGGAAGCGGCCTGGGAATCCGGCCGGCCCAGCCCGCAGTGCGACCGGGCGCGCGTGGCGCACGGTTTGCCGCCGCTGACCATGGACGCATGGGCGGGCATCGGCCAGGTGCAGGGCGATCCGTTGCCGGCATAGGCGCCGGTCTTGCGGACGGCGGCCGAGTCACGCCGGCGACGCCTCCGTGTTGCCGACGCCCGGGTCGCCGTCATGCCCGCTCCTGCAAAAGCGGCCGTACCGCTGTTGTTGTAGGAGCCGGGTTCAGCCGGCGACGCGACGCCGTCGGCCCAGGCGACGCCCTCGTGATTCCGACGCCCGTGTCGCCGACTGAAGTCAGCTCCTACAGAAGAACGGCGGCACTGCAGCTGTTACGGGGAGCCGGGCTTGCCGGCGATCGGCCACGCAGGCACAGCAAGAGCAGACGCGCCATTGCTGTTGTAGGAGCCGGGTTCAGCCGGCGACACGACGACGTCTGCACAGGCGACGCCCTCGTGATCCCGACGCCCGTGTCGCCGACTGAAGTCAGCTCCTACAGAAGAGCGGCGGCACGGCGGCGGTTGCGGGAGCCGGCGATCGGCCACGCAGGCACAGCAAGGGCAGCCGCGCCGCTACCGTTGTAGGAGCCGGGTTCAGCCGGCGACGCGACGACGTCTGCACAGGCGACGCCCTCGTGATTCCGACGCCCGTATCGCCGACTGAAGTCAGCTCCTACAGAAAAGCGGCGGCACTGCGGCTGTTGCGGGAGCCGGGCTTGCCGGTGATCGGCCACGCAGACACAGGCGACGCCCTCGCCCTTCCAACGCTCCTGTCGCGGGCAAGCCCGGCTCCTACAGGGGATGGCGGTCTAGGAAGGCGCGGATCGCGGGCACGAGCACCTCGTGCTTGTCTTCCAGCACGTAGTGCCCAGCGTCCTCGAACGCGTGCACTTCGGCCTGCGGCAGGTCGGCGCGGAAGCGCTCCAGGAAGTGCTGGTCGAACACGAAGTCCTTCAGGCCCCAGCCGATGAAGGCCGGCCGGTCGGCGAACGAAGGCAGCGCCTTTCCGGCCGCCTCCAGCAGCGGCCACGCCTTGTCCTTCGGCGAGAGCGGGATGTCCTGCATGAAGCGGATGGTGGCGATCCGGTTCTTCCAGGAGTCGTACGGCGCCACGTAGGCGCGGCGCACCCCGGCCGGCATCTTCCGCTCCACGCCCTGATACGAGGCGCCGGCGGAGAAGGCGTTGAACGCGCGGATCACCACCTCGCCGACGAAATAGTCGCGGCCCAGCGCGATCTGCCAGGGCATGGCCTTGGCTGGCGGCATCGGGAACGCGGCGGTGTTGAGGATCACCAGGCGCTTGACCTGCGCGGCGTGCGCCAGCGCCCAGCCGAAGCCGATCATCCCGCCCCAGTCGTGCACGGCCAGGGTCACCGGCGTGGCGTCATCGACGCCGGCGTGGCGCAGCAGCGCCTCCAGGTCGTCCACCCGCGACTGCAGGGTGTAGTCGTAGCGCGGCGAGGAGGCCAGGTAGTCGTCCGGCTTGTCCGACAGGCCCATGCCGACGTGGTCGGGGACGATGCAGCGGTACCTGTCGCTGAGCCCCGCCACCAGCGTGCGCCAGTAGTAGCTCCACGACGGGTTGCCGTGCAGCATGACCACGACCTCGCCGTCGCGCGGGCCCTCGTCCAGGTAGTGCATCCGGATGCCGGGACGCACTTCCAGGTGGTGGCGGGTGAACTCGTAATCTGGGTAGGCCACGATGGCAGCGGGCACAAGCGTCGAATCGGGCATTGTACCCATGGGCTCCCTGCCTGTTCGCACTGCAACCAGTCGGCCCGGGCCCCGCGACTGCGTGCCGCCCGCTGGCGGATGGCACGGACCGCCACGGACGTGGCCTGCTCCCCGTCCGTCGCGGTGCCAGGCCCGGCCTGCACGGACTACCATGCGCGCGATCCCGCCAACGTCCTTTGCCATGTCCCGCCACGCCACGCCCCCGCCCCACCTCGACGACCACCAGATCGAGCGCCTCTCCGAACTGCTCGAGCAGCGCGCGGTACCTTTCAAGGGCCTCAATCTGGAGGCGCTGGACGGATTCCTGTCGGCCCTGGTGGTGGCTCCGTCGCTGGTGCCGCCCAGCGAATGGCAGCCTGTGGTCTGGGGCGGCAAGCCGCCGCGCTGGGACAGCGAGGAGGACGGCCTCCAGGTCCAGCAGTTGCTGATGGGCCACTGGAACATGTGCGCCGCGCGCGCGCGCCACGACGGCGACACCCTGCCCGACCACCTCGCGCCATTGCTGTGGCTGCCCGAAGACCCGGAGCTGACCGGCGGGAATGCCCTGCAGGAAGACGAACTCGACGTCGGCCAGGACTGGGCACTGGGCTTCTTCACCGCGGTGATGCTGCGTGAGCAGGAGTGGGACCAGTGGCTGGACGAGAACGCGTGGATCGAGGAGATCTTCGACCAGCTCGACCGCCTGGCCAGCGGCGAGGCGATCGATCCCGACGACCCGGGCGTACCGGCTACGCCCATTGGTTACCGCGAACGCCTGGCGGTCGTCATCGACCTGCCCTCGATGCTGGCCGATCTCAACCACCACCGCGTGCACGCGCTGACTCCGCGCACCCCGATCCGCCGCGACGCCGGACCGGGCCGCAACGATCCCTGCCCCTGCGGCAGCGGGAAGAAGTACAAGAAGTGCTGCGGGGTGGATTGAACTCCCCGGCTGCGGGTGGGGAAAAGGGGCGGGGAGAAGGGGCCAGAGGGAGTTGCCGTTTAAAGCGGTAATTCCCTCTGGCCCCTTTTTTGCTGGATCTCATTGAGGCTCAGTGGCATGCGGACATACTCCTGTCATCCTTCACAGCGGCTGCGCTCCCTCGCTGAGGATGTCGAGATACTTCTGGTAGGCGAACACCCGGTGCCGTTGCTGGCCGGTGAGTTCGTTGACGATTTCCAGTTCTTCCAGCGCGCGCACTGCGGCGCGAATGGTCGGGGCGCTGAGCGCCAGCTGCGGAGCGACCTGCGGCACGGTCAGCACTACCCGGCGGGCGAATTGCTCGAACACCAGTCCGACGTTGCCGGCGCGCTTGCCCAGGGCGGCGATGCGGGCGCGGTCGCTGGCCAGCAGGGCAAGCAGGCGCTGGGCGGTGTCCACCGCCTGCTGCGCGGTCTCGGCCACGCCGTCGAGGAAGAAGCCCAGCCAGCCCTCCCAGTCGCCGTTCACGCGCACGGCGTTGAGGCGGTCGTAGTAGTCGGCGCGCCGGCGCTTGAAGTACAGGCTCAGGTACAGGCTCGGCTCGCGCAGCACGCCTTCGTTGCACAGGATCAGGGCGATCAGCAGCCGCCCGAGCCGGCCATTGCCATCGCTGAAGGGGTGGATGGTCTCGAACTGGACATGCGCCAGGGCCGCCTTGACCAGCGGCGGCGTCTGCCCGGGCGGCGTATGTAGGAAGCGTTCAAGCGCGGCCAGCGCGTCCGGCAGGGCCTCCGGCGGCGGCGGCACGAAATGGGCGAGCGCCGGCGAGAGACCGCCGACCCAGACCTGGCCCTTGCGGAACTCGCCCGGCTGCTTGGTCGCACCGCGCCCCCCCTTCAGCAGCAGGGCATGCATCTCGCGGATCAGGCGCAGGGACAGCGGGAAATCGTCCTCACGCAGCCGGCGCAGACCGTGGTTGAGGGCGGCGACGTAGTTGGAGACCTCCTCGACGTCGTCAATGGGCACGCCCGGCGCAGCATCAGCCTCGAACAGCAGCAGGTCCGACAGCGAGGACTGGGTGCCCTCGATCTGCGACGACAGCAACGCTTCCTTGCGGACGTACTGGTAGAGAAACAGGGCCGGGTCCGGCAGCATCAACGTGATGCCGTCCAGCCGGCCCAGCGCCTGGTCGGCGCGTTCCTTGCGGGCGACCAGCTCGCCAGCACCGAAGTCCAGCGGCGGGTCCGGCGGCAATGGATCTGGGACGAAGGCTTGGTAGCGGCTACCGGCAAGCGAACCGGGGACGTAATGCCCTGTGGCTTCACGCGGCATCAGCTTTTCCTTGCAGCCCGGAATCCGGAAACAAGGAAAATTTGATACATGAATTTTACCTAGTCAACCCCTGCTGACCGGCCAAGGAAATTTCCTGCCCGTTCTGCCGGCAAGCGGTTTACCACTCCACCTCGGCCATCGAGCAGTTCAGGCCCGAACCGATCCCCAGCAGGGCGATCCGGTCGCCCTTCTTCAGGCGCCCCAGCTCCTTGAGCTTGCTCAGCACGATCGGCACCGAAGCCGGGCCGATGTTGCCGTGTTCGCCGAAGATGGTCATGACCTTCTTCGGGTCGATGCCGATGGACTTGACGAAGGCGGCCGTGTGCGGACGGCTGACCTGGTGGATCACGAACTGGTCCAGCTCGTCCACCGCCCAGCCCAGTGCCAGCTTGGCGGCGGCGAAGGTCTTGGTCGCCAGCTTGATGCCCTCGATCAGCAGCATCCGGGTGTCGGTGACCATGCGGTCCAGGTTGCCGCGGCACAGCTTGTTGAACTCGGTGGCCGAGCGGGTCACCCCGCCCTTGTAGCGCGGCGCGTCCGGGACCAGCTCGCGCCGGGCCAGGACCATGGCCGCGGCGCCGCAGCCCAGGGTCAGGGCGGCCATTTCGTCGCGGAACTGCTGCTCGGTCACGTCCGGGGCCATCATCCGCTCCAGGGTCTTCTCGTAGACCAGGTTGGCGGTCTCGCCGTCGACGACCAGGGCGTAGTCGATCTCGCCGCGCTCGAGCATGCGCGCGGCGATGTCCATGCCGTTGATGAAGGCCAGGCAGGCGTTGGCGACGTCGAAGGTCATGCACTCGTCGCCGACGCCCAGGTTGCCCGAGACGATGGAGGCGGTGGACGGCTCCAGGTAGTCGCGGCTGACCGAGGTGTTGACCAGCAGGCCGATCCTGTCCACGTCGATGCCGGCGTCTTCCAGCGCCTTGCGCGCGGCCACGGTGGCGACGTCGGAGGCCTGCACGTTCTCGTCCCACATGCGGCGGGCGTGGATGCCGGCGATGTCGCCGAGCACGTCGACCCGGATGCCGAGGCGATCCAGGGTCGGCTTCAGCCGCTCGTTGATTTCCTGCGAGGTGAGGGTGTGCGGCGCATCGACATGCGCCAGTCCCGCGATGGAGACATTCTTGAAAAGCATGGCAATCCGCGCCGATCGGGCGAAAGGGGCGTCGATTCTACCGGTTGGCCGCCTTCACCGCATCTTTACGATCTGCGCCGGCCGGCGACGTTCAGGAACCACAACGCCAGGCAGCGAAACGCTGGCTGCCACCGGACGGCTCGCCGAGCGGCTGCAGGGTGTCGGCCGGCAAGGCCACGGCCTCGTTGCGGGCCAGGGTTTCCAGCTCGTCGCGAACCTTGACCTGGTTGCGCTCGTAGAAGGCAACGCTGTGCTTGACCGCGACCTCGATCTCGCCCTGCTTCACGCAGCCGGCCGGCGCGGCGCCGGCGGGCACGACCCGGACCTGCTTGGCCTCGGGCTTGATCGGCACCCAGGTGCAGGCGGCCAGCGATGGGACCAGGAGCAGCAGGACGGACAGGCGGCGGGACATGAGGCGGTTCCAGAAAGGGTCCGGTGGCATCAGGGTGCCGGCCGGAGGATGAATGTGGTCGAAGCGGAGCTCATTGTAGGAGCCGGGTTCAGCCGGCGACCCGACGCCCTCGGCACAGGCGACTCCCTCATGGTTCCGACGCCCGTGTCGCCGGCTGAAGCCAGCTCCTGCACAAGAAAGCACGCGCCGGCCGGAGCCGGCGCGTGCGCGGAGTCATTTCTTCGCGGCCACCGGCTTGCCGTCGGCGTCAACCACGTGGACCTCGCCCAGGTCCAGCGCGCGCACCGGCGCCTCGACCTGCTTGAGGTCGCCGACCACCACCCAGACCAGCTTGTCCGGATCGAGGGTGGCCGCCGCCTGCTGCACCTGCTCCACGGTCAGCGCCTCGATCTCGGCCTTGCGCTTGAACACGTAGTCGTCCGGGCGGTCGTAACGGACGATGCCGCCGATCGTGCCCATCACCGCGCGGCTGGTCTCGTAGGCGCCGGGGAGGCTGCGGATCTCGGTGGCCTGGATCTTGGCCACCTCCGCCGCGGTGACCGGTGCCTTGCCGCCGGCGTACTCGCGGATCTCGCGGTCCAGTTCCTTGAGCGACTCGGCGGTCTTGTCGATCTGCACCGGGGCGAAGGTGATCCACGGCCGCTGGCCGATCGCGCCCGGGCTGGTGCTGTACGCACCATAGGCCCAGTGCTTGTCCTCGCGCAGGTTCATGTTCAGGCGCGAGGTGAATTCGCCGCCGAGCACCGAGTTGGCGAAGTCGAACCGGATCGCACCCGGGTCCTTGGTCGAGGGCACGACCTGGCCGGCCAGGATCGTGGCCTGCACCGCGCCGGGCTGGTCGACCAGGTATACGGTCGGCCGGGCCGGGCGCTGCACGGCCGCCGGCGTGGCCGTGGCCACTGCCGGCGTGGCGGCCTTCCAGTCGCCGAAGTGTTTCTCCAGCAGCGGCACCACCTCGTCCAGGGTGGTGTCGCCGACCACGATCAGGGTGGCGTTGTCAGGACGCACCCACTGCCGGTGGAAGGCGACCAGGTCATCGCGCGTCAGCGCGCCGATCGAGGCCTCGGTGCCGCTGCCGCTGAACGGGATCGCATAGGGATGGCCCTGGCCGTACAGCAGCGGTGGCAGCACGCGCAGCGCGGCGCCGTTCGGGCGCGCCTTCTCCTGGGCGATGCCGGCGATCCAGGTCGCGCGCACGCGATCGATCTCCTGCTGGTCGAAGCGCGGGTTGCGCAACATGTCGGCATACAGGCCCAGCGACTCGTCCAGGTTCTCCTTCAGCGCCGATAGGTAGGCGTTGCCGGCATCCAGCGAGGCGCCGGCGCCGAGCGTGGCGCCCAGCGACTCGGCACGGTTGGCGAAGCCCAGCGCGTCGAGGTCGCCGGCGCCCTCGTCGAGCATGCCCATGGTGAAGCTGGAGGTGCCCAGCTTGCGGCCCTGGTCGGAGGCGAAGCCGCCCTTGAACTCGTAGCTGAACTGCACCACCGGCACCGCGTCGCGGCGGGCCAGGATCACCTGGGTGCCGTTGCTGAGGGTGGTGCGCTCCAGCGCCGGGAACTTCAGGTCGGGGAAACTCTCGGGCATCGGCACGCCGGTGCTGCGGTCCACCGAGGTCCTGACCGTCTTGTATTTCGCATCGGGCTTGGGCAGGGCGAACGGCGCCGGCGTCGGCGACGGTTCCTCCTCCAGCACGGTGCGCTCGCCCGGCAGCACCACCAGGGTGTGCGAACCGTCGCCCAGCCAGCGGCTGCCGGTGTCCTTCAGCGCGGCGGCGCTGGTGGTGCGGACCACGTCCAGGCCCTTGCGGAAGCAGCCCGGATCCTTCGTGTACACCGCGCACTCGGCCAGCGCGTCGGCCTTGCCGCCGAAGCCGCCGATGCGCTCGATGCCGCGCACGAAGGCGGCCTCGATCACGGTCTGCGCCTGCTGCAGTTCGGCGTCGGTCGGGCCGTCGGCCAGCAGCCGGCGCAGTTCCTCGTCGATGATCGCCTCGACCTTGGCCGGGTCCACGTCCTGCTTGACGTCGGCGGTGATGTAGAAGGTGGACGCCAGCTCGAACGGCTGCACGAAGGCGCTGACCTTGTCGACCAGCTTCTCCTCGTGCACCAGGCGGCGGTCCAGGCGCGAGCTCTTGCTGCCGCCCAGCACCTGCGACAGCACCTGCAGCCGGTCGACGTCGGCGTCGCTGTAGCCGGCCACGCTCCAGGCGCGGTAGATGCGCGCCTGCGGCACCTTGTCGGTCATGGTGGCGCGGGTGGTCCCGCGCTGCACCGGGCCGGCATCGACCCGCTTCAGGCTCGGGCCGGCGGGGATGTCGCCGAAGTAGCGGGTGACCTTCTCCCTGGCCGTGGCCACGTCGATGTCGCCGGCCAGCACCAGCACCGCGTTGTTCGGGCCGTACCAGGCGCGGAACCACTGCTTCACGTCCTCCAGCGAGGCCGCGTTGAGGTCGTTCATCGAACCGATCGTGCTGTGGTGGTACGGGTGGCCCTTCGGGTACAGCGCGCGGTACAGCGCGTCGTCGGCCTGGCCGTAGGGCTGGTTCTCGCCCTGGCGCTTCTCGTTCTGGACCACGCCGCGCTGCTCATCCAGCACCTTCTGGTCGATCGCGCCGAGCAGGTGGCCCATGCGGTCGGACTCCATCCACAGCGCCAGGTCCAGCGCGGTGGTGGGCACGTTCTGGAAGTAGTTGGTGCGGTCCAGCCAGGTGGTGCCGTTCTGGTCGGTGGCGCCGGCCAGCTCGAACGGTTCGAAGAACTCGCCGCGGTAGTTCTCCGAGCCGTTGAACATCAGGTGTTCGAACAGGTGGGCGAAACCGCTGCGGCCGGCCGGCTCGTCCTTGCTGCCGACGTGGTACCAGAGGTTCACCGCCACCACCGGGGCCTTGCGGTCGGTGTGCACGATCACCCGCAGGCCGTTGGGCAGGGTGAACTGCTCGTACGGCACCAACTGCTCGCCCGCGGCCGGAGCGGCCTTGGCGGCCAGCGCCGGCGGCGGCGCCAGCGCGGCGACGCCCAGCGAGGCGGTGATGGCCAGGACCAGGGCGGCCATACGCGGCCGGCGGACTACCATCATGGTGACGCTCCTTGGGGATTGGACACTCGATCCTACCCAGCGCCCCCGGCCTTTACACTAGGCCACAAGCCATGCCGGCCCGGAGGCGCAGATGCCGCAGTCCGTCGAAGCCGATCGCCACTGCCTGGTCACCGGGGCCAACCGCGGCCTGGGCCTGGAGTTCGTCCGCCAGCTGCTGGCGCGCGGCGATCGCGTGGTCGCCGCCTGCCGCCAGCCCGGCCGCGCCACCGCCCTGAATACGCTCGCCGGCGAGTACCCGGGGCGGCTGCACGTGCTACCGCTGGACGTGGCCAGTGCGCGCAGCCGCGACGAGCTGGTGCGGGAACTGCCGCTGGTCCTGGACGATGCACGCCTGGGCCTGCTGCTCAACAACGCCGGCGTGCTGCACGGCGGCGAGCGCTTCGGCCAGGTCGCCGAGTCCGACCTGGAGACCAGCCTGCGCACCAACGCCGTCGGTCCGTTCCTGCTCACCCAGGCGCTCGCGCCGCTGCTGGCCGACGCCGAGAGCGCGCGACCGGGTGCGGTGGTGGCCAACCTGTCTTCCGAGATCGGCTCGATCGCCCGCCGCCAGGAATTCCGCACGCCCAGCTACGCCATCGGCAAGGCCGCGCAGAACATGGGCAGCGTGCTGCTGGCGCAGGCCCTGGCGTCGCGCGGCATCCGCGTGGTGGCGCTGCATCCGGGCTGGGTGCGCACCGACATGGGCGGCGCGCAGGCCACGCTGCCGGCCGAGGAAGCGGTGGCGGAGCTGCTGCAGGTGATCGGCCGCCTCGAAGCCGGGGCAACCGGCCTGTTCCTCGACCGCCACGGACAACCCGTGCCCTGGTGATGCAGGCGCGGGATCCCGCGCCCCGGAACGTCCATCTCCGTCCGCACCCCGCTGGCCCGTCACCTGGCAACGGCGCGGCCTGGCCGCGCCTGGGCGCCTGCAAGCCCCGTCAGGGCTGCCGGAAACGCCGCTTCGGACCGGAATCCAAGGACCCAGGAAGCTCGGGCGGACGTCCGCGGCGCGGCGCGGACACCGCGGACGCACCGCGAATTCCTTGAATTTCAAAAAGATACGGTTGGCACGCCGTATGCGTTGCTCTGGGGCAGGCAAGCAACGTCCAGCCAAATACTGAACGTCAAGTGAACCAAAGCGGGGAATTTTGAACTTTCCCTTGCGCTTGCTGATTAGGTGTATTACTTTACTACCACACCACCGCTACACATCACTGGAGCACGCCATGAACGCCAAGACCCTGTCCGCCGCGATGAGCCTGATCCTGTCGCTGGCCGCCCTGTCCGCCACCGCCGCCGACAACGCTCGTGTCGACCACATCGTCGACCTGCCGACCGTCACCGTCCAGCCCGACGCCGGCCTGCGCGCCGAACTGGCCTCCGCCGCCATGGTCGGCCACGTCGTCGACCTGCCGACCGTCACCGTCCGCCCCGATGCCGCACTGCGCACCGAGTTGATGGCCCGGACCGCCGTGGCCCGCATCGTCGACCTGCCGGCCGTGCACGTGCGTCCGACCGCCGAGCAGCTGGCCGATCGCGCCGCCGTCGTCGCCGCCGAGCAGGCCCAGGCCCTGACCGCGCAGCTGGGCACGACCCTGCTGGCCGAGACCCTGGCCGTCGCCCTGCCCTGACCGCCGCACCCGCGCGGCGGCAGGCAGGGCCCGCATACAATCGCCGCGATGTCCGACCCTGTTTTCGACGTCTTGCTGTACCAGCCGGAGATCCCGCCCAACACGGGCAACGTGATCCGGCTCTGCGCCAATACCGGCGCGCGCCTGCACCTCATCGAGCCGCTCGGGTTCGCGATGGAGGACAAGCAGCTGCGGCGCGCCGGGCTGGACTACCACGAGTACGCCCGCGTGCAGGTGCACGCCAGCCTGGACGCCGCGCTCGACGCGGTCCGGCCAGCCCGCCTGTTCGCGCTGAGCACCCGCGGCCAGGTGCGCCATGACCAGCCGCGCTACGCCGACGGCGACGCGTTCCTGTTCGGCCCGGAAACCCGCGGCCTGCCGCAGGAAACGCTGGACGCGATCCCGCCGGAGCAGCGCCTGCGCCTGCCGATGCGGCCGGGCAACCGCAGCCTCAACCTGTCCAATGCGGTGGCGGTGGTGGTGTTCGAGGCCTGGCGCCAGCACGGTTTCACCGGCGCCGGCTGAGCGGTACGCGCGATGGGCCGGAAGTTCCCGGTTGCCACGATCAATTAATGTACCAGTCAGTTTGATATTCAGGCTGGATTGAGGGCTGCCGCGAATAATTACCCACACCGGTCGGCATAAAGGATCGGTCTACCAAACGACATAGAGGTCGATAGAACAATGAAGAAGTCCTTGCTTGCCCTGACCCTGCTGGTCGCCGCCCCGTTCGCCGCTTCGGCCGCCGAGGGCGTGTCCTGGAACTACGTCGAGGGCGGTTACGCCGCGACCAATGCCGACCGCGGCGACGCCGACGGCTGGGGCCTGAACGGCTCGGTCGCCATCGCCCCGAACTTCCACGTCTTCGGCGCCTACAGCAACCAGGAGATCGACAACACCTCGATCGACTTCGACCAGTGGCGCGTGGGCGTGGGCTACCACCGCGAGATCGCCCCGGCCGCCGACCTGGTCACCCGCGTGGCCTACGAGAAGCTCGACGCCGGCCGCGGCTTCGACCACGACGGCTGGAGCGCGGAGGTCGGCGTGCGCGGCGCGCTGGCCCCGAACTTCGAAGGCTACGTGATGGCCGGCTACGAGAACGGCGACTACTACGGCGGCGAGTTCTACGGCCGCCTCGGCGCCCAGGCCAAGTTCAACCAGAACTGGGGCGTCAGCGGCGACGTGAAGTTCATCGACGGCGACACCCAGTGGTTCGTCGGCCCGCGCTTCAGCTGGTAGGCCCGCGGCCGATCAAGAGTGCGAAAGCCGGGAGCGGTACCTCTCTCCCTGTTCCCGGCTTGCTTTGCTGGCGTGTTCCCTCCCCCCACGCCAGTCCCCGGAGCCCGGCGCAAGCCGGGCTCTTCTTGTGTCCGGCCGGGAAGCTCAGCGGAACAACGTATCCGGATACTCCGGCTTCTGTTCCCGCGCCAGCAGCTGCCGCAGGCCGTCGACCGGGGTGATCTCCCCGTGCAGCACCGCCTGCACGCCGGCCGAAATCGGCAGTTCGATGCCGTGGCGGCCGGCCAGGCGCATCACCTCGTCGGCGGTCTGCACCGACTCGACCACCTGGCCGATCTCGCGGATCGCCTCGTCCATCGCCTGGCCGCGGCCCAGGGCCAGGCCCAGGCGGCGGTTGCGCGACAGGTCGCCGGTGCAGGTCAGCACCAGGTCGCCCAGCCCGGCCAAGCCCATCAGCGTTTCCGGGCGCGCGCCGATCGCCGCGGCCAGGCGCAGCATCTCGTTGAGCCCGCGGGTGATCAGGCCGGCGCGGGCGTTCAGGCCCAGCTCCATGCCGTCGGCCACGCCGGTGGCCACCGCCAGCACGTTCTTCATCGCCCCGCCCAGTTCGGCGCCGACCATGTCGTTGCCGGTGTAGGCACGGAAGGCCGGGCCGTGCAGCGCGTCGGCCACCTTCTGGGCGAACTCCGCGTCGGCGCCGTGCACGGTCACCGCGGTCGGCAGGCCCAGCGCGACCTCCTTGGCGAAGGACGGGCCGGTGACCACCGCCAGCGGCACCTCGGGACCGAGCACGTCCTCGGCGACTTCGTGCAGGAAACGGCCCGAACCGGGCTCGAAGCCCTTGGTCGCCCAGGCCACGCCGGCACCGGCCGGCAGTAGCGGCTTGAGTGCGTGCAGGGTCTCGGTGAAGGCGTGCGAGGGCACCACCACCAGCACCCAGTGGCAGCCGGCGAGGGCTTCGGCCAGGTCGGTGGTGGCGCGCAGCGCGGCCGGCAGTTCGATGCCGGGCAGGTAGCGCGGGTTCTGGTGGTCGCGGTCGATCGCCGCGACCATCGCCGGGTCCCGGCCCCACAGGGTGGTGGCCAGGCCGTTGCGCGCGGCCAGGGTGGCCAGCGCCGTACCCCAGGAACCGGCGCCCAGGACCGCCAGGGTGTCGGGCACGGCAACTCCCGCGGTCATGGGCCGGCGCCGGGTTCCGGGATCAGGCGTTGCCGACCGGCTCGGCAGCGGCGGCTTCGTCGGTCGCGGCGGCCTGCTGCTGGCGCTGGCGCAGGGTCTCGGCGTACAGCGCGTCGAAGTTGATCGGCTGCAGCAGGAACGGCGGGAAGCCACCGGCCTGGATCAGCTCGCCGACGGTCTGGCGCACGTACGGGAACAGGATGTTCGGGCACTGGGTGCCCAGCAGCACGTCGATCGCCTGCGGCTGCAGGCCGACCAGGCCGAACACGCCGGCCTGCTCCACTTCGGCCACGTAGGCGGTCTTGTCGCCGACCTTGCAGGTCAGGGTGACGGTCAGCACGACCTCGAACAGGGCCTCGTTCAGGCGCTGCACGCGCTGGTTGAGGTTGAGCTGCAGGTCCGGCTGGCCCTGCTCGCTGAAGATCGCCGGCGCACCGGGAGCCTCGAAGGAAACGTCCTTGACGTAGATCTTCTCGACGCTGAAAGCGGGGCCAGCGGCAGCGGCGTCCTGCTGGGCGGGGGCGGCAGCGCCGTTGGTGGTTTCGTCGGACATTTCACAAACTCCAGGAATACTTGAGGAACGATCAGCGCGATCGGGAAGAACCCCGGATTATGGCACGCCCGCGCGGGCGTGGCAGGGCGGTCAGGCGCGGCCCTTGACCAGCGGCAGCCCGGCCGCATCCCAGGCGGCGGTGCCGCCGTCGAGCCAGTAGACCTGCTCGAAACCGGCCTTCTTGAGCTTCCTGGCGGCGGTGGCCGAGGCCATGCCGTTGCGGCACACCAGCACCACCGGCGACTGCTTCCTGGCAGCCAGCAGCTTGCCCTGCGGGTCGAACTGGCTGGGGATCAGGTTGCGGCTGCCCGGGATGTGGCCCTTCTCGAAGTCGCCGATCGCCGACAGGTCCACCACCAGCGCGTTCTCCTGGTTGACCAGGGTGGTCAGGCCGGCCGGCTTGAGCGCCTTGTAGCCGCGGAACAGGCGGGCGACCTCGGTGTAGACGATGGCCACGGTCAGGCCCGCCAGTGCCAGCGACAGCATCGGGTGGCGGCCGAAGAAGGCCATCAGGGTCTCGAAATTCACGGCGGTCCGGAGCGGCAGCGGGAAAGGGCGGCGATTGTCGCACAGGCGCCCGCCGGCGCCGACGCTAGCTGCCGTCCCAGAAGTCCGGCAGTCCGGCCACCTGCCACCAGCGCTTGGCCTGGGGATCCCAGCGCCAGCGTTCCTGGTAGCGGACGGTGCGCTCGGCCTGGGTGTGGCGGTTGACCACGCCGATCTCGACCGTGCGCACCACGGTACCGTCGTCCAGCGCGCCGTTGCCGCCCTCGCGATAGCTGGAAACCTGCAGCTGGCGATAGCGTTCCAGCTCCAGGTCGGTCAGCGGATGCTCGGCGCGCACGGCCGGGTCGACCAGTTGCCAGGCCGCCTCGAAGTCGCTCCAGCGCACCGCCGAGGCGAAGGCCGACTGGACCTGTTCGAGCTTGGACCGCTGGCGAGCGCCGACCGCGTCCGCCGGCGCGGCCAGGACCGTCAGCAGGACGAACAGCAACAGGGACAGGAGGGCGCGCATCGGAGCCATGCTAGCAGGACCGGCGCCCGTGCCTCATCCGCGTGCCAGGGCCACGAAGCGGCCGCTGAAACGGGTCGCCTCGCCACCGTCGGGCAGGCGCACGCAGGCGGCGATCCGGCAGCGCGCGCGGCCGCGCTGGCGGAAGGTGGCCACGAAGGTGGCCCAGTCGCCCTCCTCCAGCCAGGCCTCGGCGAGCAGCGCGTCCTCCAGCGGCGCCAGGTAGCGGACCTGGCTGTCGGCGACGTAGACGTCGGCCGCCAGCCCGGCGCCGGCCAGGCGCCGGGTGGCCAGGCCCCAGCCGGCCAGGGTCATCAGCGAGACCAGGCTGCCGCCAAAGGCCGAGCCCTTGTCGTTGACGTTGGGCGCCAGCGGCGCGCGCAGCTGCAGGCGGCCGTCGGACTCGCCGAGCACTTCGACCTGCATCGACCGTACCTGCGGGATCGATTGCAGGTGCGCGCGCAGCGCGTCCAGGGAGTCGTTCGGTTGCATCGTGTTCCGTGGGAGATGCGCGCGGCGTCGCGCGCGGGGCCCGCATAATGCCGCAATGCCCGCGCCACGTCCGCCCGCCTGGTACCTGGTCTCGCTGCGTGCGCAGGGCGAGCATGCCGCGCTGCGCCGCGCCGCCGCGCGCCACGGCGGCGGCCTGCTGCCGCTGTCGCCGTGGCGGCTGCAACCCCGGCAGGACGCGGCCAGCCGCCAGGCGCTCGAACGCGCCCTGCAGGCGCCGGTGCTGGTATTCACCAGTCCGGCGGCGGTGCGCGCGGCGGCGGCGCTGGTCCGGCTCGACCCGCGGCCGGACCAGCACTGGCTGGCAGTGGGCGCCGGCACCGCCGCGGCCCTGCGCCGCGCCGGCATCGCCGGGACGCAGGCCCCGGCCCGGATGGACAGCGAGGGCCTGCTGGCGATGCCGGCGCTGGCGGCGGCTGGCCAGGTCGGCCTGGTCACCGCGCCGGAAGGCCGTGGCCTGCTCGCCGCCACGCTCGCCGCACGCGGCGTCGCGATCGAACGTGCCGACGTCTACGAACGCGTGCCGCTGCCGTTGCGCGCATCGGCCCTGGCCCGGCTGGCGGCGCTGGATGCCCCGGCCGGCCTGGCCCTGAGCAGCGGCCAGGCATTGCGCATGGTGCTGACCAGCCTGCCCCCCGACCTGCAGGCGCGGTTGCGGCAGGCGACGGCGGTGGTGGCCAGCCAGCGCCTGGCCGACCTCGCCGGCGAACTGGGCTGGCGGCGGATCGTGCTCGCCGGCAGCCCCCGCCCGGCGGCGCTGGCCGGTACCGCCGCGCAGGCGGTCGCGACCAAGGTCTGAACCACGCGCCGCTTGCGGCTGCGGGGACGCCAAGCGATGCTTTCGCACAGGGCCGCCAGTGCGAAACGCGTCACGGTTGACTGGGCGAAGGCGGCCACCCGCACAAGGATGCTGCCGTGAACGATGTTTCCGCCGCCGCCCCCCGCCGCGTCCCCTGGCGCGTGCTCGTGCCGGCCCTGCTGGTGCTGGCGCTCGGCGTGGCCGGCTGGTCCGGCTGGCGCCACTGGCAGGAACGCGCGCAGCAGGCGCAGGAACGCGCGCAGGAGGACGCTCGCCAGATCGACGCGCTCGGCCAGCGCCTGGATACGCTGCGCGGCGACCTGCGCGCGCAGGGCCGCCTGCTGCAGGATGCGGCCGCCTCCAACCGCATCCTGCGCGACGAAGTGCTCGGCCTGGGCCAGCGCAACGCGCTGCTGGAGGACGCCGTCGCCCGGCTCGACGCCAGCGCGCGCGAAGGCCACCAGGCGCTGCGCCTGGACGAGGCCGAACTGCTGCTGGTGCTGGGCGCCCAGCGCCTGCACGTGGCCGGCGACCTGGACGGCGCGCGCCGCGCCTACGCGCTGGCCGCCGGCGTGCTGGACCGCCTCGACGACCCGGCGGTGCGCAACCTGCGCCAGGCCCTGGCCGCCGAGCGCGATGCGCTCGATGCGCTGGGCCCGGGGCCGCGCGCCGAAGCACTGCAGCGACTGCAGGCGCTGGAGGCCAGGCTCGCCGGACTGCCGCACGAAGTGCCCGCCGCCGACACCTCGGCCGCGAAGCGGCCGCTGTGGCAGCGCCTGCTTTCGCCACTGCTGGAGATCCGCCCGGCCGGCGGCCATGCACTGATGGCCGACGCCGAACGTCGCGAGGGCGAGGACGCCTTGCAGGTCGAGCTGACCCTGGCCCGCGCCGCGCTCGAGCGCGGCGACGTTGACGGTTTCCACACCGCGCTGAACCGCAGCGCGCGGTGGATCGGCCGGTTGTGGCCCGATTCACCCGCGCTGCGCGAGGTTCGCGGCGAACTGGAATCGTTGCGCGAAGCGCCGCTGCAGCCGCAGTCGCCGCTGCTCGACAGCACCCTGCAGCAGCTGCGCGCCGTGCGCGACGGGAAGGAGGCCGGCAGATGAAACCCTATCGTTGGCTCGTGGCCATGCTGGTGGTCGCCGTGCTCGGCGTGATCGGCGCGCAATGGCTGGCGCAGCAGGAGCAGTCCGGACTGGGCCAGGTGATCGTGCGCACCGGCGGCTACGACTACAGCACCACCTTGCCGCGCGCGATGCTGCTGCTGGTGCTGGCGTGGCTGGCGCTGGGTTTCCTGTGGTCGCTGCTGCGCCTGCCGTTCCGGGCATGGGGCCGCTACCGCGAGCGCCAGGGCCGCGCGCGCCTGATCGAAGGTCTGCGCGCGCTGCAGGGCGGGCACTGGCTGCGCGCCGAGCGCCTGCTGGCCGGCGCGGTCGACGATCCGGAAGTCGGCGCGATTGCCGCCGCCGCCGCGGTGCGCGCCGCCGACGGCCGTGGCGACGAAGCCGCCGCGCAGGCTTGGCTGACCGCGCTGGCCGCGCGCGATCCGGCCGCGCACGCGATGCTGTCGGCCGAGCGCCTGCTCGAACGCGGCCTGCCGGTGGACGCGATCAACGCCCTGGACGTGGCGACCGCGCAGCCGCTGCCGCCGCGCGGCCTGCTGCTGCGCGTGCGTGCGCTGCAGGCGATCGGCCGCGCCGGCGAGGCCTATGGTCTGCTCGGCGCGCTGCGCCAGCAGGCAGCGTTGCCGGAAGCGGACCTGGCGCGGCTGGAGATGGAGCTGGCCACCGGCTCGCTGCGCGAAGCCGCCGACGCCAACCTGCTGGCCGAATACTGGGAGGCCATGCCCAAGCCGCTGCGCACCGAGCCAGTGGTGGTCGCCGCCTACGCCGAGCGCGCCGCCGCGCTGCGCTGGGACGAGGCCGCGCTGCGCCACCTCGAGCAGGCGCTGGACGCGCGCTGGGACGAATCGCTGGCCGACCTGTACGGCCGCCTCGCGATCGGCCACGTCGACTCGCGCCGCGCCAGCGCCCAGCGCTGGCTGCAGGCGCACCCGGCCAGCCCCGCGCTGCTGGTGACCCTGGCGCGGCTGGCGCGCAAGCAGGGCCAGTGGCTGCAGGCCCAGGACTTCCTGCACCGCGCCCTGGCCCAGGGCGCCGGCGCCGACGCCTGGGAAGAGATGGGTGCCGGCTTCGCCGCCGCCGGCGACGAGGCGCTGGCCCGCCGTGCCTACGCCAACGCCCTGCACGCCGCGCGCGGCGAGGCGGCCGAGGAACTGCCCGGCCGCGACCTGCGCGAGAAGATCTACGACCGCGCCGTGGTCGAGGACCGCGACGAACACGGCATCCCGCGGCTCAAGGAGTAACCAGCCCCGTCGTTCAGGCGAATGCCGGGACCCAGTGCCTTACCTTTAGCGGACGCCTGTTGACCCGCCGAAAGCGGAAGTCGCTGGGTCCCGGCATTCGCCGGGACGACGGGAGTCGGGAACGCGTGGATGCCGGCGCACTCGCGCCGCCACACGTGGCCGCGAACCAGCGGCGGACGGTGGCTCAGCGCTCGACGATCGCCACCACGCCCATGCCGCCGGCGGTGCAGATCGAGATCAGCGCGCGGCCGCCACCGCGCTCTTCGAGCTGCTTGGCGGCCGTCGCCACCACCCGCGCGCCGGTGGCGGCGAAGGGATGACCGGTGGCCAGCGAGGAGCCGACCGGGTTGATCTTCTCCGGGTCGATCCGGCCCAGCGGCGCGTCCAGGCCGAGGCGGTTGCGGCAGTAGTCCTCGCTCTCCCAGGCGCGCAGCGTGCACAGCACCTGCGCGGCGAAGGCCTCGTGGATCTCGTACAGGTCGAAGTCCTGCAGGGTCAGGCCGTTGCGCTTGAGCATCTCCGGCACGGCCACGGTCGGCGCCATCAGCAAGCCTTCGCCGTGGACGAAGTCCACCGCGGCCACGTGCGCGTCCTTCAGGTAGGCCAACGGCTCGTGGCCGCGGCTGCGCGCCCACTCCTGGGACGCCAGCAGCACCGCCGCGGCGCCGTCGGTGAGCGGGGTCGAATTGGCCGCGGTCAGGGTGCCGCGGCCGGAGACCTTGTCGAACGCCGGCTTGAGCGTGGCCAGCTTCTCCAGGGTGGTGTCCGGGCGCAGGATGTTGTCGCGCTCCACCCCGCGGAACGGCGCGATCAGGTCGGCGAAGAAACCGCGCTCGTAGGCCGCGGCCAGCTTGCGGTGCGAGGACACCGCCCACTCGTCCTGCGAGTCGCGCGCGATGTTCCACTGCTTGGCCATGTCCTCGCAGTGGTCGCCCATGCTCTTGCCGGTGCGCGGCTCGGCCACGCCGGGGAAATCGGGCTTGAGCTCGGCGAACTTGAAGCCCTTGAACGCGGCGATCTTGTCCTTGGTGGTCTTGGCCCGGTTGGCCGCCAGCAGGCGCGCGCGCAGCTTCCTGCCATAGACGATTGGCACGTCGGAGGTGGTGTCCGAACCGCCGCCGATGCCCGACTCGATCTGCCCGGCCGCGATCTTGTTGGCGATGGTGACGATCGAATCCAGGCTGGTGCCGCAGGCGCGCTGCAGGGTGATGCCCGGGGTGAGCGGCGACAGGCCCGACGACAGCGCCGCCTCGCGGCCCAGGTTCCAGTCCGACGAGTGCTTGATCACCGCACCCATCGCCACCTCGCCCAGCTGCTGGCCGTGCAGGCCGAAGCGCTCGACCAGCGCGCCCAGGGTCCGCACCGACATGCCGAGGTTGCCGACGTCCGCGTAGGCGGTGTTCTGGCGGCAGAACGGGATGCGGACGCCGCCGAGGATGGCGACGGGACGGGCGGCTGGCATGGGGCTACCTCAAGCAGAGTCCATTCGTGGGGGGCGGCCTGCATACGCGGCCGAATGCATAATGCGAGTGTAGCCCCGACCCGTCAGGCGGCCAATGATCCAGACCTACCCCGGCATGAATGGAGTTCCCGCGCACCGGCCCGGTGTGCGCCGCATCCCGCGGGCTACCCGCCCGGGGAGGCGCACGCATGGCTGAGGTCGCGTTCAAGGGCGTGTTCGCGCTGGAACTGGCCGGCGGTGCCGCACCGGAGCTGGCGGCGTTGCCGCCGGAACAGGCCGGCGAGCTGGCTGCCCGCGTCGGCCGCGACCTGGCCGCGCTGGTCGAGGGCGTGGCCGGACTGGACCTGGTGCTGGCGGCGGCGCATTTCGACCCGGCCGAGGCGCTGCGCCCGGACTGGCCGCTGCACCGGCGGCTGCAGGAGTTGCAGGCGCGCGCGCCCGGGCGCGGCGAGGGACCGCGCGTGCTCGCCTTCGGCGCCGATGCCATCGGCGGGGTGCCGCTGCCGCTGCAGGCCGATCCGGCGCTGGCTGGCGGCGGCCTGCGCGTGCTGCCGTTCCTGCTGGTCGGCGCGGAAGACGCGGTCGTCGCGGTGGCCGAGGCGCTGGAGGAGAAGCTGCTGGCGCTGGGCATGGCCCAGCCCGACACCGCGCTGGCGGCGCAGGACGGCTTCGCCGCGCGGATCGAGCATGCGCGCTACCTCAGCGCCCACGACCTAGCGGCGATGATGGCGATGCAGTACGACCACCAGGGCCTGGCGCGGCTGTGGAACCTGGTCGAGGCCGCGCTGTTGTCGCCGCGGGCGGTGGAGTGGCTGGACGACGGCCCCGAGCCGCTGCTGCGGCTGGAGGGCGGCGAAGCGCGCCTGGCCCTGTTCGATCCCGCCGCCTGGTGCGTCCACTACGGGCACGGCCAGGGCGATTGCGAGCGCCTGCAGCGGGTGTACGAGCAGTTCCTCGCCCGCCAGCGCCAGTTCGCCGCGGTGCTCGAGGCGCACGGCATCCCCGTGCTGTACGTGCACTGCAACGGCCGCGACGACGCCCGCGAGCTGCTGTTGTAGGAGCCGGGTTCAGCCGGCGACACGGCACGTTGGCGCAGGCGACTCCCTCGTTTTCCCGACGCCCGTGTCGCCGGCTGAACCCGGCTCCTACAACACCACGCGCGCGCGGTTGGAGATGTCCGCCCCGGCATGCGCCCGGGGCGGAATACAACCGCCTACTGCACTACCTTGATCACCCCGCACGCCAGGCGCGCGCCGGCGTTGCCGGTGGGCTGGGTGTGGTAGTCGTCCGGCGCCGCATGCACGATCACCGCGCGGCCGGCGATGTCGTTGCCCGCGCCGCCGCCGAGGGTGACCCCGCGCAGGTGCGCATTGACCTTGGCCACGCCGCCGGCGTCGGAGGCGATGTTGTCCATGTCGCCGGCGTGGTGGCTGGCGGTGCCGGCGCGGCCGTGCGCGCTGTCGGTCGGGTTGAAGTGGGCGCCGGCGCTGGTCGCGTCGACCGCGCTGCAGTCACCCTTCTCGTGCACGTGGAAGCCGAACTGGCCGTTCGGCGTCAGTCCGCCGACCTCGCCGCTGATGTGCACGCCGTCGCCCATCGGCGCCAGGGTCAGCTTGCCGCTCACCCGGCTGCCGGAGGCCGAGGCGAGCACCGCGGTGGCCTGCTGCGCGGTGCTGACCGGCGCGGGCGCCGCCGGCGGCGGCGGCGGCGGCGTGCTGCTGCAGGCGGCCAGGGCAAGCAGGCCGAACGAAGCGAGGGCGGTGCGCATGGTGGGTCTCCTCGGGGGAATGGCCCATGAGGATACGGGGTGGGCCGGTACACGAAGCATGAAGTCTTGGCCCGATGCCTCGTCCGCACACAGGGCGACGTGGACTGGACTCCGGCCCGGCTGGATGGATCGGCTTCGTGCGGAGCACCCGCCCACCGTCGTCCCGGCGCAGGCCGGGACCCGGCGTCTTTCGCCCGCGATCCGCACCGATGCCGCGCGTTGCGATTGGTACCGGGCAAAGGCGTTGGTCTCCGGCGTGTCATGGACGCCGGCATCGGGCATGCCGATGCGAAGCAAAGTCACTGGGTCCCGGCCTGCGCCGGGACGACGGCGGTGGAAATCGCGCGCACTACGGTCCGACGGCGGCCACACATCGAACCGCTCAGCGCCGCTTGCGCCCCGGCCCGAGCTTGCGGGTGACCGTGTTGCGGCCCACGCCCAGCAGTGCGGCCGCCTCGACCCGGCGGCCGCCGGTGTGCCGCAGCGCCGCGTTGAGCAGGGCCTGGTCGAAGCGGTCGCGCGCCTCGGCATGCAGGTCGCGCGCGCCGGCCTGCAGGCAGGCCAGCGCCCACTGCCCGAGCTGGCGGTCCCACTCGCCCGGGGCGTCGGCCGCGGTGGCCGGCGCGCTTCCCGGCGCAGGCGCCTGCACCCCGTCCAGGTCGTCGACGGTGATGGTTTCGCCCGGCGCCAGCGCGGCCAGGCGCCAGCACAGGTTCTGCAGCTCGCGCACGTTGCCCGGCCAGTCCATCGCCTGCAGCGCGGCCAGCGCCGCCGGGTCGAAGCGCTTGGAGCCGGCGCCGAGCTTGCGCGCGGCGCGGTGCAGGAAGGTCTCGGCCAGCAGCGGGATGTCGCTGCGGCGCTCGCGCAACGACGGGATCTGCAGCCGCACCACGTTGAGCCGGTGCAGCAGGTCGGCGCGGAAGCGGCCTTGCTGGACCAGCGTCTCCAGGTCCTGGTGGGTGGCGGCGATCACCCGCACGTCGACCCGGATCAGTTCGCGCCCGCCGACCCGGAAGAACTCGCCCTCGGCCAGCACCCGCAGCAGGCGGGTCTGCAGCGAGGCCGGCATGTCGCCGATCTCGTCGAGGAACAGGGTGCCGCCGTCGGCCTGCTCGAAGCGGCCGACGTGGCGCCTGGAAGCGCCGGTGAAGGCGCCGGCCTCGTGGCCGAACAGTTCGCTCTCCAGCAGCTCGGCCGGGATCGCGGCGGTGTTGAGCGCGACGAACGGACCCGCCGACCGCGGCGACTCGCGGTGCAGCGCGCTGGCCACCAGTTCCTTGCCGGTGCCGGTCTCGCCGGTGATCAGCACCGACAGCGGCGCCTGCGCCAGGCGGCCGATCGCGCGGAACAGCGCGCGCATGGCCGGGGTATCGCCGATCAGGTCCGGCGCGCCGCCCGCACCCGCGGGCCCGGGCGCCGGTTCCGGTTCGGGCGGCGCGGCCATTCCGGCCGGCAGCGCGCGCGCGGCCAGCGCCACCGCGTCGTCCAGGTCGAACGGCTTGGACAGGAACTCGTGCGCGCCACCGCGGAACGCGCTGGCGGTGCTGGCCACGTCGGTGTAGGCCGACATCACGATCACCGGCAGTTGCGGGTGCGCCGACTTCAGCCGGTCCAGCAGCACCAGGCCGTCATCGCCAGGCATGCGCACGTCGGTGAACAGCAGGTCCGGCGCGCCGCGCACGCGCAGCGCGGCCAATGCGCTGGCCGCGTTCTCGAAGCCGTCGACCTCGTAGCCGGCGTCACGCAGCGCGGTGGCCAGCACGAAGCGGACCGAGCGGTCGTCGTCGACCACCCACACGCGGCGGTTGTCGGCGCTGATGGCCGCGCTCATGTCGGGAAACTCATGGCGACGGTGCTCCTTCGGGTTCGTTCTGCGGCAGCAGCAGGGTGAAGACGGTGTGGCCAGGGCGCGAACGGAAAGTCAGCGAGCCGCGGTGCTCGCGCGCGACCTGGTGGGCCAGGGCCAGGCCCAGGCCGGTGCCCTCGGCGCGACCGCTGACCAGCGGCAGGAACAGGTGCTCGGCCAGTTCCTCGGGCACGCCGCGGCCGTCGTCGACGATCTCCACCCGCAGCGCGCGCGCGTGCAGGTGATCGCGGATATGCAGGCCGCTCTCCACCCGGGTGCGCAGGATGATGGTCGAGGCGCTGGCCTGCAGCGCGTTGCGGACCAGGTTCCACACCGCCTGGGTCAGGCGGTCGGCGTCGCCGGAGAACTCCGGGATGCTGGGATCGTAGTCGCGCTGCACCCGCACCGCCCAGCCGCCTTCGGACTCGGCCAGGCGCAGCACCCGCTCGAGCACGGCATGGATGTTCAGCGGTGCATGCGGGCGCTGCGGCGCCGGCGACATCAGCTGGTCGACCAGCTGGCTGAGGCGGTCGATCTCCGCGCCGATCAGTTCGAGCAGCTCGCGCTCGCCGCTCTCCTCCGGACGCTGGACGGCCCGGCGCGCGAGCAGCTGCGCGGCGCCCTTGAGCCCGGCCAGCGGATTGCGCAGCTCGTGGGCCAGCCCCTTCAGCGCGGCCTGCAGCGCGCCGGGCAGGGACTGCGCCGGGTCGGGCGCGGGAAAGGCCCCGGCCGGGTGCGCCTCCAGCAGCCAGCCGTCGCCGGTGCGGGTGACCCAGCCGTCGGCGAAGCGCGGCTCCTCGCCGGGCATGCCCAGGGCGATCCGGTGCAGGCGCAGCACCTCGCGTTCGTCCTGCTCGAGGAACCGGGCCAGGGCGTCGCCCTCCAGTTCCAGCGCCGCCAGCGGCTGGCCGAGCAGGCGCCGTGGGCCGACCCCGAGCCAGCGCGGGAATGCCGGGTTGGTGCCGACGATGCGCGCCTGCCGGTCCACCCAGGCCACGGGGGTGCCGAGCTGGTCGAGGGTGGGGGCGGGGGCAGTCATATCCATTGCACCAATTTAGTGCAAACGGGTCGCGGCCGCGAGCTGCCGTCATCTCCGCGCAGGCGGGAAACGCTCCACAACAGCGCGAAGCGCTGGTCATCCAGTGTCTCTATCGGCGGCGGCGCAAGTCGCTGGGTCCCCGCCTGCGCGGGGACGACGGTGCGGGGGAATACGGGAATGGGCGCGGCGCGGCGCGGCGGAGCCGGTGAAGGGAACGGTTCGCACACCGGCTCAGCGCAAGCGGCGCGCCTGCAGGACCAGCGAATGCAGGATGCGGTGATCCTCCGCGTCCAGGGTGTCGGCCTCGTCACCGCGATAGTGGCGGCGATAGGCGCGCACGCTGGCGGCGCGGTCGTGCAGCGGGTAGCCGACGGCCTGCAGCGCCAGCCACGGATCGAAGCCGGGCGGCGGCTCGCCGTCGGCCGGGTCGGGCCACAGGCCGAAGCCGGCCTGCGCCAGCCGCGCCCACGGGAACTGCGGCCCGGGATCGCGCTTGCGCGTCGGCGCCAGGTCGGCGTGGGCGATGACTGCATGGCGCGGGATGCGCAGCCGCGTGCACAGGTCCTCGAGCAGGCGCAGCAACGCGTCGATCTGCGCGGGCGGGAACGGTTCAGCACCATCGTTGTCCAGCTCGATGCCGATGGACGCGGAGTTCAGGTCGGCGACCGTGCCCCAGCTGCCGCCGCCGGCGTGCCAGGCGCGGCGCGAATCCTCGACCAGCTGGTACAGGCCGCCGTCGGCGCCGACCAGGTAGTGCGAGCTGACCGGCCCGCCGCTGTTGCGCGTGCGCAGCGTGTGCAGGCTCTGCGCCACCGACTCCTGCTCGGTCGCATGCAGCACGATCAGCACCGCGCGGCGCGCGTCGTGGTTGGGCGACGGTTCCCATTGCGCGATCGGATTGCGCACTGGTGCCTGGGTGCAGGCGCACAGCAGCAGGAGCAGAGCGAGGGATACGCAACGGAAGGCCATGGCCCATTGCAGCGGCAGGCGCGGCGGATGGCAAGCCTGGGCCGTGCCGGCGCGGGGCTCGGGTGCGGGAAAGGAGGGGGAACACAGGTCACCTCGGCGATGGCGGATGCGCTGCGCCCCCTGGCAGCGCGCTTCGCTCGGGATGCGGCCGGCCACGCCGGCCGCATCGTGGGATCCCCCGGCCCGCGGCGGTGCCGCGGGCCGGGGGTTGCCGCATTACGACTCGTAGGCCGACTCGCCGTGCGAGGTGATGTCCAGGCCCACGCGCTCGGACTCCTCGGGCACCCGCAGGCCGACCACGACCTTGGTGACCAGCATCGCCGCCGCGGTGACCACCGCGCACCACAGGATGGTGAACGCGACGCTGATCAGCTGCACCCACACCTGCGCGCCGATCGCCAGGTCGGCCTCGGTGCCGCCCAGGGTCTGGGCGCTGAACACGCCGGTCAGCAGCGCGCCGACGATGCCGCCGATGCCGTGCACGCCGAACACGTCCAGGCTGTCGTCCGCGCCCAGCAGCCGCTTCAGGCCGGTGACGCCCCACACGCAGAGCACGCCGGCGGCCAGGCCGATCACGATCGCGCCCATCGGGCCGACGGTGCCGGCGGCCGGGGTGATGCCGACCAGGCCGGCGATCGCACCGGAGGCCGCGCCCAGCGCCGAGGGCTTGCCCTTGGTCAGCGCTTCCACCACGGTCCAGCCGACCACGCCGGCGGAGGTGGCGACCATGGTGTTGATCATCGCCAGCGACGCGGACGCGTCGGCGGCCAGCGCCGAGCCGGCGTTGAAGCCGAACCAGCCCACCCACAGCAGCGAGGCGCCGACGAAGGTGAACGGCACGCTGTGCGGCTTGATCGCCTCCTTGCCGTAGCCCAGGCGCTTGCCCAGGATCCAGGCGCCCACCAGGCCGGCCACGCCGGCGTTGATGTGCACCACGGTGCCGCCGGCGAAGTCGATCACGCCCTTGTGCGCCAGGAAGCCGCCCTCGCCGCTCCACACCATGTGCACCATCGGCAGGTAGCCGAAGGTCACCCACAGCACCGCGAACAGCAGCACCGCCTTGAACTTGATGCGCTCGGCGAAGGAGCCGACGATCAGCGCGGTGGTGATGCCGGCGAAGGTGGACTGGAACACGATGAACAGGAACTCCGGCAGGCCGCCGGCGTCGGTGTCGGCGACGATCCCGCGCAGGAACGCCTTCTCGGTGAAAGAGCCGAAGAACGCGTTGCCTTCGGTGAATGCCGCGCTGTAGCCGTAGGAGACCCAGACCAGCACCACCACCGAGTACACCACCAGCACCTGCATCAGCACCGACAGCACGTTCTTGGAGCGGACCATGCCGCCGTAGAACAGGGCCAGGCCCGGCACCACCATCAGCAGCACCAGGAAGGTCGAGGTCAGCATCCAGGCGACGTTGCCGCTGTCGAACGCGGGCGCCTCCTCCGCTTCCTCGGCGGCTTCGGCCGCGGCCGCCTGCGGCGCGTCGAACACCGGGGCCAGCGCATCGCCGGGCGCCGGCTCCTCCACCGTTTCGGCGGCGGTTTCGGCGGGCGGCGCCTCCTCTTGGGCCAGGACATTGCCGGACACGCCCAGCGCCAATACCGCGCTGAGCATCATCAGCGTGCATACGGCATAGAACCGGGTTTTCCACCCGGCCAGGAATCGAATGTTCATAGTGGGCTCCGAGTGGGGTTAGAGCGCGTCCGCGCCGATCTCGCCGGTGCGGATGCGGATGACCTGTTCGACCGCGGTGACGAAGATCTTGCCGTCGCCGATCTTGCCGGTGCCGGCCGACTGCTGGATCGCTTCCAGCACCGCGTCCAGGCTCTCGTCGGTGACGACGGTTTCGATCTTGATCTTGGGCAGGAAATCGACGACGTACTCGGCGCCGCGGTACAGCTCGGTATGGCCCTTCTGCCGGCCGAAACCTTTCACTTCGGTCACGGTGATGCCGGACACGCCCGCCTGGGCGAGGGCTTCGCGCACCTCGTCAAGCTTGAACGGCCGGATGATGGCGGTAATCAGTTTCATGTTCGCATCCCGATGGTGGAGGGTCCGGCCGCGCAGGCCGGCGTTCGGAACTGGCGGGAATGCGCCGGGTCCAGACGGACCCGGCGTCCCGTACGACATGGCCGCTCCTTACCGGCGGCGGCGCACCGATTCGCAGGCATGCATCCGACTTCTTGGGGGAGGTCATGCAGGCCCGTGAATCTCTCTCTTGCTTCCCCTGTGTGGCGTGTGGCGTCTTCTTTCTCTCCTTGCAGGCGTCCGCCCCGTCCGGGCGGGCGCCGCCGGTCGCGCGCGGTTCCCCAACCGCGCGCGCCGGTTCTTGCTCAGTTGCCGTAGTACAGCTGGTACTCCAGCGGGTGCGTGGCGGCGCGGAACCTGGTCACTTCCTGCATCTTCAGCGCGATGTAGCCGTCGATGAAATCGTCGCTCATCACCCCGCCGGCCTTGAGGAACTCGCGGTCGGCGTCCAGCGCCTCCAGCGCCTGGTCCAGGCTCGAGCAGACCTGCGGGATCAGCTTCTCCTCTTCCGGCGGCAGGTCGTACAGGTCCTTGTCGCTCGGCGCGCCCGGGTCGATCTGGTTCTTGATGCCGTCCAGGCCGGCCATCATCAGCGCGGTGAAGGTCAGGTAGCCGGACTGCAGCGGATCGGGGAAGCGGATCTCGATGCGGCGCGCCTTCGGGTTGGACACCCACGGGATGCGGCACGAGGCCGAGCGATTGCGCGCCGAGTAGGCCAGCATCACCGGCGCCTCGAAGCCCGGCACCAGGCGCTTGTAGCTGTTGGTGCCGGAGTTGGCGAACGCGTTGATCGCCTTGGCGTGCTTGAAGATGCCGCCGATGTACCACAGCGCCAGCTGCGACAGGCCGCCGTAGCCGTCGCCGGAGAACAGGTTCTTGCCTTCCTTGCCCAGCGACTGGTGCACGTGCATGCCGCTGCCGTTGTCGCCGACGATCGGCTTGGGCATGAAGGTGGCGGTCTTGCCGTTGCGGTGGGCGACGTTCTTGATGATGTACTTCATCGTCAGCAGCTCGTCGGCCTTGCGCACGAGCGTGTTGAACTTGGTGCCGATCTCGCACTGGCCGGCGGTGGCGACCTCGTGGTGGTGGACCTCGACCTCGATGCCGGATTCTTCCAGGGTCTTGCACATCTCGGCGCGGATGTCGTGCAGCGAGTCGGTCGGCGCGACCGGGAAGTAGCCGCCCTTCACGCCCGGGCGGTAGCCGCTGTTGCCGCCTTCGTACTTGGTGCCGCTGTTCCAGGCCGCCTCTTCCGAGTCGATCTTGAAGAAGGTGTTGCCCATCTCGTTGGCGAAGCGGACCGCGTCGAAGATGAAGAACTCCGGCTCCGGGCCGAAGAACGCCAGGTCGGCGATGCCGGACGACTTGAGGTAGGCCTCGGCGCGCTTGGCGATGCCGCGCGGGCAGCGCGAGTAGCCCTGCATCGTGGCCGGGTCGAGCACGTCGCAGGTCAGGATCAGGGTCGGGTCGGCGGTGAACGGATCCAGCACCGCGGTGTCGGCGTCGGGCAGCAGGACCATGTCCGATTCGTTGATGCCCTTCCAGCCGGCGATCGAGCTGCCGTCGAACATCTTGCCGTCCTCGAACAGCGACGGCTCGACGATGCCCACCGGGAAGGTCACGTGCTGCTGCACGCCCCGCATGTCGACGAACCGCAGGTCGACGAACTCGACCTTGTGCTCCTTGATCAGCTTCTCAACGTTTTCCACGGACATCGCTTGCAACCTCGGGGTTGATGGGTACCGAGGGTTTAGCAGGGCCCGTGCCAAGTCGCGGTCGCTCACAAGTCATTGATTTTAATGAACGCCGCGGCCAGAAGCAGCGGCTTTGCACCGATATGGTGCTTCATCGGGGTGCGGCGCAAGAACCAATTTGGTGCAATCCGGTGCGGTGGCCCGGTCGCTTATGCTGTGCACCCCTTCCGCCCGCCACCGTGCCGTGCCCGACCTGCTTGCCGCCCTGCTGTTGGGCATCATCGAAGGCCTCACCGAATTCCTGCCGATCTCCAGCACCGGGCACCTGCTGATCGCCCAGCACTGGCTCGGCCCGCGCTCGGACTTCTTCAACATCGTCATCCAGGCCGGCGCGATCCTGGCGGTGACCCTGGTGTTCCGGCAGCGCCTGTGGGAGCTGGCCACGCAACTGCACGTGCCGGCCCACCGCGACTACGTGGCCAAGATCGCGGTGGCCTTCCTGGTCACCGCCGTGGTCGGCCTGCCGGTGCGGCTGGCCGGCTGGGAGCTGCCCGAGACGGTCACCCCGATCGCCTGGGCGCTGGTCATCGGCGGCCTGTGGATGCTGCTGGCCGAGCACTACGCCGAAAAGCGCGGCGACATCGCCACGGTGAGCTGGAAGGTGGCCGTGCTGGTCGGCCTGGCCCAGGTGGTGGCCGGCGTGTTTCCCGGCACCTCGCGCTCGGCCGCGGCGATCTTCGTGGCGATGCTGGCCGGCACCAGCCGGCGCTCCTCGGCGACCGAGTTCGTGTTCCTGGTCGGCATCCCGACCATGTTCGCCGCCAGCGGCTTCGCCTTTGTCGAACTGGTGCTGGACGACGCGCTCGGCGGCGAGGACTGGACCGCGGTGGCGCTGGCCTTCACCGCGGCCGCGGCGACCGGCTTCGTGGTGGTGCGCTGGCTGATGGGGTATATCAAGGCCCACCGCTTCACCGGCTTCGCGCTCTACCGGATCGTCCTGGGCCTGCTGCTGCTGACCCTGATGCCCGCCGGCAGCTGAGAACCTTCACGCGGGACGAACCCCGGCGGGCGCATCCAGCCGTTGTATCCATGCGCTGTATCCATCTGCCGGCCGGCATGGCCGGCGCCGCCCCGGAGGTTCCGCATGAAACGCCCGCTGTCGTTCTCCCTCGCGCTGCTGCTGCCGCTGGCGATCGCCGCCTGCACCCAGCCGGTGCCCACCGAGCCGCCGGCCGGCGAGCTGCCCGATGCGGCCACGCCCGATCCGGCCGCGCCGCCGACGCTGGCTGCCGGCGACACCGCCGCGCTGCTGCCGGCCCACCACTGGCGGCTCAGCGAGGCCACCGACGCCCAGGGCCAGCGCATCGAGGCGCTGTTCGCGCGTCCGGACCAGCCGCTGCAACTGGACTTCGCCGACGGCCGGCTGGCCGTATCCAACACCTGCAACCGCATGTCCGGCGGCTTCACCATGGACGGCGAGACGCTGACCCTCAGCCCGATGGCCTCGACCATGATGGCCTGCCCCGATCCGAAGCTGTCCGCACTGGACGCGGAAGTCGGCAATCGGCTCACCGGCGCGCTGACCGTGGCCACCACCACCGGCGACGCGCCCGAGCTGGTACTGACCAACGCCGCCGGCGACCGCCTGGTGTTCCAGGGCACGCCTACCCCGGCCACCCGCTTCGGCGCGGCGCCCGAGCGCGTGTTCCTGGAGGTCGCCTCCGAGACCAAGCCATGCAGCCACCCGCTGATCCCGGACAAGCAGTGCCTGCAGGTCCGCGAGATCCGCTTCGACGAGAACGGCCTGCGCGCCGGCGAGCCGGGCGAGTGGCAGAACTTCTACGACGAGATCGAGGGCTTCACCCACCAGCCGGGCGTGCGCAACGTGCTGCGCATCGACCGCTACACCCGCCAGGACGTGCCGGCCGACGCCTCGCGCTACGCCTACGTGCTGGACCTGGTGGTCGAGAGCGAGCAGGTGCGGCGCTGACGTCCGCTTCCGCGCCGGCCCGCCTGGCGCGGGTCGGCGTGGATCAGTACTTGCTCGCCGGCCGCATGGCCTCTTCCATGCCGGCGCATCGTTCCGCGTCGGCGAGGCCGGTGCGCGCGCCCAGGCGGTCGACCAGCGAGACGTAGTAGAAGCCGTCCCGCATTTCCCGTTCCGCCGCGCTCGCCGCGGGCGGTTCGCCGAGCCTGAGCTCCAGTGCGGCCAGCGCATCGCCGAGACGCTCGGCGTCGGTGACGAACAGGCGGACGACGTCCTGCGGATGCCGGAGCCCGAGCAGGTCGATCGTCCGGTCGAGCTCCGTGGACAGGCGTCCGGCATTGGCCAGGTCGTAATACTGCCGCTCGGCGACGTACGCGGAAAACTCCGCCCGGCAAGCGGGATCGCGCGCCACACCGTCGCGCTGGTCGAGCACGTGCGACAGCTCGTGGACCAGGAACACGCCGGCCCACGGTCCGGTCATCGGGTCGGGACGGATGCGGACGGCGTGGATGCCGTCCAGATCCAGCGTCGTCAAGGTCGGCATGGGCACGGCGAGGAGCGGGTGCCCGCGGTCGAGCACCAGTCCCCATACGCCATCCCTGCGGCCCGGGTCGATGGCGACGATCGAACCGTCGGCGGTGATCCGCCCCCACGACAGCAGCGGATACAGCTCGTGCCGGATGCGCCGCAGCCGCTCCGGCACCGCCTCGCCGCGTTGCTCGGCGGCATCGATCTGCCGCATGGCCTGCGCCACCGCGCCGCGGTGCAGGTCCACGGCCTGCAGGGCGTCGAACGCATCCCCGGCCGGTTCCGCCGCGCCCCCGGCGCCGGAAGCGACCGCAAGCGCCAGGCACGCCAGCACCCCAAGCAGGCGCGAGCCGCCGCGCGCCGCGGTCCCCCGGCCGGAAGCGGATGCAGCCAACCTGGACCGGCGCGTCAGCCGCGCAGCGCCGGATTCAGGGTGTAGGTGCCGTATACCGACGCCTCGGCCAGGACGTGGCCGTGCGCCGCGCGCAGCACATCCGCGGCACTGAAGCGCTCCGGCAGTTCCAGCGCGGCCACGTCCAGCGCGAACAGGCGGAAGAAGTAGCGGTGCAGGCGCTGGTCGTTGAACGGCGGGTACGGACCGTCGTAGCCGCGGTAGTCGCCGCCCAGCTGCGCGTCGCCAGCGAACCAGCCGGTGTAGTCGTTCAGGCCCTGGCGCGCGCCGGGTGGACCGGCCGGTGCCTGCTTGCCCCTGGCGGTGACGCCGTCGCTGCAGCTGCCGGCGGCGAGCTGGCGCACGTCGGCGGCGATGTCGGCCGCCGCCCAGTGCACGAACTCCGTGCGCGGCTGCTCGACCGGGATCTCCACGTCCTCGCGCCCGACCATCTCCGCCACCGTCGGCACGTCCGGGTCGATGCACAGCAGGGCGAAGGACCGGGTGCCATCGGGGACCTCGTCCCAGGCCAGGTGCGGGTTGCGGTTGCCGGCGAAGCCGTCCGGCTGGCCCATGGCGAATTCCGCCGGAATCGGCCCGCGGTGCTCGAAACTCTCGCTCCAGATGCGCATGCGCTGCTCCTCGCGGTGGCTCAGGCCTCAGGGTAGCCCAGCCGCGCCGCCACCGGCGCCAGCCGCGCGAACGGCACGGCCAGCACCTCGGCATAGGCGCGCCAGCGGCCCGGCGGCAGGCGCCGCGGTACCGGCGCCGGGAGCGGCAGCTGGATGCCCAGCGCCTGCCCGACCAGCGCGGCCAGCGCCGGGGGTGAATCCAGTACGTCGTCCACGCGCAGCAGCAGGTGCGGATACGGGCTCTGCTCGTGCAGCTCGGCGACCTGTTCCAGGCCTTGCGCCAGCCAGTCGGCGGCGGCGGCCGGCGACTCCAGCGCCAGCGGCACCGGCGAACCGGTCGCCAGCCAGTCCAGCAGCATGTCGCGCGGGTCGCGCAGCGTGGTCAGCAGCAGGCCCTCGGGCAGGTGCGGGCACAGTGCCAGCAGCAGGGCGTTGTCCCACCACGGCAGCCAGTCGACCACGTTGCCGTCGTCGACGCCGCGCAACGGCAGCTGCTCGCGCCACTGCGCGACCAGCGCAGCCGGGTCCAGCTGGCCATCGCGCAGCGCGCGCGCGGCCAGCGGCGACTGCAGCGGGTCGGCGGGCGGAGCGGAACCGAAGCGGTCGTGGCGCACCGGCCCGCCGGCGCCCGCCAGCGTCTCGACCACGCGCTCGATGCCCGAGCCCGGCAGGCCCCAGACCAGCAGCGGCCGCGATTCGGCGGAAGCGGGCGTGGCCAGGATCGGCCAACCGTCGGCGCCCAGTCCCACGTATTCCGGCAGCGGCAGGCGGCCGGTGCGGAAATCGCCATGGAGGGATTGCCATTCCGCCAGCGCCTCGGCCGGCCGGCCGGCGCGGTCGAGCAGGTGGCCGAGCCAGCTGCGCACGGCCGCCTGCCCCCCCTCCGCCGACGGCCGGACGAGCATGGCGCGCACGCGCGCCAGCGCCGCATCGGGATCGTCGACGAACAGCGACTCGACCAGGAACTGTTCGGCCGCCGGATGCCCGGCCTGCAACTCGAGCAGGCGCCGGGCGCAGCGCTCCACGCCTTCCCGGTCGCCCGCGCGGTCGCGGGCGAACAGCGCAGTCTCCAGCGCCGGCACGTGCTCCGGCATGGCCTGCAGCCAGCGCTCCAGGACCCGCTCGCCTTCCGCGGTACCGGCCGGTTCCAGCGCCAGGCGTGCGGCCCACAGGTCGCCCACCTCGCGCGAGGTCGCCAGCGCGGCCTCCAGCGTGGCCACCGCGTCATCGCGGTCGCCGCGCTCGCGCCACAGGGCCAGCAGGCCGCCCAGCACCACCCGGTCGTCCGGCTGCTGCGCCAGGCTGCGGCGCAGCAGCGACATCGCCTGCTCGCCACGCCCGGCCTGCAGTGCGAACAGCCCCGCGCTGCGGCGCAGCGCCGCGGTGTCGGTGGCAGGATCCTCCAGCAGCGGCACCAGCAGGTCGACCGCTTCGTCCGGGCGTCCCTGCGCCGCCGCCAGCTGGGCCAGCACCGGCTGCAGCGCGCGCGCGTCCGGCAGCAGTTCCGCGGTGCGGCGGAACGCCTGTTCGGCGAATGCCCAGTGGCGCTTGGCCAGGTAGCCGAAGCCGAGGGTGGAGAGCAGCTGCGGATCGTCGCGCAGCTGCACGCTGGCGGCCGAGGCCAGCGCCAGCGCGTGGTCGGTGTTGCCGCGGCGCAGCGCCACCAGGGCGTCCAGCGCCACCAGGCGCGGGTCGTCCGCGTCGATGCGCGCGGCGGTGCGGCTGATCCGTTCGGCCTCGTCCAGGTCGTCGCGGGCCAGCGCCATGTGCGCCTGGGCCAGGTACGAGGGCAGGTGGTTCGGGTCCAGGCCCAGGCTCTGGCCGAGCGCCTCGCCGGCCGCACCCGGGTCGCTCGTGCGCAGCAGCAGCAAGGCGCGCTCGAAGTGCAGCCCGGCATCCTCCGGCGCCAGCAGCATCGCCTGGTCCAGTGCGACCAGCGCCGCAGCCGGGTCGCCGGACCGCGCCAGCACGGCCGACAGGATGCGCTGTGCCCTGGCGTCGTCGGGGGCCTGGGCCACCCAGTCCTGGGCCAGGGCCAGGGCCTCGTCGACCGCATCGCGCCGCAGCGCTTCTTGGATCCGTTCCTGCATTTCGGGGGTCTTCAGGGGAAAACCCGCAGTTTACCGCGCCGCTCCGGGCGCGCTCCCGTCCTGCCGGCGGGTCAGCGCCCGGGCAGGCCCGCGCGCAGCCGTTCAGCCACCCAGCGCTCGGCGAAGCCGTCGCCGGACAGGCTCTCAACGAATGCGCAATGCCCGCCCCAGCGCGCCACTTCCAGTTCCGCCCCGGCCGGCAGCCGCCAGCGCCGGAAGTCCTCGAACGGGATCACCGGGTCGTCCTCGGCCATCAGGATGCTGGCCGGCACCGCCAACCCGGCCAGCCGGTCACCGGCGATGGAATAGCTGTCGAAGTAGTCCTCCACCCGGCCGAACCCGGCGTAGCGCTCGGCCAGCCAGGCGGTCAGGCTGCGCATGTCCAGGGCCAGGGTGGCGTCGTCATAGCCGTGCTGCTCGGGGAACAGCTCGCGCTTGCGCAGCAGCGAACTGCGCCACTTGCGCCGGAAGTACCAGTCATAGAACTGCGGCGCGCGCTCCATGCGGGCCATGGTCGTGGCCGGGTCGACCAGCGGGCAGACCGCGGCGATGCGCCGCAACGGCAGCCCGGCCATGCCGGCGCGCAGCCCCAGGCGCAGGGCGTGGTTGCCGCCCAGCGAGTAGCCGGCCACCACCAGGTCGCGCACGCGCAGGCGCTGGACCATGTCGGCAGTCGCGTGCACCACCTCGTCCAGCCGGTTGGAGTGGAACAGGCCTTCGTTGAGGTGATGGGTGTCGCCGTGGTCGCGGAAGTTCAGCCGGAACACGTCCAGCCCGTCGGCCAGCAGGCGCGCGGCGGTCAGGCGCATGTAGCCCGAATCGGCGCTGCCCTCCCAGCCGTGCAGCAGCAGCGCCATGCCCGCCGGCTCGCGCCCGGGCACATGGCTGTGCCAGCCCTGCAGGCGTGCGCCGTGGCCGCCGTCGAGGATGTATTCGCGGGTGGCCGCGCCGCTGGCGGCCAGCGCGCGCAGGCCACGGCGCCGGCGCAGGCTGCTGGAACCCAGCACCGATTGCAGGTGTGGATTGCGCAGCAGGCGGGGCGGACGGTAGTCGGAGGCGGTCAGCATGGCGGTCGACGGGGGCAGCGGGGCTAATTTTGCACCGCAACATCCGCCGCGCAAGTGCGCCGGCGCGCTAGGGCTGTTCCATCGCCGCGACGATCCGTTCGCGCGCCAGTTCGGCGATGCGGCGGCGGCCGCCGATGTCGCCGGGCGGGATCGGCTCGAGGAAATGCACCTCGGCGGCGCGGGCGCGCTCGCCGAGCAGGCGGAAGAAGTTGGCCACGAAGTTCTCGCGCGGGGCGAAGGCGACCAGCGTCTGCGCCTCGCCACGCTCGCCGTAGCGCAGCGCCACCGGCTGCACCGGCACCTGCGCCTCGACCGCGGCCAGGAAGATCCGCGCGTGGAACGGGCCGACCTCATGGCCGCCGCGGGTGCGTCCCTCCGGGAACACGCCCACCGACTTGCCGCTGCGCAGCCGCTCCACCATCTGCCCGAGCACGCCGTTGAGCGAGTCGGTGCTGCCGCGCTGGTGGAAGATGGTCTGCCCGCGCGCGGCCAGCCAGCCCACCAGCGGCCAGCCGGCGATCTCGCGCTTGGCCACGAAGCCCATCATCCGCTGGCTGTGCAGGGTCTCGATGTCGATCCAGCTGACGTGGTTGGCCACGAACAGGGTCGCCCCCGGCAGCGGCGTGCCGAAGCGGCGCAGGCGGAAGCCGAAGATCCGCAGCAGCCCGGCCGACCAGGCGCGCACCGCGCGGTCGCCCAGGGTCTCCGGGCCCCAGGGAATGCGCGCCAGCGGCGGTGCCAGGCACAGCAGGGTCAGCGGCAGCGGCAGCAGGACGTGCAGCAGCAGCAGCGGGATGCGGTAGAGGTAGCGGAAGGAACGCGCGAGGGCGCCGGATCGCTCGGGATGCCGGGCCGCACGTGGGGGAGTGGGGTCCATGGGCGCGCACGATACCGCGCCGGGACGCGGGATGGATACGGGGTGGAAGACCCCCGCGGCGTGCGCGGCGGACGTGAACGGTCCGGGGTTCAGGCACGGTCTTGCGGGCGACGCGACCGGATGGAGCAGCCGGCGACCGGCGGGCCCGTCGACTCGGTTGCACGGTCGGCTTGCCGGCGACACGGGCATCGGAACACGAGGCCGTCGGCTGTGCCGGCGGCGGCGGTCGCGGGCAAGCCCGGCGCCTACACGGGCGCGGCCACCGGCACCACCGCCAGGGTCAGCCGCGAGACGCACACCGCGCGGCCGCGCGCGTCCTCGATGCGGATGTCCCAGACCTGGGTGGTGCGGCCCACGTGGAGCGCCCGGGCCGTGCCGGTGACCGTGCCTTCACGGACCGCGCGCAGGTGGTTGGCGTTGATCTCCAGACCCACCGCCATGCACTCGCGGGTGTCCAGGCACAGGTTGCCGGCGCTGCTGCCCAGGGTCTCGGCCAGCACCACCGAGGCGCCGCCGTGCAGCAGCCCGTACGGTTGCCGCGTGCGCGGCTCGACCGGCATGGTCGCCTGCAGCCAGTCCTCGCCGGCGGCGGTGAAGACGATCCCCAGGTGCTCGATCAGGGTGCCGCGGCTGAGCTGGTTGAGGGCGTCGAGGGAAACGGGGGCGCGGAAGGCCATGGCGGGCAGGGTGGCGGGAAGGCGCGGCCATTATCGCCGAGGCCGGCGCCATCCCTTGTAGGAGCCGGGCTTGCCCGCGACACCGGCGTCGCAATCACGGGGCGTCACCTGTGCCTTGGGTGCGTGGCCACGCACCCAAGGACAGCAACCCCCGATCGCTTTACTTCCTCACGTGCGGCGGCGCGTTCCTCGACCCGGGCGGGCCGGGCCGCATCGTGGCGCCCTACAGGATCGGCACCAGGCCGGCGCCGAAGGCGGTCAGCATGCGGGTCAGGATCGATTTCGCGCCGAGGCTGACCTCGGGGAAATCACCGACCGCTTCGTAGCAGCGGTGGAAGTCCGGGTCGCGGCGCGGCAGCGGCGCCGGGCAGTCCGGCCCCGGCTGGAACGCATAGTTGGTGGCGTAGCGCCACGGCCACAGGTCCAGCACCGGCGAGGCCTCCAGCACCTTGCCCATGCTGTAGTTCAGCCCGGACAGCACTGGCGGCTTCTGCCGCGGCGCCACCGTCCACGAATTCCCCGGCGCGATGTCGCGCTCGATGCTCTGCGCCAGCGCGTGGGCGAACGCGGGGTCTTCGATCAGCACCACGGCCTCGGTGTTGTAGGTCTCGCTGCGCGGATCGAAGTTGTGGGTGCCGACCACGCCGATGCGACGGTCGATCACCATCGACTTGGCGTGCAGGCCCATGCGCGGCCCCTCCCCGCTCACCGGCACCGGCCGGCTGGCCGGGGCACTGGTGCGCAGCAGCGAGGGCCGCGTCTCGGTACGCAGCTTGTCCTCGACCCGGCCGTCGCCGTCGGCGCCCGAACTGCCGCCCAGGCTGCCACCGGGCAGTTCGCTGCGGGCCACGTTCGGCCGCGTCGGCGGATCGCCCGCCTGCCACGCGCCCAGCGCCGGGTCCACCGGCGGATCGGCCGGGAACGGCATGTACTCGAACAGGTCGAAGCCCAGTTCGCGCACGTGCCGGCGCTTGTACTTGTAGGTGAGCGCATAGACGATCGGGTTGTCGGTGGCGGCCAGGCTGTTGGTGGACACCACCACGCGCGGCGGTTGCGGGCGCGCGCGCAGGCCGCGGAAGATCTCCAGCGCCTGGTCGGACAGCACCAGGTACGGCGTCTGCAGCAGGATCTCGTCCTGCGCGCCGGCCAGCAGCGCGGCCAGCCCGGACAGGCCGGCGCCGTCGGTATCCGGGCCCTCGTGGTGCTTGCGCGGCACGTCGGCCAGGTAGGCGACCGCGCCCACCGGGATGGCGCGCGCCACCAGCCGCTCGCGCACCAGCGCCGCGTCGCGGGCCGCCTGCGACATCGTCTCGATGCGCTCCGGCCGGGTCGGCCGCGCCGGCGGCAGCGCCGGCACGCCCTGCGCCAGTAGCACCCCGGCCACGTCGTCCAGGCGCTCGGCCGGCACGCTGCGCGGGTCGTTCCAGTAGGCGACGAAGTTGTGTTCCATCTCGCGCACCACCGGCCCGGCGACCAGCACGTCGCGGTCGCGGAAGTTGTACTCGCTGTCCCAGTCGTAGTAGTCGTCCTGGTAGTTGCGGCCGCCGGCGATGCCGACCGCGTCGTCGATCACCAGCAGCTTGTTGTGCATGCGCTGGTTGAAGCGGCGGAAGCAGCAGACCACGCTGGCCGCGTAGTCCAGGTAGTTGGGCACGGCTTGGCCGAAGGTCGGGTTGTAGATGCGCAGGTGCAGGTTCTCGTGGGCGCCGGCCAGCGCCGCCAGGATCTGCAGGTCGGCGATCGCCGACAGCTGGTCGATCAGCACGCGCACCTGCACCCCGCGGCGTGCCGCCGCCAGCAGTTCGTCGATCACCAGCCGCGCGCTGTCGTCCTTGTCGAAGATGTAGGTCTGCAGGTCGATCTTGCGGGTGGCGCTGCGGATCAGGTTGATCCGCGCCAGCAAGGCGTCGCCGCCCTCGTCCAGGATCAGCGCGTAGTGCCGGGGCGGTGCGTCCGGCGCGGCCGCCGACTCGGTGAACGCGGCACCGGCCAGCGCGCGCAGTTCCGACGGTTCGGCGCAGCGGTCCGCACGGTCGCACCCGACCGCGTCCTCGCGCGCGGCCACGGCGATGCCGGCGGCATGCTCGCGCTGGGCCGCGGTCAGGGTGCTGCAGGCGGCGGTCGACAGCAGCAGCAGGACCCAGGCCAGGCGGCACACCCTCAAGGTCACGGCGCGGCCTCGCGCAGGCGCACGCGCACTTCCAGGCGCACCTGGTCGGCCAGCGCGAGTTGCCATTCGCGCATGCCGTAGTCGGCGCGGTCGATGCCGCCGCCGACCTGGATGTCGCAGTCCCATCCCGGGCGGGCGCAGGCGGCCGGCGCCACTTCCAGTTCCTGGTCGCGGGTCACTCCGCGCAGGCTCAGGCGTCCCTTCAGCGGCCCGCCTTCGTGCACCAGCGCCGGGGCATAGGGCTCGGAGACGAACTCCATCCACGGGTAGCGCACCGAATCGAAGAAGCTCTGGCCGTGCATCCAGCCGGTGTAGCGAGGCCGGCCCGGGATCGCCGCCTCGCCGGTGGCCACCCGCAGGCGCACCCGGTGGCGGCCGTCGGGCAGATGCTCGACCGCGCCCTCGTAGTGCGGGAACTCGCCGACCAGGCGCTGGCCGAAGCGGGTACGCACCTCGAAGCCCAGCCAGCTGCGGTCGGTGTCGAACGCCACCGACGCGGCCGGCTCCTGGGCTCCGGCCGCCGCCGCCAGCGCGGCGCAAACGAGGACCGCGCACGGCAGCCACGCATATCCCCCGGACTTCCACATCGGCTCAGGGCCACCAGAACGCCGTCAGCCGGCCAAGGCCCGGTTCGATCGTGTCCTGGGCCGGAAGTTCCGGCAGCGCGAGCACCGCCACGCCTCCCGGCGGCATGCCGCGATAGTCGCTGGACTGGCCGGTGTCGAGCAGGGCCACCAGCCGCTCCAGGCCCGGGTTGTGGCCGACCAGCAGCAGGCGCTCGACGTCGCGCTGCTCCTGCAGCAGGCCCATCAGCGTGCCCGGGGTGGCCTCGTAGATCGCCTCCTCCAACCGCTGCTCGGCATAGCCGATCACCGCCAGCACCGCCTCCAGGCTCTCGCGCGTGCGCCGCGACGGCGAACACAGCACCCGGTCCGGCTGCAGTCCCTGCGCCTGCAGCCAGCGGCCGGCGGCTTCGGCTTCGGCCAGCCCGACCGGCGACAGCGGCCGGTCGAGATCGGCCTGTCCCGGCGAGGCTGGTTCTGCATGCGCATGGCGCAGCAGGATCACTTGTCGCATCGCGGACTCCTCCTTAACTTGCCGGTACGCCCGCTCAGGCCTTGGCCAGCCACTTCAGCAGCGGCTCCCAGTCGGCCTGGTGCTCGCGCACCTGCGCGGAGTGGTAGTCGAACAGGCTGCGGCCCAGGCCGACCAGCACCACGTAGGCCTGGGTGTCGCGCAGCTGCGCCACCACCGGGTACGGCCAGGTCTTGAGCATCTCCAGCGCCTGCTGGCTGGTGTTGGTCCAGGGCTTGCTGCGGTTGAGCACCAGGGCCACCGGCAGCTTGTGCTTGCGGACCCGCGGCACCTTGCCCAGGGTGTTGAGGAAGGCGACCGTGGCCTCGATGTCCAGCGCCGAAGGCTGCACCGGCACCACCACCGCGTCGGCATGCTCGATGAAGGCGTCCAGGTCGTCGGCCATGGCACCGGCCGGCGCGTCGATGATCACCCGCTGGGCGTCGTCGGGCAGCCAGGCCCGCCAGGCGCGGCGGCGGCTGGCATCGAGCGGCAGCACCGCGCTGTCCAGCGCCGCGCGGCGCTCGGCCCAGCGGGTCGACGAACCCTGTGGATCGGCGTCGGCCAGCACCGTGCGTTTGCCCTGCAGCGCGGAATGCGCCGCCAGGTGCGTGGCGATGGTGGTCTTGCCCACCCCGCCCTTGGAACCGGCCACGAGGATCGTCTTCATGCGCGGTCTGCCTCCGGATTGGCTACCGGCAGGGTACACCGGGCCCCGCGGAGGCGGTAGGAAGCCCCTGTCGCCGCTTGCTATCGTGCCCCGGCCACCGCCACGGACGCACCATGAGCCAGCTGCAGGACCTGACCGCCCTGATCCGGGCCAATACCCCGCTGATCGTGATCGAGACCCGCGACGAGGAGCGGGTGGTGGAGCTGTTCCGGCAGTCGCTGATGCAGGTGTGGCGCGCGCTGCACCGCTGGACCATCACCGAAGGCCTGCGGCGGATGGACCTGGACCGCGAGGACGCCGCCGAGGGTCCGCCGGACGCCAGCTCGGTGCTGCACGCGATCCGCCAGGCCGACCAGCGCGGCATCTACCTGCTGCTGGATTTCCACCCCTACCTGGGCTACGCCAGCCACCAGCGCCTGCTGCGCGACATCGTCCAGCGCCGCGGCTGCGAGCCGCACGTGCTGGTGCTGGTCGGCGCCAAGGTCGAGCTGCCGGCGGAACTCGACGCGCTGGCGGTGCGCTTTTCCCCGCGCCTGCCCGATGCGGCCGCCCTGCTGAAGCTGGTCCGCGAGGAAGCGGCCGGCTACGCCCGCGAGAACGGCGGCCGCCGGGTGGAGGCCGAAGAGGACGCGGTGCGGCAGATCGTGCGCCACCTGCAGGGCCTGGACCTGCACGACGCGCGCCGGATCGCCCGCCAGCTGATCCACGCCGACGGCGCGCTCACAGCCTCGGACCTGCCGCAGCTGGCGCGGCTGAAGTTCGAGCTGCTCAACCGCAGCGGCCACCTGCACTACGAATACGACACCGCCGGCTTCGACGAGGTGGCCGGCGCACGCCGGCTCAAGCGCTGGGTCGGCCAGCGCCGCGCCGCCTTCGCCGGGTCGCCGCCGCCCGGGCTGGACCCACCTCGCGGGGTGCTGCTGCTGGGCGTGCAGGGCTGTGGCAAGTCGCTGCTGGCCAAGGCCATCGCCGGATCGCTGGGCGTGCCGCTGCTGCGGCTGGACTTCGGCACCCTGTACGCCAAGTACCACGGCGAGACCGAGCAGAACCTGCGCGCCGCGCTGGCCTCGGCCGAGCAGCTGGCGCCGTGCGTGCTGTGGATCGACGAGATCGAGAAGGGCGTTGCGGCCGACGCCGGCGAGGGCGATGGCGGAGTGTCGCGGCGCGTGCTCGGCTACCTGCTGACCTGGATGGCCGAGCGCAAGGCGCCGGTGTTCCTGGTCGCCACTGCCAACCAGGTCCAGCACCTGCCGGCCGAGCTGCTGCGCAAGGGCCGCTTCGACGAGATCTTCTTCGTCGACCTGCCCGATCCGGACACCCGGGTGGAGCTGCTGCGCATCCACCTGGTGGAACGCGGCCTGGAGCCGCAGGCGTTCGCGCTGCCGGCGCTGGCGGCCGCCTCGAACGGGTTTTCCGGGGCCGAGATCGAGCAGGCCATCGTCTCGGGCCTGTACGCGGCGCATGCCCAGCAGCGCGCGCTGGACACCGAACTGCTGATGGCCGAGATCCGCGGCACCCGGCCGCTGTCGGTGCTGATGGCCGAGCAGGTGTCCGCGCTGCGCGCCTGGGCGCTGGAGCGCACGGTGCCGGCGGACTGACTGCGCGGCGCCTGCGGCGGCACGGGAGCGTGGGCATGCCAGGAGGCGTCGCAGGCATGCGGACAAGCGGGCGCGCGGTCGCGCGCGGGCAACGTCGATGATCCGGCGCTTCCCGTGCAGGAGCCTGTTCATGGGCGACCTGGGTGTCGGAAACATGAGGGCGTCGCCTGTGCCAGCGCGTCGTGTCGCCGGCTGAAGCCAGCTCCTACAACAGCCGCGTCGCCCGGCTCTTCTGTAGGAGCCGGGTTCAGCCGGCGACACGGGCGTCGGAAACACGAGGGAGTCGCCTGTGCCGACGTGGCATGTCGCCGGCTGAAGCCAACTCCTACAACAGCTGCGTCGCCCGGCCTTCTGTAGGAGCCGGGTTCAGCCGGCGACACGGGCGTCGGAAACACGAGGAAGTCGCCTGTGCCGACCTGGCATGTCGCCGGCTGAAGCCAGCTCCTACAACAGCTGTGTCGCCCGGCTCTTCTGTAGGAGCCGGGTTCAGCCGGCGACACGGGCGTCGGAAACACGAGGAAGTCGCCTGTGCCGACGTGGCATGTCGCCGGCCGGAGCCCGGCTCCCGCGACAACTCAGCCAGCGATGCGCATCAGTAACCAGGCCCACGCCGGCAGCGTCAGCAGCGACAGCACGATGCCGTATCCGACCAGCGCGGCCGCCAGCCGCGGCGCCAGGCCGTGCGCCATCGCCAGCGCGGCGGCGGAGATCATCGCCGGCATCGCCGACTCGAGCACGTTGGCGCGCAGCATCGCGTCGGGCATGGCGAACAGCAGCGACACCGGCAGCGCCAGCGCCGGCATCACCAGCAGCTTGAGCACCAGCCCGGTCGCCAGTGGCCGCACTTCGTCGCGCGGCAGCTTCAGCCGGATCGACAGGCCCACCGCCAGCATCACCAGCGGCAGCATCGCCTCGGCCAGGCGCCTCAGGCCGGAGGCGATCCACTCCGGCGGCTGTTCCGGCATCAGCGTCAGCCCGGCCAGCAGCGCCCAGACCGGCGGGAAGCGGGCGATGCGCAGCGCGATCGCGCGCGCGCCGGGCGCGGCGTCGCCGCTGTAGCGGGCGACGATGTACAGGCCCACCGTCGACAGCATCAGGAACGTGCCGAACTGGTCGTAGACCACCGCGTACTGCACCGCGTCCTCGCCCAGCAGCGCGCGCACCATCGGGTAGCCGATGAAGCTGGTGTTGCCCAGGCCCACGCACAACAGCAGCACCGCGTACTCGTCGCGGCGGAAGCGCCACAGCCGCGCCGCCAGCGTCACCAGCAGCCAGGTCGCGCCCATCAGCAGCCACGGGGTGAGGGCCACGCCCAGCAACGACCACTCCAGGCGCAGCCGCGGCACGTACAGCAGCACCGCCGCCGGCAGGCACACGTACAGCACCACCAGGTTCAGTGTTTCCGAGGCGTTGGCCGGCAGCAGCGTGGTCCGGCCCAGGGCCATGCCCAGGCCGAGCATGGCCAGGATCAGGGCGAACGCGTCCCAGGCCATGCGTGGATCAGCCGCGGCGCAGCCAGCCGGTGATGCTGTAGCGCGGCGCGCCGGCCCACGGCGCCACCAGGCTGACCACGTGCGGCTGCGGCACGCGGAACAGGCTCAGCGAATTCCACAGCGGCGTGAAGGTGTCGACCACCCGCTGCTCGGCGGGGTCGAGGAAGTGCAGCAGGCCGCCCCAGTCCGGCAGCCAGTCGCGGCTGAGGTTCATCACGTAGGCGAAGGCACGGTCCTCGTCGCCGACGCGATCGTTGTGCGCGCGCAGGAAATGCCCGGTCCGGTAGCGCACGGCGATCGCGCTGACCATGCGGATCGCCTGGTCGCCGGTCAGGTGCCGGGCGAACTGCAGGAACGGCGGGCTGTTGAGGAAATCGACCACCGCGTGCAGCACCAGTTCCGGATCCAGGCCGTCGCGGCGCGCCTCGATCATGCGGTAGCGGTCGAAGTAGAACTCGAACCCCTCGCGCGCGCGGCGGGTGGCCGCTTCCAGCAACGCCGCGTCCTGCGCGCTGCCCGGCACCGCGCTGGCGGACTGGCCGGGGGCGGGTTCGGCGTCGGCGCGCTGCGCGGTCTCCCAGCGCACCTCGTCGCGCAGGCAGTGGTGCAGCCGGGTGGCCGCATCCTCCTGCAGGAAGCCGGGAATCTGCACCCGTCCGTGCGCGCGCAGCCGCGCGCGGAAGGGCTCGATGTCGAGTTCGTTGCTGATCATGGGCCGCGACGTGCCGGCGCCGACGCGGCGCCGCGAAATTTTCGCATGGCCGTGGCGTCGGTGCCGGTTACGGCCAGGACGGCGGATCGGCCTGCCAGGCGGCCAGCACCTCGGCCAGCGCAGCGCGATCCTCATCGCGCCACTCGGGCAGCAGCCGCGAGAAGTTGCCCGCGCTGGTCCACTCCTGCGGCTCGGTGCGCACCGCCGCCGCATACCAGGCCACCGCCTCGGCCTTGTAGCCGAGCTTCCACAGCGCCAGCGCCATGGTCGGCGGCTGCCAGCCGGGAGCGGCGGGCCAGCCGCCCAGCAGCTTCTGCCACTGCTCGAGCGCGCGCCTGTGTTCGCCGGCGATGTACAGGTCCCAGGCGTAGTTCCAGGACACCGTGCGGGTGATCCGCTGGTTGCCGCCGGCGTTCCTCAGCGCGACGCGGTACAGCTCCTCGCCCAGCTCCGCGCGGCCGGAGCGCATGGCCACGCGCGCCAGCTGGGCGCGCGCTTCGACATCCGTCGGCTTGCGCTGCACCGCGGCCGCGAGCCGGTCGACCACGGCGTCGCCCTCGCCCGGAATGGCCACGATCGCGCGCGTGGTCTGCACATCCTGGTCGAAGTAGAACTCCTTCGGCGCCGGCAGCGACTGCGCCTGGGCCAGCCACGAACACATCGCCAGCCCGAGGGCCAGCGGAAAACGCAACTTCTTCACGACGATTCCCCGAAGCAACAGCCTCCCCTCCCGCATCCTAACCGCAGCAGCGCACACTCAGGGAGTGCGGTTCATCACAGAATGGCGCTTGATATCATTCCGCACCGGGCCGGCGAGGCCCGGCACCCGCCAGCGCCCCAAGGCCAGCCCATGACCAGCACCGCCGAACTGACCTCGCCCTCCTCCGCCAACTCGCCCGGGCTGGACACGTTCGACCGCGACTACACGCTGGAGCACAAGTACACCCGCCGCGACGGCCGCATCTACCTCAGCGGGGTGCAGGCGCTGGTGCGACTGCCGCTGATGCAGCAGCTGCGCGACGCGGCCGCCGGACTGGATACCGCCGGCTTCGTCAGCGGCTACCGCGGCAGCCCGCTGGGTGGCTTCGACCTGGAGCTGTGGCGGGCGCGCAAGCACCTGGAGGTGGCCAAGGTCCGTTTCCAGCCGGGCATCAACGAGGACCTCGGCGCGACCATGGTCTGGGGCACGCAGCAGACCAATCTGTTCCCCGGGGCCAAGGTCGATGGCGTCTACGCCATGTGGTACGGCAAGGGCCCGGGCGTGGACCGCTGCGGCGACGTGTTCAAGCACGGTAACGCCGCCGGCACCTCGAAGCATGGCGGCGTGCTGGCGCTGGCCGCCGACGACCACGCCTGCCGCAGCTCGACCCTGCCGCACGGCAGCGAGGACGAGTTCGTCAGCGCGATGATGCCGGTGCTCAACCCGGCCGGGGTGCAGGACATCCTCGACCTGGGCCTGGTCGGCTGGGCGATGAGCCGCTACACCGGGCGCTGGATCGGCTTCAAGACCATCGCCGAGACGGTGGAGTCCTCGGCCTCGGTGCAGGTGGATCCGTTCGCGCGGTCGATCGTGCTGCCGGAGGATTTCGAACTGCCGCCGGGCGGGCTCAGCATCCGCTGGCCCGACCCGCCGCTGGACCAGGAAATGCGCCTGCACCGCTACGCGGTCAAGGCCGCGCAGGCCTTCGCCCGCGCCAACGGCATCGACCGCATCGTGCTGGATGCGCCGAACCCGCGCCTGGGCATCGTCACCACCGGCAAGAGCTACCTGGACGTGCTGCAGGCGCTGGAATACCTGGGCCTGGACGAGACCGCCTGCCGCGACATCGGCATCCGTGTGTACAAGGTCGGCATGACCTGGCCGCTGGAGCCGGAGGGCATCGCCCGCTTCGCCCGCGGCCTGGAGGACATCGTCGTGGTCGAGGAGAAGCGCGCCTTCCTCGAGCGGCAGATGAAGGAGCAGTTCTACAACTGGCCGGCCGACTGGGGCCGGCGGCCGAGCATCGTCGGCAAGTACGACGAGGCCGGCGAGTGGATCCTGCCGTCCACCGGCGAGCTCACCCCGGCGACCATCGCCGGCGTCATCGGCCGGCGCATCCAGCGTTTCTTCAATACGGAGTCGATCGAGCAGCGACTGCGCTGGATGGACGCCAAGGAAGCGGAGATGGCCCTGCCGCGGGCCAACTTCCCGCGCGTGCCGCACTACTGCTCGGGTTGCCCGCACAACACCTCCACGGTGGTGCCGGACGGCTCGCGCGCGCTGGGCGGGATCGGCTGCCACTACATGGTCACCTGGATGGACCGCTCCACCGACACCTTCACCCACATGGGCGGCGAAGGCGTGACCTGGGCCGGGCAGGCACCGTTCACCGACACCCCGCACGTGTTCCAGAACCTGGGCGACGGCACCTACTTCCACAGCGGCTCGCTGGCGATCCGCCAGGCGGTCGCGGCCAAGGTCAACATCACCTACAAGATCCTCTACAACGACGCGGTGGCCATGACCGGCGGCCAGCCGGTGGACGGCCAGCTGAGCGTGCCGGACATCGCCTGGCAGATGCGCGCCGAGGGCATCGACACGATCGTGCTGGTCAGCGACGACATCTCGCGCTGGCACAAGCGCGAGCTGTTCCCGTCCGGCATGGAGTTCTTCGACCGCGCCGAGCTGGACGCGGTGCAGAAGCGCCTGCGCGAAGTGAAGGGCGTCAGCATCCTGATCTACGACCAGACCTGCGCCACCGAAAAGCGGCGCCGGCGCAAGCGCGGCAAGCTCGAGGACCCGCAGAAGCGGGTGATGATCAACACCCTGGTGTGCGAAGGCTGCGGCGACTGCGGCCAGAAGAGCTTCTGCGTGTCGGTGCTGCCCAAGGAAACCGAGTTCGGGCGCAAGCGCGAGATCGACCAGTCCAACTGCAACAAGGACTACTCCTGCGTGAAGGGCTTCTGCCCCAGCTTCGTCACCGTGCACGGTGGCAAGCCGCGCAAGGGCCGCAAGGCCGAGGCGGCGGCGCGGCTGGAGAACCTGCCGGATCCCGTGTTCCGCTCCGCGCTGGAACAGCCCTGGAACATCCTGATCACCGGCGTCGGCGGCACCGGCGTGGTCACCATCGGCGCGCTGCTGGGCATGGCCGGGCACCTGGAGGGCAAGGGCGCCACCGTGCTCGACCAGACCGGCCTGGCGCAGAAGGGCGGCGCGGTCACCACCCACATCCGCATCGCGCGCACGCCCGAGGACATCCACGCCGTGCGCATCGCCGCCGGCGAGGCCGACCTGGTGCTGGGCTGCGACATGGTCGTGGTCAACGACTACTGGGCGCTGTCCAAGGTGCGCGCCGAACGCTCGGAAGTGGTGCTCAACACCTACGAGGCGATGCCGGGCACCTTCACCATGCGCCCGGACCTGCACTTCCCCGCGGCCGACATCGTCGCCGGGGTGAAGCTGGCGCTCGGCGGGCGCGAGCCGCGCCTGCTCGATGCCACCCAGCTGGCCACCGCGCTGCTGGGCGACGCCATCGCCAGCAACCTGTTCATGCTCGGCTACGCCTGGCAGCTGGGGCTGGTGCCGATCTCCTTCACCGCGTTGATGCGCGCGATCGAGCTCAACGGCGCGGCCATCGAGATGAACCAGCAGGCCTTCGCCTGGGGCCGCCTGGCCGCGGTCGATCCGCAGGCGGTGGCCGCCGCCGCCGGGCTGGTCTCCAACCCGGCCACCGCCGACGAACGCGTGCCCGACGGCCTGCGCCAGCTGCCGCCCGGCGACTGGGAAGGCAACGAATGGGGCAGCACCAGCGCGCCGCGGCCGGTCCGCGCCGAGCGCGAACTGCGCGGCCTGCCCGAGCATGGCGGCCTGCCGGACGGCGGCGCCTCGCCGCTGGACACCGCCACCGGCCAGGTCGTCGCGCTGCCGCTGGACGACCTGCGCCTGTCGCGCAGCCTCGACGAACTGGTCGCGCGCCGCGAGAAGTTCCTGGCCGACTACCAGGATGCCGCCTACGCGCGCCGCTACACCGACCTGGTGGCCAGGGTGCGCACCGCCGAGAACCTGAAGGCGCCGGGCTCGACCGCGCTGACCGAGGCGGTGGCCCGCTACGCGTTCAAGCTGATGGCCTACAAGGACGAGTACGAAGTCGCCCGGCTGTACACCAGCGGCGAGTTCCAGCGCCGCCTGCAGCAGCAGTTCGAAGGCGACTACAGCCTGCGCCTCCACCTGGCGCCGCCGCTGCTGGCGAAGAAGGATGAACAGGGCCGGCTGCTCAAGCGCGAGTACGGGCCTTGGGTGTTCACCGCATTCAAGTGGCTGGCCAGGCTGCGCTTCCTGCGCGGCGGCGCGCTGGATCCGTTCGGCCGCACTGCCGAGCGGCGCATGGAGCGGCAGCTGATCGCCGACTACTTCGCCACCGTCGAGCGGCTGCTGGCGAAGCTCGATGCCGGCAACCTCGAACTGGCCGCGCAGATCGCCAGCATCCCCGAGCACATCCGCGGCTACGGCCACGTCAAGGAAGCGCACCTGCACCAGGCCAAGGCGCGCGAGGCGCAGTTGCTGAGGGACTGGGACAACCCGCTGCGGGTGGTCAGCCTCGACGCGGCATGACCCATGGCGGGTGTGGGCCGGCAGCGTCGGCGTGCCCGGCGCCCGCTCCCGTCAGTCCACGACGCGGGCGTACTCCAGCGCTTTCCCACCCTGGTGCAGGGTTACACCGGATGCCGGCGCTTCGCCCGGCGCGAACTCCAGCGCCGCATCGACCACCTTGAGGAAGAACCGGGTCGGCGACTCGGCGAAGATCTCGAATGCCGGTTGCCCGGCCAGCTGCGCGGTCGGCCGGCCATCGGCCAGCGCCACGGTCAGTACCCTGCCCTGGTGCGAATAGCGCCCGACCAGGCGCTGCAGCACCGCTGCCGGCAGCTCGACCTCGGTACGCGCGGCCGGCAGCGGCTCGTCGCTGCGCGACGTGACCTCGCCTTCACCCTCGTCGTCGGGGAAGAAGCGCATCGCCGTCACCTTGCCCACCGCATCGCGCTCGAATGCGATCCGCGACAGTCCCTCCTCGAACAGGAACTGGTCGCCCCCGATCGGAATCAACGCGAAGGCCTCGCTGCCGGTCCGCTGGGACGTCAGGCGGCCATCGACCACGCGCAGCACCCGCGCGGTGTCCTTGTCGATGCGGTACACGCCCTCGTACGACGCCAGCGTGGCCACATCCACGGCCACCGCCTTCTTCTCCGGGTAGGGCCGGCCGATGGCGTAGGCAGCGATGCGGTGGGCGAAGGTGCCGGTGCCGGGCATCGGCGGACGCCTGGCGTCGCCGTTGTAGAGCACGGCCACGGTGAGTTCGGCGTCCGGCACGTAGGCCAGGTAGGACGAGAAGCCGAAGATGCCGCCCCCATGCTGCAGCAGGTGCGCGCCACGGAACGGCTGGTGGACGATGCCGAACCCGTACGGCTCATCCTCCTGGAACGGTTCGATCATCTGCCGGTAGGTCTCCGCCTTCAGCACCCGGCCTCCATGCAGCGCGCGGTTCCACTTCAGCAGGTCGTCCACCGTGGACACCAGCGCGCCGGCCGCATGCGGCTGGGTCATGCTGAGATGGCGCGCATGCGCCCACTGCCCGCCGTTGAGCGTGTAGCCGGTGACATGGCCCGGGATCACCGCCACCGCCTGGTTGCCGTAGCCGGTGCGGGCCAGGCCCAGCGGCTGGAAGAGCGCCTGGTCCAGGTATTGGTGCCAGGGCATGCCGCTGGCCGCCTCGATCACCGCGCCGGCCAGCACGTAGCCGGAATTGTTGTAGCGGAAGCCCTTGCCGGGCTCGAAATCGGGCTTCTCGTCCTTGAAGGTGTCGATCAGCTGCGCGGTGGCCAGGTCTTGCCGGATCGGTCCGTCCATGACGCCGGGCACGCCGGTGTAGCTGCGGATGCCGGACGTGTGGTTGAGCAGCATGCGTACGCTGACCTGGCCGGCACCGGGATATCCCGGCACGTACTTCGCCAGCGGATCGTCCAGCGCGACCTTGCCCTCCTCCACCAGCTTCAGCACGCCGGCGGCGGCGAACTGCTTGGTCACCGAGCCGATCCGGAACACCTGGTCCGGCGCGAGCGGCACGCCCAGTTCCAGGCTGGCCGTGCCGCGCGCATCGCGATAGAGGACGCGGTCGCCACGCGCCACCAGCACCGCCATGCCGGGCGTGGCTGCAGGATCCGGGAACGACTGTTCGAGCAGGGACCGCGCGTAGCGCGCCACTTCCGCATCCGTCGGCGGTGCGGCCAGGGCGGCTGTCGGGAAGAAAGCGGCGATGGCCAGCAACAGACCGATGATCGTATGGCGCATGGTGGGTCCCCGGGAAGCGAGGGGCGAGAGTATCAATTCCTCCGGGCCCGAATCGCTGCACGTCGGCGATGCGCTGGTAGCAGAGCGCGATCAGGTGCGCCATCAGCAAAGGCGGTTCGCCTGGACCGCACACGAGAGGCGGCAGTGTGGAGACCGGGCCCTGCAGCGGGGAACGATCTTCGCGGCACGCGATGCGCTTCGCCGGTGACTGGCGCCGGACTCGCGCAGCCGACCGCCTCAGCCCGTCCGCCGCCAGACCCGGCAGCGGTTGTTGGCCGGCAGGGCACTGTCTTCCAGCAATGCCAGGCCGATGCCGCACGCCAGTGCGTCCACGGCCTCGGCGTCGCGGATGCCCGAGCGTGCATCGCGGGCCTTCAGCCAGGCGTCGAAGTCGCGGTTGCTGTCGCTGGTGTAGCCGCCGCCGTAGTTGAACGGCCCGTACACGACCAGCAGGCCGCCGGGCGCCAGCACGCGGCCGGTGCCGGCGAAGAAGGCCTCGACTTCCGCCCAACCCATGATGTGCAGGCTGTTGGCGCTGAACACCGCATCGAAACCGGCGGACGGCCACTCGCCGGCCACGTCCAGCGCCAGCGGTGGCGGCGTGTTGACCAGCGCCGCCTCGTCCAGCCACTGGCGGATGCCCGGCAGGTACGCGGCACGGTCGCTGGCCTGCCAGACCAGCCACGGCATCGCCGCGGCGAAGTGCACCGCATGCTGGCCGGTGCCGCTGGCGACTTCCAGCACCCGGCGCACGCCGCCGAAGTGCCTCTGCAGTACGGCCAGGATCGGCCCCTGGTTGCGCTCGCAGGCCGGCGCGAACGGTTTTTCGCTGGCGGCGGACATCGGCGCATTGTGCATCACGCCACCGACGTGACCTCCATCGCTTGACGCAACGGCGCACGCCGACCAAAGTCCGGCGCTGTTCTCCTTGCGGGCATTCCCCATGCGCAGACGCGATTTCCTCTCCTGTTCCGGCCTGGGCCTGGCCGGCCTGATGCTGCCGCATTCGCGCCTGGTCGCCGCCGAGGAGCTGCTGGGCTCGATCGACGTCGCCACCCGCAAGTCGCTGGCCGATGCCGCGCTGGGCGCTGCACGCCAGGCCGGCGCCAGCTACTGCGACGTGCGCATCGGCCGCTACCTGAGCCAGTCGCTGGTCACCCGCGAGGACCGGGTACAGAACGTGGCCAACACCGAATCCACCGGCACCGGCGTGCGCGTGATCGCCAACGGCGCCTGGGGTTTCGCCGCCACCAACCGGCTGACGCCCGACGGCGTGGCCGAGGCCGCGCGCCGGGCCGTGGCGATCGCCAGGGCCAACAGTTCGATCCGGACCGCGCCGGTGCAGCTGGCGCCCGCGCCGGGCGTCGGCGAGGTCACCTGGAAGACCCCGATCCGCAAGAACGCGATGGAAGTGCCGATCAAGGACAAGGTCGAACTGCTGCTGGCGGTCAACGCCGCCGCGCAAAACGCTGGCGCCGACTTCGTCGCTTCGCGGATGTTCCTGATCAACGAGCAGAAGTATTTCGCCAGCACCGACGGCTCCTGGATCGACCAGGACGTGCACCGGATCTGGCTGCCGTTCACGGTCACCGCCATCGACAAGGCCAGCGGCGCGTTCCGCACCCGGGACGGCCTGTCCGCGCCGATGGGCATGGGCTACGAATACCTGGACGCCGACCCGGCCGACAAACTGCAGCTGCCCGGCGGGGTCGTCGCCTACAAGCGCTCCTACGACGTGATGGAGGACGTGGTGGCCGCCGCCCGGCAGGCGCGCGCCAAGCTCGACGCGCCGTCGGTCAAGCCGGGCAAGTACGACCTGGTCATCGACCCGAGCAACCTGTTCCTGACCATCCACGAGAACGTCGGCCACCCGCTGGAGCTGGACCGTGTGCTCGGTTACGAGGCCAACTACGCCGGCACCAGCTTCGCCACCCTGGACAAGCGCGAGGCCGGCTTCCGCTGGGGCAGCCCGATCGTCAACTTCTTCGCCGACAAGACCCAGCCCGGCAGCCTGGGCGCGGTCGGCTACGACGACGAAGGCGTCAAGACCAGGCAGTGGGACCTGGTCAGGGACGGCATCCTGGTCGACTACCAGACCATCCGTGACCAGGCGCACATTCTCGGCAAGGCCGAGTCGGACGGCTGCTGCTACGCCGACTCCTGGTCCAGCGTGCAGTTCCAGCGCATGCCCAATGTCTCGCTGGCCCCGGGCAAGGCGTCCCTCTCGGTAGCCGACATGGTCAAGGACGTCGAGAACGGCATCTACATCCACGGCCGCGGCTCGTACTCGATCGACCAGCAGCGCTTCAACGCCCAGTTCGGCGGCCAGCTGTATTTCGAGATCAAGAACGGCCAGGTCACCCGCCAGATCGAGGACGTGGCCTACCAGATCCGCACGCCCGAATTCTGGAACGCCTGCTCGGCCATCTGCGACGAAAGCGACTACCGGCTGGGCGGCTCGTTCTTCGACGGCAAGGGCCAGCCCAGCCAGGTCTCTGCGGTCTCGCACGGCTCGTCCACCGCCCGTTTCGACGGCATCAACGTCATCAACACCGCCCGATCGCTGGGTTGAGCGACGCTCCGCCCACCGCAGCGCGGACATGACCAAAGTCATTTGACCCAGGTGGCGGTGCATGACGAGAATCGGGCACGCCGCGCGTGCCTGTCATGGGTGATGGAACCAGTAAGCGCGACCTGCCTTCCCGCCTGCCGTGGCCGTCCGTGGCCACTTCCCGGAGACCTGCCTTGCACAGACGCGACTTCCTCATCTGCAGCGGCCTCGGCCTGGCCGGTGCCGCCCTGCCGGCCATGTTCGGCAAGGCCATCGCCGCCGAACAGCTGGTGTCCGTGCTCGACCCGGCGCTCAAGCGGCGCCTGGCCGACGCCGCGCTGGCCGCCGCACGCCAGGCCGGCGCCAGCTACTGCGACGTGCGCGTCGGCCGCTACCTGCGCCAGTTCGTGATGACCCGCGAGGACCGGGTGCAGAACGTGGTCAACACCGAGTCCACCGGCACCGGCGTGCGCGTGATCGCCAACGGCGCCTGGGGCTTCGCCGCCACCAACCGGCTGACACCCGACGACGTGGCCGAGGCCGCGCGCCGGGCCGTGGCGATCGCCAAGGCCAACAGCTCGATCCGGACCGCGCCGGTGCAGCTGGCGCCCGCGCCGGGCGTGGGCGAGGTCGCCTGGAAGACCCCGATCCGCAAGAACGCGATGGAAGTGCCGATCAAGGACAAGGTCGACCTGCTGCTCGGCGCGAACGCCGCGGCCATGAACGCCGGCGCCGACTTCGTCAATTCCACCCTGTTCCTGGTCAACGAGCAGAAGTACTTCGCCAGCACCGACGGCTCCTACATCGACCAGGACGTGCACCGGATCTGGCTGCCGTTCACGGTCACCGCCATCGACAAGGCCAGCGGCAGGTTCCGTACCCGCAGTGAACTGTCCGCGCCGATGGGCCTGGGCTACGAATACCTGGACGCCGACCCCGCGCAGAAGTTCGTCTCGCCCAACGGCGTGGTCAACTACGGCCAGCGCTACGACCTGCTGGAAGACATCACCGCCGCCGCCAAACACGCGCGCGCCAAGCTCAGTGCGCCGTCGGTCAAGCCGGGCAAGTACGACCTGGTGCTGGATCCCTCGCACACCTGGCTGACCATCCACGAATGCGTCGGCCATCCGCTGGAGCTGGACCGCGTGCTCGGCTACGAGGCCAACTATGCCGGCACCAGCTTCGCCACCCTGGACAAGCGCGAGGCCGGCTTCCGCTGGGGCAGCGACCGGGTCGACCTGTTCGCCGACAAGACCCAGCCCGGCAGCCTCGGCTTCGTCGGCTACGACGACGAGGGCGTCAAGACCAAGCAGTGGGACCTGGTCAAGGACGGCATCCTGGTCGACTACCAGACCATCCGCGACCAGGCGCACATCCTCGGCAAGAACGAGTCGGACGGTTGCTGCTACGCCGACTCCTGGTCCAGCGTGCAGTTCCAGCGCATGCCCAACGTCTCGCTGGCCCCGGGCAAGTCCAGGCTCTCGGTGGCCGACATGATCAAGGACGTCGAAAACGGCATCTACATCATCGGCGACGGTTCGTTCTCGATCGACCAGCAACGGTTCAACGCCCAGTTCGGCGGCCAGCTGTTCTTCGAGATCAAGGACGGGCGGATCACCCAGCAGATCGAGGACGTGGCCTACCAGATCCGCACGCCGGAATTCTGGAACGCCTGCTCGGCCATCTGCGACGACAGCGACTACCGACTCGGTGGCTCGTTCTTCGACGGCAAGGGCCAGCCCAGCCAGGTCTCGGCGGTCTCGCACGGCTCGTCCACCGCCCGTTTCGACGGCATCAACGTCATCAACACCGCCCGGTCGCTCGGCTGACGGTCAGGAGAATCCACGAATCATGAGCATCCTCACCGAAGCACAGGCCAAAGCCATCCTGGACAAGGTCCTGGCCCTGTCCACCGCCGACGAATGCACCGCGACCCTGACCGGCACCACCACCGGCAACATCCGCTTCGCCCTGAACAACGTCTCCACCAGCGGCGAGGTCTACGACATCGAACTGGGCGTGCAGGTTGCGTTCGGCAGGCGCGTGGGCACCGCGACGATCAACGAGTTCGACGACGCAGCGCTGGCCCGCGTGGTCAAGCGTGCCGAGGACCTGGCCAGGCTGGCGCCGGAAAACCCGGAATTCATGCCGGCCATCGAGAAGCAGGCCTACCGGCCCACCCCGACCTTCAGCGAGTCGACCGCGGCGATCGACCCGGCCTACCGCGCCAAGGTCGCCGCCGACACCATCGCCCCGTGCAAGGCCGAGCAACTGGTCGCCGCCGGCTTCCTGGAAGACGGCCAGCGCTTCGTCGCCTTCGCCAACAGCAAGGGCAACTTCGGCTACCAGCGGGCGACCGACCTCAACTACACCTGCACCGTGCGCACCGAGGACGGCCGTGGTTCGGGCTGGGTCGGGCGCAACCTCAGGGACGCCAGCGAATTCGACGCCGGCCAGGACATCCGCACCGCCATCCGCAAGGCCAGCGCCTCGGTCGACGCCAAGGCGCTGGAGCCGGGCAAGTACACGGTGGTGCTGGAACCGGCGGCGGCGGCGGGGCTGATCTCGTTCATGATGAACTTCTTCGACGCGCGCGCCGCCGACGAAGGCCGCAGCTTCCTGTCCAGGAAGGGCGGCGGCAACCGGCTGGGCGAGCAGGTCTACGATCCGCAGGTCAACATCTACGCCGACCCGTGGGACCCGCTGGCCCCGGTCATGCCGTGGGACGGCGAAGGCCTGGCGCGGACCCGGCAGCCGCTGATCGAGAACGGCAGGATCGCCAACCTGGACTACTCGCGCTTCTGGGCGCAGAAGCAGGGCAAGCAGGCGGTCGGCCGCCCCGGCAACCTGCTGATGACCGGCGGCGACAAGTCCACCGCCGACCTGGTCCGCGGCACCGACCGCGGCGTGCTGGTCACCCGCACCTGGTACATCCGCATGGTCGACCCGCAGACCGTGCTGCTGACCGGCCTGACCCGCGACGGCACCTTCTACATCGAGAACGGCCAGATCAAGCACCCGATCAAGAACTTCCGCTTCAACGAGTCGCCGGTGATCATGCTCAACAACATCGACGAACTGGGCAAGCCGGTGCGCGTCGGCGGCGACGAGTCCCGTTTCGCGATGGTGCTGCCGCCGATGCGGCTGCGCGATTTCACCTTCACCTCGCTGTCCGACGCGGTCTGAGTGCGGATGCCCTCCCCCGCGCGCGGGGGAGGGCCAGGATGCGGACCCGACGCGATCCGGCGCACGCGACATGGCGCCGGGTCGTTCCGCAATCCGATGCCGCTCCAGCGCCGTGCCCTCGCCCGATGAACTCCTCCCCGCCCGTACCGCCAGCCAGCACGACCGCCTCCGCGGCCGCGGGCCGGCGCGGATGCGCACCGCGATGAACCGGGCGCAGTTCCTGCGGCTGATGGCCTCCGGCCTGGGCGCGGCGCTGCTGGCCGGCCCGCTGCGCGCCGCGCGCGCGGCGGCGGGCTACGACTTCTGGTTCACCCGGCTCAAGTACGACTCCGGCGACTGGGACGTGGACGCGCGCATGCCGTCCAACGTCATCACTTCGCTGATCGACTACACCACGCTGCGGGTGGACCCGAAGGAACACGTTCTGGCGCTGTCCGACCCGAAGGTGCTGGACGCGCCGTTCTGCTACCTGGCCGGGCACAAGCTGGTGGAGTTCAACCCGGACGAGCGGCGCATCTTCGAGCGCTACGTGCGCAACGGCGGTTTCGTCTTCGTCGACGACTGCAACCACGACATCGACGGCCTGTTCGCCAAGTCGTTCGAAGCGCAGATGGCATCGATCTTCGGCCCGCGCGCGCTGAAGAAGCTGCCAAACCGCCACCCGGTCTACCACAGCTTCTTCCGTTTTCCCGACGGTCCGCCGGCCACCAGCTTCGAACTCAACGGCTGGGGCGACGACCTGGTGCACGACTACCTGAAGGGCATCGAGATCGATGGCCGCCTGGGCGTGCTCTACAGCAACAAGGACTACGGCTGCGAGTGGGACTACGACTGGCGCAACAAGCGCTTCCTGGCCGAGGACAACACCCGGTTCGCGGTCAACATCGTGATGTACGCACTGAACAACTGACGGACCCGGAACGACCATGCCGCAGGCCACCGAAGAAACCCTCATCCAGGAACGACTCGCCCGCCTGGACCCGTTGCGCGAAGCCATCGCCCAGGCCGTGGTCGGCCAGGCCGAGGTGGTCGAGCAGTTGCTGATCGGCCTGCTGGCCGGCGGCCACTGCCTGCTGGAAGGCGTGCCCGGGCTGGGCAAGACCCTGCTGGTGCGCACGCTCGGCCAGGCGCTGGACCTGCAGTTCCGGCGCGTGCAGTTCACCCCGGACCTGATGCCCAGCGACATCCTCGGCACCGAGCTGCTGGAAGAGGACCACGGCACCGGCAAGCGCCACTTCAAGTTCCAGCCCGGCCCGGTGTTCACCCACCTGCTGCTGGCCGACGAACTGAACCGCACGCCGCCCAAGACCCAGGCCGCGCTGCTGGAAGCGATGCAGGAGCGCACGGTCAGCTACGCCGGCACCACCTACGCGCTGCCGCGGCCGTTCTTCGTGCTGGCCACGCAGAACCCGGTCGAGCAGGCCGGCACCTATCCGCTGCCGGAAGCGCAGCTCGACCGCTTCCTGCTGCACGTGCGCGTGGACTACCCCAGCGAGGCCGAGGAGCAGGCGATCCTGGTCCGGACCACCGGCAGCGACGCCCAGCAGGTGCCCAAGGTGATGCAGGGCGAGGAAATCCTGGAGCTGCAGGCACTGGTGCGCCAGGTGCACCTGGGCGCGGACCTGCTGGCCTGGATCGCGCGCCTGGTCCGCACCAGCCGCCCCGGCGAGGGCGCGCCGGACGCGGTGCGCAAGTACGTGCGCTGGGGCGCCGGCCCGCGCGCCGGGCAGTCGCTGGTGCTGGCGGCCAAGGCGCGCGCGCTGCTGCACGGCCGCCTGGCCGCCACCCGCGAGGACGTGGTCGCGCTGGCCGCGCCGGTGATGCGCCACCGCCTGCTGCTGTCGTTCGCCGCCGAGGCCGAACAGCAGGACGCCGACAGCGTGGTCGCCGCGTTGCTGAAGGCCGTACCGTTCCCCGGCGCCTGATCCCGGCCCGCGACCGCCTTCCGTGACCGGCGACCTCATCCCGCCCGCACTGCGCAACCGCCTGCGCGACCTGCGCCTGACCTCGCGCCATGCAATCGGCGCGCAGGGCATCGGCCTGCACCGCAGCCACAGCCGCGGCGCCGGGCTGGAGTTCTCCCAGTACCGCGCCTACGAGCCGGGCGACGACCCGCGCCAGGTCGACTGGAAGCTGTACGCGCGCTCGGACCGGTTCTTCGTCCGCGAATCCGAGCGCGAAAGCCCGCTGGACGTGTGGATCCTGCTGGACGCCAGCGCCTCGATGGCGCAGGCCGATGCCACCCGTCCGGACTGGTCGCGGCTGGATGCGGCACGCTGCCTGGCCGCCTGCCTGGGCGAACTGGCGCTGCGCCAGGGCGACCGCTTCGGCCTGGTCGGCCTGCACGAGGGCGGCCTGCGCCTGCTGCCGCCGGGCACCGGCACCCGCCAGCGCGACCGCCTGCAGCTGGAACTGCGCGGGCTCGAGGCCGGCGGCGGCTTCCCGCCCGAGTCGCGGCTGGCGCCGCTGTGGGAACGCATCGGCAGCCGCGACCTGGTGGTGCTGCTGAGCGACTGCTTCGACGAGGCCGCCGTGGCGCTGGCCGAACGGCTGGCGGCCGCGCGCCGCGAGGTGCTGGCGATCCAGCTGCTGACGGTCGAGGAACGCGATTTCCCGTTCCGCGGCGGGCACCGCTTCCACGATCCGGAAAGCGGCGAGGAACTGCTGGGCGACGGCACGGCGATGCGCGCCGACTACCTGGCCCGCTTCGCCCAGGCGCAGGCGGCGCTGGATGCGCGGCTCGACGCGGCCGGCATCCGCCATGCGCGCCACGTGCTGGACGAAGCGCCGGACCTGGCGTTGCGCAGGCTGTTCGGCAGGCACGACGCGGTGGAATACGCATGAGCCTGGCGCTGCTGCTGCCCGCCGCCCTGGTCGCGCTCGCGGCCCTGCTGGTGCCGCTGCTGCTGCACCTGGCGCGGCGCAGCCAGCTGCAGCCGACGCCGTTTGCCGCGCTGCGCTGGCTGCGGCAGAAACCGCGGCCGCGCCATCGCATCCGCTTCGACGAATGGCCGCTGCTGCTGCTGCGCCTGCTGCTGTTGGCCGGGCTGGCGCTGTGGCTGGCGCAGCCGGTATTGCTGGGCCGCGAGGACCGGCGCCCCTACGTGGCGGTGGCGACCGGCGTCGATGCGGCCGCGATCGACCGCGACACCCTGCCCGCCGGAGCGCGTCTGCACCGGCTGGCCGCGGGCTTCCCGGCACTGGACGCGACCGGCACGCCCGCCGGCCCGGCACCGCTGGCCAGTCTGCTGCGCCAGTTGGACGCCGAACTGCCGGCCGGCGTGCCGTTGACGGTGATCGTGCCGGACATCCTCGACGGCACCGACGCACAGCGGCCACGGCTGTCGCGCGCGGTGGACTGGCGCATCGTCGACGGCGGCGGCGCCGCACCGCGCGAGCCGGCCGCGACCGTGCTGCCGTCCATCCGCCATGGCGACGGTGCGGAAGGCCTGCGCTACCTGCGCGCCGCCGCCCGCGCCTGGCAGCCGCCGGCCGATGACGGCGGCGAAGTCGACGTCAGCGACGCCGCACTATCGATCGCCACGGCCGCGCAACCGCCGGAAGCCGCGCCGCGGCCGTTGCTGTGGCTGGGCGCGGGCGAACTGCCGGCCGCCGTGCGGCAATGGATCCAGGCTGGCGGCACCGCCCTGGTCGACCACGACACCGCGGTCGATGGCGTGGCGGGTTTCGCCCCGCTGTGGCGCGACGCGCAGGGCACGGTGCTGGTCGAAGGTGTGCGCGACGGCCGCGGCCGCCTGCTGCGCTTCACCGTGCCGCTGCGGCCGCAGGCGATGCCGGTCCTGCTGGAAGCGGACTTCCCGCAGCGCCTACTGGCCCTGCTGCAACCGCCAGCGCCGGCGCCGGCGCTGGTCGCGGCAACGGCCTACACACCTGATACCGGCGATGCGGTTTACCCGCAGCCGCCGCTGCCGCTGCAGCCCTGGCTGGCGGTGCTGCTGGCGGCGCTGTTCGCGCTGGAACGCTGGCTGGCCACGCGCCGGCAACGGGGCCCGTCGCCGTGACCCTGCCGTTCCTGCCCCACCGCCTGCTGCGACAGGCGCAACGCCGCGGCCTGGCGATCGACCTGGCCTTCGTCGTGCCGGTATTGCTTGCCATGACCTCCCTGGCCTGGCGCTTGGGCGGCACGCCTGCGGCCATCGCCATCGCCACGCTGGCCGCAGCCATCGCCGGCATCCAGCTCATACGGCGCTGGCGCCGGCACGACGCCACCTGGCTGGTGCGCCGGCTCAACGACGAACGCGCCGGCCTGGAGGACAGCGCCGACCTGCTGCTGGCCGATGCGGCCGCGCTGCCGCCACTGCCGCGCCTGCAGCAGCAGCGCCTGTGGCAGCGCCTGCGCGCCGATCCGCCCGACCTGCGCCGGTCGTGGCCGTGGCGCCGGCTGCTGCCGGCCGTGGCCTTGCCGCTGGCCGTGGCCGTCCTCGCGCTGGGCTGGCCCCCGGCCGATCCGCTGCCGGCCGGCCCGACCGCCGCCGTGGCGGGTCGGGACGCCGTCGTCCCTGCGCCGCCACCGCAACGGATCGGGCAGCAGCTGCGGGTGCAGCCCCCGGCCCATACCGGCCTGCCGGAACGCAGCAGCACCGACCTGCAGGCCCAGGCACCGCAGGATTCCCGCCTGCACTGGTCGCTGCGCTACGACCGCACGCCCGAAGCGGTAGCGCTGGTCTTCCACGACGGCAGGCGCCTGCCGTTGCGGCTGCACGAGGGCGCGTGGCACGCCGATGCCGTGCTCACCGAATCGGTGCTGTACCGCATCGAAGCGGACGGTGCGGCCGACGATGCGCAGCGCCTGTACCGGCTGGACGCCATCCCCGACCGGCCGCCGCAGGTCCGGGTGCTGCAGCCGGATCGCAGCCTGAGCCTGGCGACGCCGGGCCAGCGCCACTGGGACGTGGCCTTCGAGGCCAGCGACGACTACGGCGTGGCCGCCGCCGCACAGCTGCGCGTGGTGCTGGCCCAGGGCAGCGGCGAGAACATCGCCTTCCGGGAATCGCGGATCGCCCTGGCCGGCAGCGGCGAACCGGTCCGCAAGCGCTTCGCCCACCGGCTGGACCTGGCCGCGCTGGGCTTCGCCGAAGGCGACGACCTGGTGGTGCAGCTGGTCGTCGCCGACAACCGCCGGCCGCGGCCGCACGAGGCGCGCAGCCCCAGCCTGATCCTGCGCTGGCAGGCCGGACTGGGCGCGGCGCCGACCGGGATCGAGGCGGTGGTCAGGCAGGTCCTGCCGGCGTATTTCCGCAGCCAGCGCCAGATCATCATCGACGCCGAGGCGCTGCAGAAGCGCAAGCCGGCGCTGGGCGATGCGGACTTCGTCAAGCGCTCGGACGCGATCGGCGTGGACCAGCGCATCCTGCGCCTGCGCTACGGCCAGTTCCTCGGCGAGGAAACCGAAGGCGCGCCGAGGCGGCCGCCGCTGCCGACCGACGATGCCGGGGAAGAGCACCACGACGACGACGGCCACGACCATGGCCGCTCCGCCGCGACCGCCGACCTGCACGACCATGGCCACGACGACGACCCGGGCCAACCGCAGGTGTTCGGCCGCCAGGAAGACGTGCTGGCCGAGTACGGCCATACCCACGACCACGCCGAGGCCGCGACCCTGCTGGATCCGGAGACCCGCGCCATCCTCAAGCAGGCGCTGGACCAGATGTGGCAGTCGGAACTGCACCTGCGCCAGGGCCGTCCCGACCAGGCGCTGCCCTATGCCTACAAGGCGCTGGACTTCATCAAGCAGGTGCAGCAGGCCAGCCGCATCTACCTGGCCCGGGTCGGCCCGCAGCTGCCGCCGATCGACGAAGGCCGCCGGCTGGGCGGCAAGCGCGACGGCATCGCTCCGCGCGCCGGTGCGCTGCAGCGCCGCGACGACGCCGACGCGGCGGCGATCGAATCGCTGTGGCGCGCGCTGGGTCCGCAACAGGATGGCAGCGACGGCAGCTCCATCACGGACAGCCTGGACGGGCTGGAGGCCTGGCTGCGGCAACACCCGGACCGCGCACCGGACGCGCTGTCGCTCTATGCGGCAATCGATGCGCTGCGCCGGCAACCCGATTGCGCCGACTGCCGCACTGCATTGCGCGGCCTGCTGTGGCCGCTGCTGCCGCGCCCGCCGGCCGCCACGCTGCGCCGCGACGACGGCGATGCGCAGGGCCGGCGCTACCTGGACGCCCTGCGCCGCGAGGAACAGCGATGAGCGGTCCCGCACTCGCCTGCGCCCTGCTGCTGGCCCTGGCCACCGTGCTGTCCTGGGCGCGCCTGCTGCACTGGCAGCGCCACCGCGCGGCCGGCCAGCCGCCGCGCCGCGGTCGCCTGGCGGTGCTGCTGCTGGCCCAGCCGCTGGCCGCCGGTCTGCTGTACCTGGTCCTGTTCCCGCCGCATGCCGCCACCCAAGGCGGCCGGCTGACCGTGCTGACCGCCGGCGCGGAAACAACTGCGCCCGCGATCGCCAGCGAAACCCTGGTCGTCCTGCCGGAAGCCGCAGCCGGCAGCGACGCCGAGCGCGTGCCGGACCTGGCCACCGCGCTGCGCCGGCACCCGGGCACCCAAGCGCTGCAGGTGCTGGGCGGCGGGCTGGAAGCGCGCGACCGCGATGCCGCGCGCGGCCTGCCGCTGGAATTCGCCGCGCCGCCGGAGCCGGTCGGCCTGGTCGAACTGGATGCACCGTTCCGCGTCGGCCGTGGCGACGCCTTCGCCGTGCGCGGCCGCGTGCACGGCATCGAAGGCGGCAGCATCGAATTGCTCGATCCCGCCGGACAGGTGCTGGACCGCCAACCGCCGGGCGAGGACGGCCGCTTCCACCTCGCCGGCACCGCGCGCGTGGCCGGGCTGGCCGACTATGCGCTGCGCGTGCTGGACGCGCGCGGCCAGCCGCACGAGCGCCTGCCACTGCCGTTGCAGGTGACCGACCCGGCGCCGCTGCGCGTGCTGGTGCTGGCCGGCGCGCCGAACCCGGAATTGAAGTACCTGCGCCGCTGGGCGGTCGATGCCGGCCTGGACCTGCACGCGCGCATCGACGCCGGCGCCGGCATCGACCTGGGCGACGGCCCGGTGGCGATGGACGCCGCCTCGCTGGGCAGGTTCGACCTGCTGGTGCTGGACGAGCGCGCCTGGTCGTCGTTGTCTTCCGCCCAGCGCCGCGGCCTGGACGAGGCCGTCGCCGCCGGCCTGGGCCTGCTGCTGCGCGCGACCGGCCCGCTGCCGGCCGACCTGCGCCGCCAGCTGCAGGCCTGGGGGCTGCACGCCAGTGCCGGCGATGCCGCGGTCGAGGCCGTGCTGGACGAGGACTTCGGCGCCGGCGAAGACGGACGGGCCGCGACCCTGCACGCGCGCATCGGCCCCGGCACCGCCGATGCGCCGCGCAGCGCGGACGCGCCGGCCACCGCCCTGCCGGCACTGCAACGGCGTGACCTGCGCATCGACGGCGATGCCGTGCTGCCGCTGGCGCGCGATGGCAAGGGCCAGGCGCTGGCGGCGTGGACGGCGCGCGGCCGCGGCCGGGTCGGCGTGGTCGGCCTGGCCGACAGCTACCGGCTGGTGCTGGCCGGGCGCACCGACCGCCATGGCGAATTCTGGAGCCACGCCTTCGCCACCGTGGCCCGCGGCATGCACGCACCGCGGGTCGTGCCGCCGTCGCCGGCGCGGCAGGACGAACGCCTGGTGCTGTGCGGACTGGACGACGGCGCGCGCCTGCTCCCGCCGGATGGAAGTCCCATCCCGCTGGTGATCGACCCGGCCGTGCCCGGCGCCTGTGCCGCGGCCTGGCCGCAGCAGGCCGGCTGGCACTGGTTGCAGCAGGGCGACGACCCGCCCGTGCCGTTCCACGTGACGGCGCGGGACGACGGCCTGGTCCTGCAGTCCGCGCAACGCCGCGAAGCGACCCTGCGACTGGCCGCGCAGGCCCCGGCCGCGGCTCCGGCAGCGGCGGGCCCGCCACGCCGCGGCCCGTCCTGGCCGTGGCTGCTCGGCTGGCTGCTGCTGGTCGGTGCGCTGTGGTGGTTCGAGCGCAGGAAGCGGGCGCATGGCGAAGTGGAGTGACCTCATGCCGCGGAACGGTGTCGACTCCAATGACGTCAGGCCGCCTCTCGGCGCCCATGGGCGATTCAGGCCGCCACGCTGATCCCCGCCGCCCGCGCACGCCGGGCCGGCTGCACCACGATCTCCACGCGCTGGTCCAGCGACACCAGCGCCTGCATCAACCGCTCCAGTGAGATGTTCTGGAGCTTGTAGCGGCGCACCTGCGACACCTTGGGCTGGGTCATGCCGGTGATCGCCGCCGCTTCCGTCTGGCTCAAACCGCGCTGCGCGATCAGTTCGTTGAGCTTGAACGCAAGCGCGGCCTTGGCCGACAGTTCCTCGGCATCGTCGAAGCCGAGATCCAGCAGCACGTTGTCGGTACCCCGGGGATGGGAATTGCGTTTCATTGCGTCCTCCTGCCTGCGCCATGGCGGGCAAGCACCGCTTTCAACCGCTTCTCGATCAGTTCCACGTCCGGCTGTGGCGTGGCGGCGCCGGACTTGGACTTCTTCTGGAAGGCGTGCAGCACGTGGACTGCATCGCCCAGCCGCACGGTATAGACCGCCCGGAAGGTATCGCCCCGGTGGTCCTCCACCAGTTCATGCACGCCGGAACCCAGCCCCTTCCATGGCTTGGCCGAATCCGGCAGGCCGCCCAGCTGGACCACGAACAGCGCCACGCCCATGTCCTTCTGCACATCGATGGGGAATTCCTTGAAATCCTTCTTCGCGGAGCCCTCCCAGTACAGCCGCTTCCGGTGCTGCTCCATGAATATACCTGTTCGGGAATAAATGGCAATGCGTGCGTCCCGCCACTTCCTGCCCGCTCCCACCGCCAGGGCATGCCGGGAATTGCCGCGCGCGGCGTCCAATGTCCCAACGCCAGTACGCCGGGAAAACCAGGAAACCGGCTTGCCGGATATAGGAAATACCCGCGGGCAGCACGAGGCTGCCATTCACCCCGCTGGCACCGGCCCGGTCGACTGCCGCAGCTGCAGCGCGTAGGGCATGCGCACCATGCGCCCGGCGCTGCGGTCGCGGATCGCGTTGAGCAGCTGCACGGTGGCGACCTGGCCCATGTCGCGGGTGGGCTGCTGCACGGTGGTCAGCGCCGGGAAGATCTGCTGCGAGATCGGGGTGTTGTCGAAGCCGCACACCGACACGTCGCGCGGCACGCGCAGGCCCAGTTCGCTGGCCGCGCGCATCACCCCGGCGGCCATGTCGTCGTTGGCGGCGAAGATCGCGGTCGGCCGCTCGGCCAGGGCGAGCAGCTGGCGCCCGGCGGCCAGGCCCGAATCGAACGAGAACTCGCCGTCGACCACCAGCGCCGGGTCGTAGCGCAGGCCGGCGCGGCGCAGTGCGCTGCGGTAGCCGGCCATGCGCCATTCGCTGGCGCCGTGGTCGGGGTGGCCGCGCACGTGGGCGATGCGCTGGTGGCCGAGCGCGATCAGGTGCGCCATCAGCTCGCCCACCGCCTCGTGCTCGTCCAGGGTCACGCCGATGCGGCCCTCGCGGTGCTTGGGCGAGATGCAGGAGAACGCGATCCCGCGCTGGTCCAGCCGGTCCAGCAGCGCGGCGCTGTCGGTCAGCGGCGGGGTCAGGATCAGCCCGTCCAGGCGCGAGGCCATGACCAGCGCATCGACCGCGTCGAGGAAGTCGGGGCTGTGGTAGCCGACCGGCTGCATCACCATGCCGTAGTGGTGGCTCTCGCAGGCCTCCACCACCCCGGTCAGGATCTCCATCAGATAGTTCGGCGACGGGTTGTCGTACAGCAGCGCGACCAGGTAGGAGCGGTTGCCGGCCAGGCTGCGCGCCGACGGATCGGGACGGTAGTTCAGCGCCGCCACCGTCTCCAGCACGCGCGCGCGCGTGACTTCGCGCACGCCCGGCTCGTTGTTGAGCACGCGCGACACCGTCTTCATGGATACGCCGGCCTGGTTGGCGACGTCCTCGATCCTGACCCGCATCATGCCCCCGCCATGTGCCCGCCCCGTCGCATCCGCATCACCAGAACAGCGCGTACAGCGCGGCCAGGATCGCGATCACGCCGAACGCGGCGATGTTGAAGCCGGCCGAGGTGGAGTAGTCCACGTCGTCGGTACGGATCAGGTCGCTGCCGGCCCGCTGCGGCCGCGTCGCCAGCGACACGCCCACGGCCAGCGCCAGCGCCAGCAGGAACACCAGGCCGACGCGGTCGATGAACGGCAGCGACGGCCAGGCCAGCTTGAGCACGATCGACAGCACGAACGAGCCGATCGCCGCTGCCAGCGCGCCGGCCTCGTTGGCGCGCTTCCAGAACAGGCCCAGCACGAAGATCACCACGATGCCCGGGGTGAAGAAGCCGGTGTATTCCTGGATGTACTGGAAGGCCTGGTCGAAGCTGCCCAGCAGCGGGCGCGCGGTCAGGATCGCCAGCAGCACCGACACCGTCGCGGCGATGCGGCCCACGCGCACCAGCCGCGCCTGCTCGGCCTGCGGGCGCGACTTGGCGTAGAAGTCCAGGGTGAAGATGGTGGCCACCGAATTGATCTTGGACGCCAGCGAGGCCACGATCGCCGCCACCAGCGCGGCGAACACCAGGCCGAGGATGCCGCCGGGCAGCAGCGACATCATCGTCGGATAGGCCTGGTCGGGCTTGGCCAGGTCCGGCGCCAGCATCACCGCGGCGATGCCCGGCACCACCACCACCAGCGGCATCAGCAGCTTGAGGAAGGCGGCGAACACCACGCCCTTCTGCGCCTCGCGCAGGTCCTTGGCCGCCAGCGCGCGCTGGATGATGTACTGGTTGAAGCCCCAGTAGCTGATGTTCATGATCCACATGCCGCCGATCAGCACGCTGATGCCCGGCAGGTCCTTGTAGAACGGGTTGTCCTTGCTGAGGATCATCTCGAAGTGGCCGGGGTGCTCGGCCCACAGGCGCGAGAAGCCGCCGGCGACGCTGCCGTCGCCGATGTGGCTCAGGGTGATCCCGGTGACCAGCAGGCCGCCCATCACCAGCAGGGTGACCTGCACGATGTCGGTCAGCGCCACCGCCTTCAGGCCGCCGTACAGCTGGTAGGCCAAGGCGAACACGCCCAGCAGCACCAGCGCCAAGGTCTGGTCCATGCCGGTGACCTGGGTCACCGCGATCGAGCCCAGCCACAGGATCGAGGTCAGGTTCACGAACACGTACAGGCCCAGCCAGAACACGGCCATCAGCGTGCGGATGCGGGTGCCGTACCGCTCCTCCAGGAACTGCGGCATCGTGTAGATGCGGTTGCGCAGGAAGATCGGCAGGAAGAACTTGCCGACGATCAGCAGGGTGGCCGCGGCCATCCACTCGTAGGAGGCGATCGCCAGTCCGAGGGCGTAGCCCGAACCGGACATGCCGATGATCTGCTCGGCCGAAATGTTCGCCGCGATCAGCGAGGCGCCGATCGCCCACCACGGCAGCGACTTGCTGGCCAGGAAGTAGTCGGTGGCGGACTTCTGGTGCCCCGCCTTCTCGCGCGAGACCCATTGCGCCAGGGTGAAGATGCCCGCCAGGTAGACGAGCACGATCACCACATCCAGTGTTGCCAGCTTCATCCAGCCTCTCCCGGTTGCTTGCCGTCGATGTGGGGAGGGCGGCACGGCCCGCCGGGTCGCGGCGATCGCAGCCGCGGCGGCAGGTTTCCATCAGCAGGCCCGCGCCGCCGCCCTCCCGGCGCGGCGCGGGCCGGGTACGGCTAGTTCGCGGTGGGGCAGTCGAGGATTTGCCGCGCCTCGCTCACTGCGCCGATCGCCACGCGGGAGATCGACAGTGTGGTCGCCGCATCGCTGTGCAGCCTGACCACCGTGTCGAGCCCGGCCACGTCGGCACCGCTGGCGGCAAAGCACTTCAGCGGGATGCCCAGCGTGGTCCACTGCCCGGCCGGCAGCGCGGCCAGCGCGTCGCGCAGCGGCAGCGGCGAACCGGCACCGGCGCTGGCGGCGACCGAACCGCTGGCCGGGACCGCGTCCGGGCGCAGGGTCAGCACCAGCAGCAGGTCGCCGTTGGTTTCGCGGGTCAGCTCCTGCGGCGGCTGGGACGCGATCGCCACGCTGGCGGCCTGCGCGCCCGACCAGGTGAAGCGGCGCGCGTCCTCCTGTCGCTCGTGGTCGACCGCGGTCACCGCCAGGCTGTTGTCGGCCAGCGCCGCCGGCACGGTGGTGACCTGCACGGCCTGGGCCTGCGCGTCCTCCAGCTTCAGGCTCAGGCCCGGGGCGAGCAGGCCGCGGGCGAAGTACACGCCGGCCGGCGCCTGCAGGCCCTCGATGCCGGAATCTTCCGGCAGCGGCGCCAGGTCGCCGTTGTCGGCGTAGGTGAGGCCATGGCCGAAGGCGAACAGCGGGTCGTGGCCGGGCTGGTTGACCGCCGCGTCGAGCGCGTTGCGCGGCCAGGAGAAGCTGAGCTTGCCCTTGAAGTCGTGGCCGACGCTGCCGTCGGCCTTGCGCAGCAGCACGTCGGCCACGCCGGCACCTTCGCCGCCCGGCAGCCAGGCGGCGACGAAGGCATCGGCGGCGTTGATCTCGCGGTTCATCCACAGCGGCCGGCCGGTGATGAACACCGCCACCACCGGGATGCCGTCGGCCTTGAGCCTGCGGATCAGTTCCAGGTCGCTGTCGTTGCCGGGATTGAACAGCAGGTTGGGGATGTCGCCCTGGAATTCGGCGTAGGGTTCTTCGCCGAACACCACCACGGCCACGTCCGGCTTGTTCCGGTACTTGCCGTCCACCGCCAGCTCGGCCTGGCCACCGCCGGCCTTGACCGCGCGGGCGATGCCTTCCCAGATCGTGTCGGCGTTGGGGAAGTCGGCACGGACCGTGCCGGTGCCCTGCCAGCTCAGGGTCCAGCCGCCGGTCTGCTTGGTCATGTTGTCTGCGCCGTCGCCGGCGACCAGCACCCGCTGGTCCGTGCGCAGCGGCAGGACGCCGCCCTGGTTCTTGAGCAGGACCAGCGATTCGCGCACCGCCTGGCGTGCGACGGCACGGTGCTCGGGCGCGCCGAGCAACTCGAACTTGCCGCCGAGCGCGCGCTGCGACGGCTTGGGCGCGTCGAACAGCTTCATCAGGAACTTGACCCGCAGGATCCGGCGCACCGCATCGTCCAGGCGCTCGATCGGCAACGTGCCGTTCTTCGCCGCGGCCAGGGTGGTCTCGTACATGCCCTTCCAGCTGTCCGGCGCCATCGCCATGTCCAGGCCGGCGACGAAGGTGGCCGGGCAGTCGTCGTTGCTGCAGCCGGGGATCTGGCCGTGGCCGTTCCAGTCGCCGACGATGAAGCCGCCGAAGGCCATGCGGCCCTTCAGTACGTCGGTCAGCAGCGGCTGGTGGCCGTGCATCTTGGTGCCGTGGAAGCTGTTGAACGAGGCCATCACCGACTGCGCGCCGGCCTCGATCGCGGTCTTGTAGCCGGCCGTGTGCACGTCGCGCAGTTCGGCCTCGCTGACCTGGGTGTCGCCCTGGTCGCGGCCGCCGGTGGTGCCGCCGTCGCCGACGAAGTGCTTGACCGACACCATCACCCGGTTGTCGCCGAGGAAGTCCGGCGCGCCGACCTTGCCCTGCAGGCCCTCGACCATCGCCACGGCGAACTCGGCCACCACCTGCGGGTTCTCCGAATAGCCCTCGTAGGCGCGGCCCCAGCGCACGTCCTGCGGCACCGCCACGGTCGGCGCGAATGCCCACTCCATGCCGGTGGCGCGGGTCTCCAGCGCGGTGATCTCGCCGATGCGGCGCAGCAGTTCCGGGTTGCGGGTGGCGCCGAGGCCGACGTTGTGCGGGAACAGGGTCGCGCCCACGACATTGCTCTGGCCATGCATCGCGTCGATGCCCCAGATCACCGGGATCGCCTTGCCGCCGCCGGAGGTGTCCATCGACGCCTCCCAGAACGCGTCGGCCAGCGCCAGCCATTCGGCCGGGGCGGCGTTGTACTTGCCGCCGGGGTCGGAGCTGCCGCCGGCCAGGATCGAGCCGAGCCGGTACTTGCGCACGTCCTCCGGGGTGATGCTGTCGATGTCGCCCTGGATGATCTGGCCGACCTTCTCCTCCAGGGTCATGCTCGCCAGCAGCTCGTCGATACGCTGCTCCAGCGCCGGATCGGCGGCCAGCGGCCAGGCCAGCGCCGGCCAGGCATCCGGGTGGATGCTGCCGTCGGCTGTGGCCGTCGGGTCGGCGGTGGCCGGCGCGTCGGCCGGTGCCGGGGCGCGGTTGCAGGCGGCCAGCACGGCCAGCGCCAGTGCGGCGGCCAATGCGTGGCGGATGCGGACGGCAGGCGCACGGGCGCCGGCATGGATGCTCATCAGGATCTCCCTCCGGTCGGTCTCTGGAGGCGCCCACAACCATCCGGGCGCCTTTTGCGGCAATGACGGGCGCAGAGGCTTGTCACAAATGGCAGCGCTGTCAACCGGACGGGCGGGTTCCTGTCCCGTGACTTCCGGCAGGGCCCCGGCGGGCGTCCGCGCGCGGGGCGCGGCCGGGCCCGGAAAACCCCCGTGCTGGCGGGCGATTGCCGTCCTCCCGTCCCGCGGGCAGGCCCATGTCGGGCCGGCCATGGGCGGGGCCCGGCCTGCTGCATCGCAACAGCCCTTTTGCGACGGACCGGAGAGGTCGGCGGGCCAGCCAGGCCATCCCGCCGCGGACAGAGGGACGACCTCCCCGGCCGCGCCGGATCGCCCACCGCGACGCCGCAGCGCCCGCCCTTCAAGGCTTCCGGCTTCCGAAGCCGGCGCAACCCTCTCTATAATCGCCGCCAGCTGTGGCCGGCCGCGCCACTCGCCATAGGATGCGATGTGCGTAACTACGACCTGGAATTCCTCAAGCGCTTCTCGATGATCATCGGCCTGCTGGCCCTGGTCACCCTGGGCCTGATCCTGCTGGCGATCTACCTGCACCGCCAGCTGCCGCCGGAAATCTCGCCCACGGCCGCCCGGCGCACGGCCGAGCGCATCCACCCGGTCGGCGCGGTCTATGCCGGCGACACCGGCGCCGCCGCCCAGGCCGCCGCGGCCGCCGCGGCCGCGGCCAAGGCCGCCTCGCAGGTCGCCTACGGCGGCACCACCGACGGCGCGGTCATCTACCAGAACCTGTGCGGCGCCTGCCACACCACCGGCGTGGGCCAGGCCCCGACCCTGGACCGCGCGCAGTGGAATGCGCGCATCGCGCAGGGCACCGAGACGATGTACCGGCATGCCATCGAGGGCTTCACCGGCCCGGACGGCGGGATCATGCCGCCGCGCGGCGGCAACCCCTCGCTGACCGACGAACAGGTCCAGGTCACGGTCGACTGGATGCTCGCCAACCTGAAGTAAGCCACGCCCCCTTCCAGACAACGCCGCCTCCGGGCGGCGTTGTCGTTTCCGCCCACGGTAGGCCCACCATGCGCCCCATTTCGCCGCTGCGTCCGTCCCTCCTGCTGCTGGCCCTCGCCGTCGCCGGCCCGGCCGGCGCCGCCACCCTGGCGATCGGCCAGGTCCAGGGCAGCGGCCCGCGCAGCCCGCTCGAGGGCCAGGCGGTATCGGTGGCCGGCACGGTGAGCGCCGATTTCCGCGAGGGACTGGGCGGCCTCTACATCCAGGATGCCGGCGACGGCGACCCGGCCACCTCCGACGGCCTGTTCGTGCAGGCGGCCGACGGCTTCGAGTTTCCGGCCGGCCTGGCGGCCGGTGCGCGCTGCCGCTTCCACGGCCGCGTGGCCGAACTGGAAGGACGCGGCGGCGACAGCCTGACCGCGCTGCGGGTCGACCGCATCGACCGCTGCCGGCCGGGCACGCCGGTACCGGTGCAGGCGATCGCGGCGCTGCCGGACGACTGGGAGTCGCTGGAAGGCATGGCGGTGCGCGTGGACGCCCCGCTCACCGTCACCGGTACCGACGCGGTGCAGCGCTTCGGCGAGCTGGCGGTGTCGTTCGATGGCCGCCAGTGGCAGCCCAGCGAACTGGCGCGCCCGGGCTCGGCCGAACACGCCGCGCTGGCGGCGCGCAACGCGCGCCAGCGCCTGCTGCTGGACGACGGCAGCGCGCAGCGCGACCCGGCGCAGGTCGCCTGGCTCGACGGCGGCGAGGTGCCGCGCACGGGCAGCGTGGTGCGCGGCGCCGAAGGCATCGTCGACCAGCGCCACGGCGGCTGGCGGCTGCAGCTGACCGCGCCACCACGGATCGAGGCGGCGGAGCGACCGGAACCGCCGCAGGTGCCGGGCAATGTGCGCGTGGCCGCGTTCAACCTGGAGAACCTGTTCAACGGCGACGGTCGTGGCGGCGGCTTCCCGACCGCGCGCGGCGCGCGCACGCCGCAGGCGCTGGACGCGCAGCTGGCCAAGCTGGTGGCCACGATCGAGGCGCTGGACCCGGACGTGGCCGCGCTGATGGAGCTGGAGAACGACGGCTATGGCGAGGATTCCAGCATCGCCGCACTGGTGCGGGCGCTCGACCCCGACGGCGGCCGCTGGCGCTTCGTCAACACCGGCCACGGCCCCGGTCCGGACGCCATACGCGTCGGCCTGCTCTACCGCGCCGACCGCCTGGTCGCGCGCGGCAAGCCGGCGGTGCTCGAGGGCGGGCCGTTCGGCGAACGCAGCCGCGTGCCGCTGGCGCAGGCGTTCCGGCGCAAGGGCGGCGGCGGGGAGTTCGTGGTGGTCGCCAACCACTTCAAGTCCAAGGGCTGCAGCGAAGCCGAGGGCGCCGACGCCGACCAGAAGGACGGCCAGGCCTGCTGGAACGCGCTGCGCCTGGACTCGGCGCAGCGGCTGCACGCCTGGCTGCAGTCGGCGCCGCTGGGGCGCGGCCGCGAGCGGGTGATCCTGCTGGGCGATTTCAATGCCTACGGGATGGAGGATCCGGTGCGCTGGCTGCGCGAGGAGGGAGGCTGGGCCGATGCCTTCGCCGCCGCCGGAGTCGCGGACCCGGATGCAGCCGGTCCCTACAGCTACGTGTACCAGGGCCTCAGCGGCCGGCTCGACCACGCCCTGCTGAGCCCGGCGCTGGTGCCGCACCTGCGCGGCGCGGCCGAGTGGCACGTCAACGCCGACGAGCCCGGTGACGCCGGCTATGCCGGCCGCAACGTGCCCGGCCCGTGGCGCAGTTCGGACCACGATCCGCTGTTGCTGGGGTTCGATCTTTAGGCGCCGGGCTCCGGCCGGCGACATGCCACGTCGGCGCAGGCGACTCCCTCACGGTTCCGACGCCCATGTCGCCGACTGAAGTCAGCTCCTACAGAAGAGCGGCGGCGCCATGGCTGTTGTAGGAGCCGGGTTCAGCCGGCGACACGACGCCGTCGGCACAGGCGACTTCCTCATGGTTCCGACGCCCGTGTCGCCAGCAAGCTGGGCTCCTACAAGGCCTGCGCCATTGCGGTTGCAGGAGCCGGGCTTGCCCGCGACGCGACGTCGCGGGCACAGGCGACTCCCTCATTCTCCTGACGCCCGTGTCGCCGGCTGAACCCGGCTCCTACACACACGCTCAGGAAGCGCGACCGCGGCTCAGCCGGCGGTGCCGTGCAGGTAGTCCAGCGACACCTGCAGCAGCGCGCGCAAGCCGACGTCCAGCGCGGTCTCGTCGAGCAGGAACTCCGGCGAGTGGTTGCCCGGCGCGGTGGCCGGGTCGATGCCCGGCGAGGTCGCGCCGACGAAGAAGAACATCGCCGGCACCTGCCGCGCGTAGAAGGAGAAGTCCTCCGCGCCCATCTGCAGCGGCGGCTCGTACACGTTGTCCGCACCGACCACCGCCTGCAGGCTCGGCCGCATCTTCGCGGTCAGCGCCGGGTCGTTGACCGTGGCCGGGTTGCCGTCGCCGTCGGGTACTTTCGCCTCGACCATGGCGCCGTGCGCGGCGGCCACGTGCTCGGACACGTTGCGCAGGTCGGCGAATATCCGCTCGCGCATGGCTTCGTCGAAGGTGCGGATGGTGCCGATCAGCTCCACGTCGTCGGGAATGATGTTGTAGCGGATGCCGCCGTTGACCGCGCCGAAGGTGACTACGGCCGGCAGTCTGGCGATGTCGGTGCGGCGGCTGACGATCGTCTGCGCGGTGCCGACCAGGTCGGCCGCGGCGACGATCGGGTCGATCCCGCCCCACGGCCGCGAGCCGTGCGTCTGCCGGCCGACCACCTTGATGCTGAAGCTGTCGGACGCGGCCATCAGCGGGCCGCCGCGCACCGCGATCTGCCCGGCCGGCACCGAGGAGAACACGTGCAGGCCGAACACGGCCTCGGGCTTGAAGTCCGCGAACAGGCCCTGCGCCAGCATCAGCGAGGCGCCGCCCTCCTCGCCCTCCGGCGCGCCTTCCTCCGCGGGCTGGAACACGAACATGACCTCGCCCGGCAACTCGTCGCGCATCGCCACCAGCGCCTTGGCCACGCCGAGCAGGATGCCGGTGTGGGCGTCGTGGCCGCAGGCGTGCATCACCCCGACGGTCTGGCCGCGGTAGGTCGCCGTCGCCTTCGACGCGTACGGCAGCCCGGTGCGTTCGGTCACCGGCAGCGCGTCCATGTCCGCGCGCAGGGCGATCCGCGGTCCCGGCTTTCCGCCCTTGAGGATCGCGACCACGCCGTGGTGGGCGATGCCGGTCTTCGGCTCCAGGCCCATGCGCCGCAGTTCCTCCGCCACCACCCTGGCGGTGCGCGCCTCGCGGTTGGACAACTCCGGGTGCTGGTGGAAGTCGCGGCGCCAGTCGACCACCTGCTGCTGCAGCTGCGCGGCTGCCGCGGCCACTTCGGGGCGCTGCGCAGCATCGGCTTGCGCCGGCGGGACAAGGGCGAACGAAAGGGCGCAGGCAAGCAGGGAAGCACTCGAGCGGGCAGCCAGGGACATCGCGCGACTCCGGTGGATGATCCGTCGATGCTACCGGTTACGCATGCACATGGCGGCATCGGACTCCAGGAAGGGCCGGAACGGTCTTCGTCATTCCCGTGCAGGCGGGGACGACGACAGTTGTTCAGGCCTTTCCCTAGAATGGCGACCCACGCCACGTCATCCGCGCCGGCGTCTTCCCCACGCCGGTAGCCCGATGGCCGATCTCGCCCTGCAGCTCCTGCTGCTGCTTTTCCTCGCCGGCCTGCTGGCCGGCTTCATCGATTCGATCGCCGGCGGCGGCGGCATGATCACCCTGCCGGCGATGCTGCTGGCCGGGATCCCGCCGCTGCAGGCGCTGGGGACCAACAAGCTGCAGTCGCTGTTCGGCTCGGCCTCGGCCAGCTGGTCCTACGCGCGTCACGGCCACGTGGACCTGCGCGGGCAACTGCCGATGGCGCTGGCCGCCGCGGCCGGCGCGGTGCTCGGCGCACTGCTGGCCACGGTGGTGCCGGGCGCGTGGCTGCGCGCCGTGCTGCCATTCCTGTTGATCGGCATCGCGCTGTACTTTGCGCTCAAGCCCGACATCGGCGCGGTCGACCGCCACCGGCGGATGAGCCCGCGCGCGTTCGGCCTGACCTTCGTGCCGGCGATCGGCTTCTACGACGGCGTGTTCGGCCCGGGCACCGGCTCGTTCCTGATGCTGGGCTTCGTCGGCCTGGCCGGCTTCGGCCTGCTCAAGGCCACCGCGCACACCAAGTTCCTCAACTTCGGCTCGAACCTGGGCGCGTTCGCGGTGTTCGCGGTGACCGGCTCGGTGCTGTGGAAGGTGGGCCTGCTGATGGGCGCCGGCCAGTTCCTCGGCGCGCAGCTGGGCTCGCGCTTCGCGATGCGGCACGGCACGCGGGTGATCAAGCCGCTGCTGGTGACCGTGTCGCTGCTGCTGGCGCTGAAGCTGCTGGCCGATCCAGCGCATCCGCTGCGCGGGTGGCTGGGATTCTGAGCCCGCCACGCAGTTCCTTGTAGGAGCCGGGTTCAGCCGGCGACACGGGCGTCGGGAAAACGAGGGCGTCGCCTGTGCCGACGTGGTGTGTCGCCGGCTGAACCCGGCTCCTACAAAAAGCGCGATGCCGCTGCGACGTCGCTCAGCGGAATACGACGGTCTTGTGGCCGTTGAGCAGGATCCGGTGCTCGACGTGGCGGCGCACCGCCCGCGCCAGCACCTGCGATTCGATGTCGCTGCCGGTGCGGACCAGGTCGCGCGGAGTCATGGCGTGGTCCACGCGGGCCACGTCCTGCTCGATGATCGGGCCCTCGTCCAGGTCGGGCGTCACGTAGTGCGCGGTGGCGCCGATGATCTTGACCCCGCGCGCGTGCGCCTGGTGGTACGGCTGGGCGCCCTTGAAGCTGGGCAGGAAGCTGTGGTGGATGTTGATCGCGCGCCCGGCCAGCGCCTCGCACAGCCGCGGCGAGAGGATCTGCATGTAGCGCGCCAGCACCACCAGGTCGATGCGCTCGCGCTCGACCAGGCCGAGGATCGCCTGCTCCTGCTCCGCGCGGTTGGCCGCGTCCACCGGCAGGTGGTGGAACGGCACCCCGTAGGACGCCGACAGCGCCGCGAAGTCGGCGTGGTTGGAGGCGACCGCGGCGATGTCCACCCGCAGCTGGCCGCTGTGCGCGCGAAACAGCAGGTCGTTGAGGCAGTGGCCCTGCCGGCTGACCAGCACCAGCAGGCGCGCGCGCCGGCGCGCGTCGTGGATCTGCCAGTCCATGTCGAACTCGTCGGCCAGGTGGCCGAAGCGTTCGTGCACGACGGGCAGCACGCCGGGCTCGGGCACCTCGAAATGCACGCGCAGGAAGAAGCGGCCGCTCTCCTCGTCGCCGTACTGCTGGGCGTCGAGGATGTTGCAGCCCTGGCCGAACAGCAGGCCGCTGACGCGGTAGACGATCCCGGTGCGGTCGGGGCAGGAGAGGGCGAGGACGTGGTCGTGGCGCATAGGGGCGCCATGGTAGGCGAGCACAGGCGGCGGCGCGCGGCCGGTTGCAGCTGTTACCGAAGCCGGCCCACCGTGGCGCCGCCGGCCAGCTGCGCCAGTGCCTGCGCGCAATCGGCACGGACCTTCAGCGCGAGCAGATCGTCGGCGCGGGTGCGGCCGAGGTTGACCGCCGCCAGCGGAATCCCCGCCTCCGCCGCCATCCGCGCGAAGCGGAATCCCGAATACACCATCAACGAAGAACCGACCACCAGCATCGCGTCGCTGCGGCGCAGGTGGGTGGCGGCGGCCTCGACCCGCGCGCGCGGCACGCTCTCGCCGTAGAACACCACGTCCGGCTTGAGCATGCCGCCGCAGCGGGCGCAGCCGGGCACCCGGAACGCGGCGAAGTCCACGCCGTCCAGGTCGGCGTCGCCGTCGGGTGCTGCCGCGGCCACATGCCGCTCCCAGCCGGGATTGCGCGTCAGCAGTTCGTGCTGGAACGCGTCGCGCGGCATGGCCGCCGCGCAATCCAGGCAGACCACCCGGTCCAGCCGGCCGTGCAGGTCGATCACCGCGCGGCTGCCGGCACGCTGGTGCAGGCCGTCGACGTTCTGGGTCACCAGTGCCTCGAGGCGGCCGTCCGCTTCCAGTGCCGCCAGCGCGCGGTGCGCCGGGTTCGGTTGCGCGGCGGCGAAGCGCGGCCAGCCGGCCAGGCTGCGCGCCCAGTAGCGGCGGCGGGTGCCCGCCTCGCCGGTGAACGCCTGGAAGGTCACCGGCTGCGCGCGCTTCCAGCCACCGTCGGCGTCGCGGTAGTCGGGGATGCCGGACGAGGTGCTGCAGCCGGCGCCGGTCAGCACGAACAGGCGAGGGTGGCGGTCGATGAAGTCGCGCAGCACCGCGGCCGGCTCATGCACGGCAGCGTCGGCGGTTTGGACAAGGGCATCCATGCAGCCCTGCATGGGGCCGCCCGCGGCATGGCGCAAGCCGGTGCGGTTGACGCCCCGCGGCCGGCCGGCTAACGTGGCCCCGCCGGCGGTTCCATCGCTTCATCCCAATGGAGCGATGGATTAAAAGGGAAGTCCGGTGCGCCCGTGCGCGAGCACGGGCAATTCCGGCGCTGCCCCGCAGCGGTAATTGGAAACGACCTCCGCCATCGCACTGGCCCTCGCGGCCGGGAAGCGGCGGACAGTAGGCCCCGGCGCCCCGTGCGCCGCCCGTCCATGAGCCCGAAGACCTGCCCCGGCCGGAAGGCGTGCCCGCCTTCCGCCTGACCTGGAGCCTCCGCGGGGAGGCGGCCGGAACCTGCGCGCGGCGGCCCGCCGTGCGCGCGTTTCCGCGCCCGTCCCCGTGGCCGCTCCGGTTCGCCCGCGGGGGCGAAGGTCGCTCCGGCACCGCACGCGGCCCAGGCCGCGGACGGCGCCCGCCCTTCGTTCCTCATCGACCATGCATGAGGAATCGCACCATGACGCTCACCACCAACCTCGGCTTCCCCCGCATCGGGGCCCGCCGCGAACTCAAGCAGGCCCTCGAGGCCCACTGGGGCGGCGATACCGCCGCCACGCAACTGCTGGACACCGCCCGCGAACTGCGTGCCCGCCACTGGCGGCTGCAACGCGAGGCCGGCATCGACCTGCCGCCGTCCAACGACTTCTCGCTGTACGACCAGGTGCTGGACACCGCGTTCCTGTTCGACGCGATCCCGCAGCGCTACCGGGCCGTGGTCGATGCGGCGCCGCTGGCGGGCTACTTCGCCATGGCCCGCGGCCTGCAGCGCGACGGCATCGACCTGCGTGCGCTGGAAATGACCAAGTGGTTCGACACCAACTACCACTACCTGGTGCCGGAACTCGAAGCCGGCCAGCAGTTCGCCCTGCGCGGCGACAAGCCGGTCGCGCAATACCTGGAAGCGAAGGCGCTGGGCATCGAGACCCGGCCGGTGCTGATCGGTCCGGTCACCTTGCTGTGGCTGTCCAAGACGGTGGACGGCAGCGACCGCTTCGCCCTGCTCGAACGCCTGCTGCCGGTGTATGCGCTGCTGCTGGAGAAGCTGCACGCCGCCGGCGCGCAGTGGGTGCAGGTCGACGAGCCGGCGCTGGTGCTGGACCTGCCCCCGGCGCTGCGCGAGGCCTACCGCACCGCCTACGCGGCCCTCGCCGCCGGGCCGCGGGCGAAGCTGCTGCTGACGCCCTACTTCGGCGGGCTCGGCGACAACCTCGAGTTGGCCGCGTCGCTGCCGGTGGACGGCCTGCACCTGGACCTGGTGCGCGCGCCGGAGGAACTGGAGGCGGTGCTGGAGCGGCTGCCGGCGGATCGCGTGCTGTCGCTGGGCCTGGTCGACGGCCGCAACGTCTGGCGCACGCGCCTGGACAACGCCCTGCTGCTGGCCCGCTACGCGCGCAACCGGGTCGGCGGCGACCGGCTGTGGCTGGCGCCGTCGTGCTCGCTGCTGCACGTGCCGGTGGACCTGGACGGTGAGAAGGCGCTGGATGCGGACCTGAAGTCCTGGCTGTCGTTCGCCAGGCAGAAGCTCGGCGAGATCAGGCTGCTGGCCGATGCGCTGGAAGGCCGTGACGGCGCCGAGACCGCGCTGGAGGAGGCGCGCCAGCGGATCGAATCGCGCAAGACGTCGCCGCGCGTGCACCGCCCGGAAGTCGCCGCGCGCCTGGCCGGCCTGGCCGCCGACGCCGGCCGCCGCCAATCGCCATATCCGGCGCGCCGCCAGGCGCAGGCTGCGGCCCTGGGCCTGCCGTTGTACCCGACCACCACCATCGGCTCGTTCCCGCAGACCCACGAGGTGCGCGAGGCGCGCGCGAAGTTCAAGTCCGGCAAGCTGGCCGAGGCCGACTATGAGGCCTTCCTGGAAGCCGAGACCGAAAAATGCGTGCGCTTCCAGGAACAGGTCGGAATCGACGTGCTGGTCCACGGCGAGTTCGAGCGCAACGACATGGTCGAGTACTTCGGCGAGCAGCTCGAGGGCTTCGCCTTCACCAAGCTCGGCTGGGTGCAGAGCTACGGCAGCCGCTGCGTGAAGCCGCCGATCATCTTCGGCGACGTGGTCCGGCCGGCGCCGATGACGGTGCGCTGGTCGAAGTACGCGCAGTCGCTCACGGACCGGCCGATGAAGGGCATGCTCACCGGCCCGGTGACCGTGCTGCAGTGGTCGTTCGTGCGCGACGACCAGCCGCGCGCCGACACTTGCCGGCAGATCGCCCTGGCCCTGCGCGACGAGGTCACCGATCTGGAGGCGGCCGGCATCAAGGTCATCCAGATCGACGAGCCGGCGCTGCGCGAAGGCCTGCCGCTGCGCCGCGCGCAATGGGACGCGTACCTGGCCTGGGCGGTGCACGGCTTCCGCCTGACTGCTTCCGGCGTGGCCGACGCCACCCAGGTCCATACCCACATGTGCTACTCCGAGTTCAACGACATCATCGAGGCGGTGGCGGCGATGGACGCGGACGTGATCTCGATCGAGACCTCGCGCTCGCGCATGGAACTGCTGGACGCGTTCGTCAGGTTCCGCTACCCCAACGAGATCGGGCCGGGCGTGTACGACATCCACTCCCCGCGCATCCCCACCGTGGCCGAGATGGTCGGGCTGCTGGAGAAGGCGCGCGCGGTGCTGGCGCCCGAGCAGATCTGGGTCAACCCGGACTGCGGGCTGAAGACCCGCGGCTGGGCGGAGGTACGCACCGCGCTGGAGCGGATGGTCGAGGCTGCGCGGATCCTGCGCAGCGGGCAGGCGCGCGCGGCCTGAGCACGCGGCCCGGGCACACGGCATGCGCCGGCGACCGCCGGTGCATGCCGGTTCCGGCGGCGATGGCGCTGCCCGCCGCCGGGGCTGCCCGGCGCGGCGCGGCGCGCTACCATGCCGGTCCCCCCTGCACACCACAGGAACCGCCCAACGTGTCCATCAACCAGGAACAGAAGGACCGCATCGCCTCCGGCCAGGGCTTCGTCGCCGCCCTCGACCAGAGCGGCGGCAGCACGCCCAAGGCGCTCAAGCTTTACGGCATCGACGAATCGGCCTATTCCGGCGACGCGGAGATGTTCGCGCTGGTCCACCAGATGCGGACCCGCATCGTCACCAGCCCGGCCTTCAGCGGCGAGCGCGTGCTCGGCGCGATCCTGTTCGAGCGCACGCTCGACGACAGCTTCGCCGGCCAGGAAGCGGCCCATTACCTGTGGCAGACCAAGCGGGTCGTGCCGTTCCTGAAGATCGACAAGGGCCTGGAGGACGAGGCCGAAGGCGTGCAGCGGCTCAAGCCGATCCCGGGCCTGGCCGAGCTGCTGGCGCGGGCCAAGGCCAAGGGCGTGTTCGGCACCAAGGAACGCTCGGTGATCAAGGCCAACAACCCCGCCGGCATCGCCTCCGTGCTCGACCAGCAGTTCGAGTTGGGGCAGCAGGTGCTCGACGCCGGCCTGGTGCCGATCATCGAACCGGAGGTCGACATCAAGGCCGCCGACAAGGAGGCCATCGAGGTCGAGTTGAAAAAGGGCCTGCTGGCGCGGCTGGACAAGATCGACCCGGCCACGCCTGTGATCCTCAAGCTGACCCTGCCGAGCGTGGACGGCTACTTCCAGGAACTGGTCGACCATCCGAGCGTGCTCAAGGTAGTGGCGCTGTCGGGCGGCTACAGCCGCGACGACGCCAACGCCAGGCTGGCGCGCAACCCCGGCGTCATCGCCAGCTTCAGCCGCGCGCTGACCGAGAGCCTGAGCGCGCAGCAGAGCGACGAGGAGTTCGACCGCGAACTGGATGCGACGATCGAGTCGATCTACCGCGCCTCGATCGCCTGACCGTCCCGGTGCCGGCGTCGTGGGCGCCGGCACCCGCGGTGGCGGCGCCCATCGCCCGCCGCCCGCATCCGCCGCCGGGCCGGTACGCGCCCGCCATGCTTCCCGATGATGCTTCCCGAACACGAACTCCCGCGCCCGGACGACGACGATCCGCCGCCGCTGCCGCCGGACAAGCCGCTGCCGGCCGAGTGCTGCGAGAGCGGCTGCCCGATCTGCGTGTACGACCTCTACGCCGAAGCGCTGGAGGAATACCGGCACGCGCTGGCCGAGTGGAAGCGGCGGCACCCGGACGCAGGTCCGCCGTCGTTGTAGGAGCCGGGTTCAGCCGGCGACGCGACGCCGTGGGCAGGTGCGACGGCTGCCTCGCTCCGGCCAGCGTGGAGGTTCAACGCGGGGCCATCCACCACCTCGGGTCGCCCACTGAAGTGGGCTCCTACAGGTGAAGCGGACGGCGGTGTATCGGCTCAAGCCGTCGCCGGCAGCGGCGGCGCCGACGTCGGCCGGCCCAGCGGGTCGAGCGCGATCATCACGAAGCGGCCGCGGGTGCACAGCTTGCGCTCGCCGGTCAGCAGGTTCTCGTTGATGACCTCGACCTCGACGTTCATCGAGCTGCGCCCGACCCGGGCGATCCGGGCCACCACCTCGACCAGGTCGCCCTTGTGGATCGGCTGGCTGAAGTCGACCTGCTCCGAGCGCGCGGTCACCACCGTGGTCCGCGCCCAGCGCGAGGCGACGATGAAGGCGGCCATGTCCATCCACGCCAGCGCCTGGCCGCCGAACAGTGTGCCCAGGTGGTTGGTGTGGTCGGGGAAGACCATGTGCAGCAGCCGCGCCTCGGTGGGACGGTAGTCGGACTCGGGGGCTTCGGACATCGTGGTGCTCTCCAGAGAGGCTCGGTCTTCCAGGCGCGTCATCGCCGCGCGCGGACGACTTGCGTACACGGTGACCGCGCGGCACGGCTTCTTGTAGGAGCTGGCTTCAGCCGGCGACACGATGCCGTCGGCACAGGCGACTTCCTCATGGTTCCGACGCCCTGGTCGCCGGCTGAACCCGGCTCCTACACAAAGCGGCGGCGCTGTTGCTGTTGTAGGAGCTGGCTTCAGCCGGCGACACGACGACGTCGACACAGGCGACTCCCTCATGGTTCCGACGCCCGTGTCGCCGGCTGAACCCGGCTCCTACAAGGGGACGGCGGCTTCGCGGATGGATGACTTCAGGTGCGAATCCACCGCCTGCGCCACCTGGATGGGCGACTGGAACCCTGGCAGCCGGGCAACTTCCTCACCGTCGCGGAACAACGCCAGTGTCGGAGTCTGGCGCAGGCCCAGGCCGCGGAAGAATTCCTCGCCGACCTGCTCGAGCTTGACCTTGAGCAGGACCATGCCCTCGGCGGCAGGTTCGGCGGCGAACTTCCTCAGCGACATGTCGAGCATGGTGCAGCCCGGGCAATTGTCCTTGTGGAAGTCCACCAGCAGGCGCGGGTGCGCGGCGACGGCGGCGGCGTAATCGTCAGGCGACGAAGCGTGCAGGGTCTGCATTCTCGATGGTCTCGCTTGGCATGCCCGGACCAGGCATGCGTTGGGTACAGGTCAGGATGCGGTCGGTCCAGCGCTGGATCCTCAGCGCGTCGCGCTCGCCGTGCGGCATCTGCTCGATCTCCAGCCGCGGGTAGCGGGTGCCGAAGAACGCGGCGATCCGGCGCACCGCGCCGCAGTAGTACTCCTCGCCCCACTGGGTCTCGCCGGTGCCGAACACCGCCAGCTGCGCCGGCTTGCCGACCGCCGCGACCAGCTCGGCGATCAGCGCCTTCATCTCAGAGGGCGTGCGCCCGGCGTTGTCGGTCCAGGCGCCAAGCACGTAGAGGTCGTGGCGCGGTTCGCCGGCGTCGGTCAGGGCCTGGATCCCGGCCTCGATCCAGCTCACCTCGTGGCCCAGCGCCTCGCAGCGCGCACGCACCTGGCGGGCGACGTCACGGGTGTTGCCGCTGAGGGAGGAGAAGGCGATCAGGATGCGCATGGGGTGGATTCCTGCGGCTGGCTTTCCGCCGTCATCCCCGCGTAGGCGGGGATCCAGCGACTTTGGGGGGCCAACGGCAAAGTCACTTGGGTGACCAGCCATTCGGCTGTGGAAAAGCACCTCCCGCCTGCGCGGGAACGACGGAATCAGAGGTCATCGAAGCCGTTGTCCGAATTGGTCTTCTTGTAGCTGGCGTTGCGCATCTCGAAGAAGTCGGTCTTGGTCTCGGTGAAGTTGTCGGCGTAGGCCTTGATCCACGGCATCACGTTGTCGGTGCTCTCCGAGTACAGCTTCTCGATGCCGAGCATGCCGGACATCTTGTTGGCGCGGTACTTCACGTAGCGGATCATCTCGTCCACGTCGATGCCGTCGATGCCGTCCAGCACTTCGCCGGTCCACTGCGTCTCCAGCTCGATGGCGTGGGCGAAGGCGCCGTGCACGTAGTCGGTCAGCTCGTCGGTCTGCAGCTCCGGGTTCTCGCCGACGATGGCGCGGATCACCTCGCTGATGAACTTGGTGTGGGCCAGCTCGTCGCGGTTGATGAAGCTGATGATCTTGCCGGTGCCGGTCATCCGGTTCTGGCGCACCAGGTTGTAGAAGTAGGCGAAGCCGGAATAGAAGTTGATGCCCTCCAGGATCGAGGACTGGATCAGCGAGCGCAGCAGGGTCTCGGCGGTCTTCTCGCGCATGAAATCGTCGTAGGACGCCATGATCGGCGCGTTGCGCCGCTGGATCGTCGGGTGGGTGCGCGCGATCTCGAACACCCGGTTCTGGTTGGCCAGGTCGGTGATCGAGGCCAGCACGTAGCTGTAGCTCTCGTTGTGGATCACCTCCTGCTGGCCGATGATCGCGGCGTTGGCGTGCGCGGCCGGGTCGGTGATGTACTCGGCGACGTTGTAGATGAAGCGGGTCTGCGGCGAGTCCAGGGTGGCGAGCAGGCCGATGATCGAGTCGTAGGCGTTCTTCTCCCGCGCCGACAGCTCGCCGTACTGCTTGGCGTCGCCCTTCATGTCGACCTCGTCCGGGATCCAGAAGTTGGTCGAGAGTTCCTTGTAGGCGCGGTAGAACGACGGGTACGGGATGTCGTTCCAGTTGAGGATGCCGGAAGTCCTGCCGTTGATGATCCCGGTGGAGCGGTTCGGGTGGCGCGGCTCCAGGATCTTGATGCGGTCGAGCGGGGTGGCGGTGAGCGGAGCGGCCGTGGGCTGAGCGATGGCGGACATGGGATTCGGGTCTCTAGTTTTGCTCCCTCCCTCCGCTTGCGGGGGGAGGATTGGGAAGGGGAACGCGCCGCAGGCGCGGTTCCTGCTGTCGCTTTTGTTCGTCACTCCCGCGTAGGCGGGAGCCCAGTGTCTTTCGCGAAGCGGGCGAGCAAAGTCACTGGGTCCCCGCCTACGCGGGGATGACGGCGCTGGGGGTGGCGCAGTCGAGTCCGACCGTAGCCGATCAGCTCGAACACCATTCGCACTCGGCGATATCGATGTCGTTGGAACGCACGTAATAGGTGGTCTTGATGCCCTCGCGCCAGGCGGTCATGTGCAGTTCCAGCAGGGTGCTGGCGCGGATGGTGGAGGGCACGTACAGGTTGAAGCTGATCGCCTGGTCGACGTGGCGCTGGCGGCGGGCGTTCTGCCGCACCGAGGCGAACTGGTCGACCTTGTAGGCGCCTTTCTCGTAGTACGGCCAGGTCTCCAGGGACAGCCCCGGCGCGGCGACCGGGCGGCGGAAGTCCTTCTTCTCCTCGTAGTAGAACGCCGAGTAGATCGGGTCGATCGAGGCGGTGGAGCCGGCGATCTGCGCGGTGGACATGTTCGGGGCCACCGCCAGCAGCCAGCCGTTGCGCACGCCGTTGACCGCCACCTGTGCGGCCAGGTCCAGCCACGACGGGCTGTTGTAGCCGCGGTCGCGGAAGTAGGCGCCGGTGTGCCAGTCGCTGCCGGGGAAGGCGGGATAGGTGCCCTTCTCCTTGGCCAGCTCCATGCTGGCCTGCACGGTCAGCTGGTTGATCCGCTCGTACAGGGCGTCGCTGTAGTCCTCGGCCTGCGGCGAGTTCCAGTGGATGCCCTTCTGCGCCAGCAGGTGGTGCCAGCCGAAGGTGCCCAGGCCGATCGCGCGGTACTTGCGGTTGGTGATCGTGGCCTGCGGCACCGGCAGGTCGTTGAGGTCGATCACGTTGTCGAGCATGCGCACCTGGATCGGGATCAGGCGTTCGAGCACGTCGGTGATCAGGTCGCCCTGGTCCTGCTGCGGGACCACGGCGCGGCCGAGGTTGACCGAGGACAGGTTGCAGACCACGAAGTCGCCGGCCTGCCTGGTGGTCACGATCTGGTTGCCGGAGATGATCTCCTGCATGAGCCGGGTCGGGCTCATGTTCTGCAGGATCTCGGTGCACAGGTTGGACGAGTAGACCATGCCGGCGTGCTTGTTCGGGTTCTTCCGGTTGACCTCGTCGCGGTAGAACATGAACGGGTTGCCGGTCTCCAGCTGGCTGACCATGATCCGCTTGAAGATCTCGATCGCCTTGACCGTCTTGCGCGAGATGCGCTCGTCGGCGACGACCTCCTCGTAGCGCTTGCGGAAGGTGCCCTCGCCCTTCTTCTCGTCGTAGCTGTCCTGCAGGTACCAGCCCTTGATCCGCCTGACCTCGTGCGGGTCGAACAGGTACCAGTCGCCGCGGCGCTCCACTGCCTCCATGAACGCGTCGGGGACGCACACCGAGGTGAACACGTCGTGCGCGCGCAGGCGCTGGTCGCCGTTGTTCAGGCGCAGGTCGAGGAAGGCCTCGATGTCGCGGTGCCAGATGTCCAGGTAGACCGCCACCGCACCCTTGCGCTGGCCGAGCTGGTCCACCGACACGGCGGTGTTGTTGAGCTGCTTGATCCACGGCACCACGCCGCCGGAGGAGTTGGGCACGCCGCGGATCGAAGAGCCCGACGAGCGCACGTAACCCAGGTAGGCGCCCACGCCGCCGCCGCCCTTGGAAACGCGGGCGATATCGGTGTTGGAGTCGTAGATGCCCTGCAGGCTGTCGTCGACCGTGTCGATGAAGCAGCTCGACAGCTGGCCGCCGACCTTGCCGGCGTTCTGCAGGGTCGGGGTGGCCACGGTCATGTACAGGTTGGACAGCGCCCAGTACGCCTCGCCGACCAGCTGCATGCGCCGCTCGCGGCTGCCCTTGCCGGGGCCGGACTCGTCCTGCATCAAGTACAGGGCGATGGTCAGCCAGCGCTCCTGCGGCAGCTCGAACACCCCGCGCGAAGTGTCGGTGGCCAGGTAGCGGGTGGCCAGCAGGTACAGGCCGTTGTAGGCGAACAGCTTGTCGCGCTCGGGGTCGATCATGCGCCCGGCCTCCTGCAGTTCCTCCTTGGAGTAGGCGCGCAGGATGTCGTTGGAATAGACGTTGCGGTCGGCCAGGCTCTCCTGCAGGCCGACGTAGGAGCCGTACTTCTGCTCGGCGTCGTAGAAGCGGTTGCGGCTGGCGCGCTTGTACAGCCGGCGCAGGTACAGGCGCGCGGCGAAGTACTCCCACTCCGGCGCGGCCAGGTCCACCCGCGCCTCGGCCTCGCGGATCAGGTGGTCGACCAGGTCGTCGGCGTTGACCGCGTCCTTGCGCTCGACGAAGCCGAACACGCTGCGCTTGTAGTCGGCCACGTCCAGCTGCGGGAACTCGGCGTGGACGGCGTCGATGCTGCGCTCCAGGCGCGCGCGGTCGAGCGGAATGCGGCGGTTGCCGGCCTCCTTGGTGATCCAGGTGGCGACGGCGCTTTCGTCCAGGGTCGGTTGGGGCATGGGCGGGGCCTGGGGGGGCGGGGGCACGAGGTCGGTCGAGTCGGCGGCGATCGCGGCCGGCGGCGCGACGGCGGGCGTGGCGGCGGCGGCGGCGGCCGGCGCGGCATCGGCGATGGTGTCCTGGTGCGTCATTGCGTCCCCTCCTGTGCGTGGTGCACGCCACGACCCGCCCGCGCGGGATCGCGAAGCCGGAACGGAACGAGGATGGGAACGCGGCGTCGCAGGGATTGAGAGCACCGGCACGGGCCGGCCCTGCGTCGCCAGCCATCTCCCCCCGGAGATTCCGCGGCCGGCACCGCGCGGTGTGCTGCGCGCGGCTGTCGGCAGGTCTTCGGACTCATGGGCGCGGAAGGCCTGGCCTTCCTCCTACCCGCCGCTTCCCGGGACCGGCGGTCCCAGTGCTCATATGGCGGGGTCGTTCCCAATTACCGCTGCGGGGCAGTGCCGGACTGGCGCCAAGGCGCGTCACCGGCTTCCCTTTTGATCCGGAGGCGAGCGGGCCGCCGGAACCGACGACCACAAGATATTGGGGGGAAGCGGGATCGTCAATACGGAATGTTGGGCCTAGCCGGGAAAGCGGCGGAAAGCAATCCTGGCCTTGGGCCGGCGGACGCAGTCCCCGCAAACCGTCGACCCGGCCGGGGTGGAGCGTGTTCCAGGGGGCTGCCCAACCTCCCCGAGGCGGCCGGTTGGTTGCCGGCCGGCGGCGCTGGAGCCGCGCGATTGTGGCGGCAGCGGCGGCGACTTAAGGTGCGGCCGTTGCCGCACCACGACCTCGCCGTGCCGACGGACTCCCCTCGAGACGACCCGCGCCTGGCCGCGCTGCCCGACGGCCTGCACCGGCTGCGGCTGGCCGATGGCCGTGCGGCCGTGGCCAAGCGCCGGCGCGGTGCCCCGGCCGGCTTCTTCGCCGCCGAGACGCATGGATTGGCGCGGCTGCGGGCGACGGCCACGTTGCGCGTGCCGCAGGTATACGCCTGCGATGCGGAGGCGATCGTGCTCGAGGACCTCGGCCACGGACACCCCGGGCCGGCGGACTGGACCGATGCCGGACGCCGGCTGGCGGTGCTGCATGCGCACCACGGCCACCGCTTTGGCCTGGAGCACGACGGCTGGTGCGGCGACAGCGCCCAGGCGAACACACCGGCGGACGACGGCTGGGCGTTCTTCGCCCGCTGCCGGCTGCTGCCGCAGGGCCGGCGCGCGCGCGACGCCGGTCGTCTGGATGCATCGGACCTGCACGCGCTGGAACGGTTGTGCGTGCGACTGCCGGATCTGATCCCGGAACAACCACCCTCGCTGCTGCACGGCGACCTGTGGCTGGCCAACCTGCATCCCTGCGCCGACGGCGCGCTGGCGCTGATCGACGCGGCCGCCGTGCACCACGGCTGGGCCGAGGCGGAACTGGCGATGCTGACCCTGTTCGGCGAACCGCCCGCCGCCTTTTTCGACGCCTACCACGAGGCCGCCGGCATCGATCGGCACTGGCGCGCGCGGGCGCCGCTGTACAACCTCTACCACCTGCTCAACCACCTCAACCTGTTCGGCGCCGGCTACCTGGGCGCGGTGCGCGCAGTGCTCGCCCGGGCCTGACCGGCGCTGTGGCATCGGCGACACTGCGCGCATGGACTCCCTCGACGCATCCGGCAACCGCCGCCTCGGCACCGCCATCCTCTGCCTGCTCGTCCTGTTCTGCCTCGCCGCGCTGGGCGTGCAGGCCTCGCGTCCGGAATACGACTGGTGGCAGGCGCCGCTGAGCTTCTACCTGGCCGGACCGAACAGCACCTGGCTGCGGCTGGGGTACTACGGGCTGGCCGGCGGCTCGGTGCTGCTGGCGATCGGCCTGTACCGCACGCTCGCGCCGGCGGCGCGCTACGCACTGGTCCCGGCGCTGCTGGTGGCCGGCGGCGCGGCGCTGGCGGTGACCGCGACCTGGCCCGGGGCCAGCCCGGGCCATCCGGTGAGCGACCTCGGCGCGCTGGTGCACGGCCTCTCGGCGATCGGCGCCTTCCTGTTCGTCGGTACCGCGATGCTGCTGCAGTCGGCGGCGCTGCACCGCGATCCGCACTGGCGGCCGCTGGCGGCGTGGCTGCTGGCGCTGGCCACGCTAGCGTTCGGCGGCCTGTGGCTGCATGCGCTGTGGAAGGCGCTGCCGCGTGGCGGTTCGCAGAAAGCGGTGATCGCCCTGTACCTGCTGTGGCTGGGGACGGCAGCGTGGCGGCTGCGCTCGACACCGGCAGCGATGGCCGCCGAAGGCGGCGCGACGGGCCTGGAGGGTTCGCCCACCTAGTCCGCCGCGCCAGCGCGCGGCGCGGCCGGATGCAGTGCCAACAGTCGCGGCAGGGCATCGGCCGCGTTCGCGCGCCAGGCATGGTCGACCGTGTCCGACAGCGCGGTCGGCTCGGGATTGATCTCCACCACCATTGCACCGTTGCGCCGGGCCAGCGCCGGCAACCCCGCCGCCGGATGGACCAGCCCGGAGGTGCCGACCACCAGCATCAGCGCACAACCGGTCGCGCACCCGACCGCGATCCGCCACGCTGCTTCGGGCAGCGCCTCGCCGAACCAGACCACCCCGGGCCGGACGCCGCCGCCGCAGGCCACGCACGCCGGCGGCGCGATCCGCTCCAGCCCGGGCTCGTAGTCCGGCAGCGGTCGGTCGTACGCCTGGCCGCAGTCAAAGCAGCGCAGGGCGAACAGGCTGCCGTGCACGTGCGCCTGCACTTCGCTGCCGGCGCGCTCGTGCAAATCGTCCACGTTCTGGGTGACCAGCGACAGCGCCTGGCCATGGCAGCGGCCCAATTCGGCCAGGGCGAAGTGGCCGGCATGCGGCCGGGCCTGGCCGACTAGGTGCATGCGCCAGCGGTACCAGGCCCAGACCAGCGCCGGATCCCGGCGCCAGGCGTCCGCGGTCGCCAGCACCCGCGGGTCGAAACGCGACCACAGGCTGTCGCCGCCGCCGCGGAAGGTCGGCACGCCACTCTCAGCCGACATGCCCGCGCCGGTCAGCACGCAGACCCGCGCCGCGGCGGCGAACGCGGCGCGGCAGGCGGCAGCGATGGCGGCGGGCACGGCGGCATCCATGTCCGCACCCTGCCATACCGGCCATCCGCATGCGATGGCCTTCCAGGGGCCGCTGCTATCCTCGCCCGCGCACCCGAGGGAGGAACCGCATGCGCATCATCGCCATCCTGCTGGCGCTGCTCGGCCTGGGCGCCGCCTCCGTGGCGCAGTCCAAGGACTTCCTGCGTGCCGAAGGCCGCCACATCGTCGACGAGGGCGGCCGGCCGGTGATCCTGCGCGGCATGGGCCTGGGCGGCTGGATGCTGCAGGAAGGCTACATGCTCGACCTCGAAGGCACCGGCACCCAGCGCAGCATCCATGCGCGCATCGTTGATCTCATCGGCGAGGAACAGGCCGAGACCTTCTACCAGGCCTGGCGCGACAACCACACCACCAAGGCCGACATCGACGCGCTGGCGCGCTGGGGCTTCAACTCGGTGCGCCTGCCGATGCACTACGCGCTGTACACCCTGCCGGTGGAACAGGAACCGGTGCCCGGAGAACAGACCTGGCTGGAGGAAGGCTTCCGCCGCACCGACGAGCTGCTGGCCTGGGCCAAGGCCAACGACCTGTACCTGGTCCTGGACCTGCACGCCGCGCCCGGCGGCCAGGGCAACGACATCAACATCGCCGACCGCGATCCTGACGCGCCGTCGCTGTGGGACGACCGCCGCCACCAGGACAAGATGGTCGCGCTGTGGCGCCGGCTCGCCGAGCGCTATCGGGACGAGCCGTACGTCGCCGCCTATGACATCATCAACGAGCCCAACTGGGGCTTCGCCTCGAGCGACGACAGGAATGGTTGCGAGGAGCAAGGCAACGCACCGCTGCGCGAACTGCTGGTGCGCACCACTGCGGCGATCCGCGAAGTGGACCGGCGCCACATGATCGTCATCGCCGGCAATTGCTGGGGCAACAACTATCGGGGCGTGCTTGATGGCGGTCCCTGGGACGACAACCTGGTCATCAGCTTCCACAAGTACTGGAACCATACCGACCGCGACAGCATCGCCGGCATGCTGGAACTGCGCGAGAAGCATGGCATGCCACTGTGGCTTGGCGAGACCGGCGAGAACTCCAACGACTGGTTCGCCCGCACAGTGGCCCTGGCCGAGGGCGAGGGCATCGGCTGGGCATGGTGGCCGCTGAAGAAGCTGCGCTACAACAACCCGCTGCAGATCGTGGCCAACGACGGCTACCGCCAGGTGCTGGCGTACTGGAACGGCAAGGGCCCGCAGCCCTCGCGCGAGGAGGCGGAGGCCGGGCTGATGCAACTGGCCCGCCACGACGTGCGCCACGAGAACAACCGCTTCCACCCGGACGTGGTCGATGCGCTGATCCGCGCGCCGCATTCAGACCGGTCGCTGCCGTTCCGCGAACACACCATCGGCGCCGACGGCGGCCGCATCGCCGCGGTCGACTTCGACATGGGCCGCGACGGCGTCGCCTACCGCGACCGCACTCCGGCCAACCACCACATCTCCGAAGGCGGCGAGCGGGTGGTCTGGAACCCGGCCATGGCCTACCGCAACGATGGCGTCGACCTGGCCCGCGGCGCCGATGGCCGCTTCCACGTGAGCGGCCTGGAGGCGGGCGAGTGGCTGAAGTACACCTTCGACGCGGCGCAGGCCGGCCGTTTCGACCTGCGCCTGCACACGCGCGGTCGCGGCCGTGTCTCGCTGCTGCTCAACGGCGAGCCGGTGCCGGCGCGCGCGACGACCAGGGCGGGCACCGTCTTCCCCGGCCTGGCGCTGCAACCGGGGCGCAACACACTGGTGGTCCACGCCGAGGCCGGGCCGTTCGACCTGGAAGCGCTGGAGTTCCACCGCTGACACCCGGGGCCGGTGCAGCAGAACGGGCAGCCGGTATTCCGGCTCCAATGCCCGCCAGATGCGTCATCGCATCAAGCGCCGTCGTCAGGCACCTAATCGGGATCGGCCACCAGGTGGCGTGGAAGGTCGATCGTGAACACGCAACCGGAACCGGGGATGCTGCGGACGCTGAGCAGCCCGTGGTTGGCCTCGACGCTGCGGCGCGATATGGACAGTCCCAGACCCAGTCCGCTGCGGTCTTCGCCCTCCTGCACGAAGGGCAGGAACATCGTGTCGGCGGCACCGGCCGCGAGTCCGCCGCAGCGGTCCTCCACATCGATCAGGATGCGGTCGGCCACGGCATAGGCGTTCAGTGCGATCTCGCTGCGCGGCCGCGAGAACTTGAACGCATTCTGCAGCAGGTTGCCGGTCGCCGAGAGCAGCAGGTCCCGGTCCACATCGATGGCCAGCAGCGGGTCGACTTCGGACACCTTGAGCACGCAGCCCTTGACGTCCGCTTCCAGGGTGGCGGAGAGCTTGATCTCGGCGATGAAGTCCGCGAGCGAGTACAGCCGGTTCTGCACCGGGATGCCCGCGGTCATGCGGACCTCGGCCAGCGAGCGGTCTATCAGGTTGCCCAGCCCGACCAGGGCGCGATCGAGCACACCGCCGGTGGCGCCGGACAGGCCGACCTTGCCCTGCTTGATGATGGAAAGGGCGAGCGTTGCGGTGCAGAGCTGGTTCCTCAGTTCGTGGGCGAAGAATCCCAGTCGTTCGTTCAGCTCCATGGCCTGCCGTTCGGCCAGTGCGACGTCGTGCTGGTAGCCGAACTCGGTGACGGCATTGGCGATGGCATTGTCCAGGCACCGGTTGAGCGTCCTGAACTCGTCGATCCCGATGGTTTCCCCGCGCTCGAAGGCCAGGTCCGAGATCGCCTGGCACAGGTCGCCGTAGTCGTGGACCACCTCGTCGAGGGTGAAACCGTGCTGCAGCAGTTCCTTGCCGTGCAGCGCGGCCGACTCGCCGATCTCGGACAGTTCCGGCTTTCCTCCGCCGGTCGGGCCGGATACCTTGCGGCTGCGCATCGGTTCGGAGGTCTGCTCGACCTGCAGCGTCTTGATGAGCTGGTCGAGAAAGACGCTCACGCCGAAATCCAGTTCGTCGCCCGGCGTGCCGGAAGCCGACCGCTGGGCCACCTTGCTGCGGCACCGGGCGATCAATTCGGCGCGGTTGTCGGTGAGGAACTGGTGCATCATCTCCCCACCATACGCGGCTTGTGTTCCCGCGCGCGGGCCTGGACCGGAAATGGCTACCGTCCGTCGGCCGGGCGCGCCGCCGCAGGCTGAACAGGTCAGATCCTGGTCGTGCGGTCTGGCATGCGCGGGGCATGCCGGCGCCGCTCCGGCACTGCGTCCGAAGACGCTCCCGTGGTGGCAAGGCCCTGCGTGGGGGGCCGGCGTATGCTCAGCCGCGGTGCGCGCGCGCCAGGTACTCGGCGCTCTGCATCTCGATCAGGCGCGAGGCGGTGCGTTCGAACGCGCCGGCCAGGCGGCTGCCGCTGTACAGCGCCACCGGCGCGGCGGCCGCGGTGCAGACCAGGGTCACCTGGCGGTCGTAGAGCTCGTCGACCAGGTTGACGAAGCGGCGCGCGGCGTCCTCGTTGGCGGCGTCAAACGCCGGGATGCCACCGAGCAGCACGATCTGGAACTCGCGCGCGATCTCGATGTAGTCGGTGGTCGAGCGCGGGCCCTCGCACAGCTCGGCGAAGTCGAACCAGGCCACGCCGTGGCCGCGGCCGCGCACCGCGATCCGCCGCCCCTCGATCTGGATGCTGCCGTTGCGCGCCGGCGCGCCGGCCGCCAGCGCCTGCCAGCGCTCGGCCAGCCAGGCGTCGCCGTGTCCGTCCAGCGGCTGCCGGTATACCGGTGAACGGGTCAGCGCGCGCAGGCGGTAGTCCTCGCGGCCGTCGGCAGCCAGCTCCACGCAGTGCTCGCGCAGCTGCGCGATCGCCGGCAGGAAGCGCTCGCGCTGCAGGCCGTCCTTGTACAGGTTCTGCGGCGCGGTGTTGGAGGTGGTCACCAGGGTCACGCCCTCGGCGAACAGCCGCTCCAGCAGGCGCCCGAGCAGCATCGCGTCACCGATGTCGGTGACGAAGAACTCGTCCAGGACGAGCACGCGCAGCCCGTCGCGCCACTGCCGCGCGATCCTGGCCAGCGGATCGGCCTGGCCGGCGTGCTCGCGCAGCTGTTCGTGCACGCCGCGCATGAAGCGGTGGAAGTGGGTACGCCGCTTCTGCTCCAGCGGCAGGCCGTCGTAGAACAGGTCGACCAGGAACGTCTTGCCGCGGCCGACGCCACCCCACAGGTACAGGCCCTTTACCGGCGCCGGGCGCCCGCCCAGGCCCAGCTTCGCCCGCCATCCGGTGGGCGTGCTCGCCAGCAGTTCGCGCTGGATCCGGTCCAGCTCGCGCAGCGCCGGGTGCTGCGCCGGGTCGTCGCGCCAGCGCCCGGCCGCCGCGCCCTCGGCGTAGGCCTGCGAAGGCGTCCGCACCATCGCCGCATCGCTCATGCCGGCGGCAGCCAGGCCTTGACCTCGTGCTGGATCGCGCCGCGCAGGTCGATCAGCTTGCGGTGGAAGAAGTGGCTGGTGTCGACCATGCGCACCAGCTGCGGCTTGCGCGGCAGCGAGTCGATCCAGTCGTAGACCGCCTGCGGATCGACGATCTCGTCGGCGTCGCCCTGCACCACCAGCCACGGCACCTCGGGTATCTCCAGCGGCCCGAAATCCCAGCCGCGGCCGCTGGCCGGTGGCGCGACCGATATCAGCGCGTCGGGCTGCAGTTCGGCCGCCGCCGACAGGCTGACATAGGCGCCGAAGCTGAAGCCGGCCAGCCACAGCGCATCGTCCGGGCGCGCGGCGCGGACCCAGCTCACCACCGTGCGCAGGTCCTCGCGCTCGCCATTGCCATGGTCGAACTCGCCGGCCGACTGGCCGGTGCCGCGGAAGTTGAAGCGGACGGTGGTCGCGCCGAGCTCGCGCAGCGCGCGCGCCACCATGGTCACGACCTTGTTGTGCATGGTGCCGCCTTCGGTCGGCAGCGGATGGCAGACCACCGCGACCAGCGGGCGCGCCTCGACCGGCTCGGGATAGTCGACGGCGACCTCGAGGGCGCCGGCCGGGCCGTTGAGCAGCAGTGTTTCGGAGGCGACGGGGAAGACGGGCTGGACCATGGCGGCATGATACAGGTGGGGCGTTGGGGGGCTGGCCGGTGCGTGGTGTGGGACGCATCCGAAGGGCCACGCCGTTTTTCGAGGGCGGGGTTCGGCCGGCTACATGCCATCTCGGCGCAGGCGACTTCTTCGTGGTTCCGACGCCCCTGTCGCCGGCTGAACCCGGCTCCTACAGAAGAGCCGGGCGACGTGGCTGTTGTAGGAGCTGGCTTCAGCCGGCGACACGACGTGCCGGCACAGGCGACGCCCTCATGGTTCCGACGCCCCTGTCGCCGGCTGAACCCGGCTCCTACAGAAAAGCGGGGCGACGTGGCTGTTGTAGGAGCTGGCTTCAGCCGGCGACACGACGTGCCGGCACAGGCGACGCCCTCATTCTCCCGACGCCCGTGTCGCCGGCTGAAGCCGGCTCCTACACAATGGCGGCCTTTTCCGCGGCGGCGATCCCGAATGCACTTCATCCTGCTCAGCGTGGCCTGCAGCGTGCTGGTCTCGGTGCTGCTCAAGCTGGCACCGCGGCGCGGCTGGGACGTGGCGCAGATGGTGACCTGGAATTACCTGGCCGCGGCCCTGCTCTGCGCCTGGCTGCTGCAGCCGCCGGCGGCCGCGCTGAGCCAGCCCGGCGCGCCCTGGGCCGAGCTGCTGGCGCTGGCATTCGTGTTGCCGACGCTGTTCCTGGTGCTGGCCGCCGCCGTGCGCCACGCCGGCATCGTCCGCACCGACATCGCCCAGCGGCTGTCGCTGCTGCTGTCGCTGGCGGCCGCGTTCCTGTTCTTCGGCGAGCGCGCCGGCACGATGAAGCTGGCCGGGCTGGCGCTGGGCCTGGTCGCCGTGGTCGGCATCCTCGCCCGCCCGGTGCAGGGCCAGGCTGACCGGCGCGGCTGGCTCCTGCTGCTGGCGGTGTGGGCCGGTTTCGCCCTGGTAGACGTGATGCTCAAGCGCCTGGCGCTGTCGGGAACGCCGGCCACGGCGGCGCTGCTGGTGGCGTTCGTGCTGGCCTTCGCCGGCATGCTCGCCTGGCAGGGCTGGCGGCGGATCCGCCACGGCGTGCGTCCGGGCCTGCGCCACATCGGCGCCGGGCTGCTGCTGGGCGTGCTCAACTTCGGCAACATCGTGTTCTACGTGCGTGCGCACCAGGCGCTGCCGGACAGCCCGGCGGTGGTGTTCGCGACGATGAACATCGGCGTGGTGCTGCTGGGCACGGCGGTCGGGGTACTGGGCTTCGGTGAGCGGACCTCGCGGCTGAACCGGGTGGCGATCGTGCTGGCGGTGGTGGCGATCAGCCTGATTGCCCTCGCTCCGCGCTGACCCGTTTTTGTGCAGGAGCGGGCATGACCGCGACACGACGACCTCGGCACAGGCGACGACCTCGTGATGCCGACGCCCGTGTCGCGGTCATGCCCGCTCCTACACACGCCGCAGGAGAAACGCGGCAGGCTGCCGTTCGGCCAGGCGGCACAATAGAATGAAGGCATGAACACCCCGCACGACTCCAGCCTCGGCCGCGAGGTCGCCTACCCGACCCGCTACGACCCCTCGCTGCTGTTCCCGATCCCGCGCGCCGCCGGGCGCGCCGAGCTGGGGCTGGCCGCCGGCGCGACGCCGCCCTTCGTCGGCCACGACCGCTGGCACGCCTACGAGCTGTCCTGGCTGGACGCGCGCGGCAAGCCGCAGGTGTCGACCGCCACCCTGCAGGTGCCCTGCGACTCGCCGAACCTGGTCGAGTCCAAGTCGCTCAAGCTCTACCTCAACTCGCTCAATGCCGCGCGCTTCGACGACGCGCAGGCGCTGCACGCGGCGATCGCCGGCGACCTGTCGCGCTGCACCGGTGCCGCGGTGACGGTCGCGGCCGGGCTGCCGCCAATGACTGGCAGCGGCGCCGACGCCGGCAACGACGGCGAGTCGCTCGACGGCATCGAGGCCGACTTCGACGACTACGGTCCGCCCAACGCCGGCTACCTGCGCGCCGACGACGCGGTGCAGGTCGAAGAACACCTGTGCTCGGCCCTGCTCAAGTCCAACTGCCCGGTCACCGGCCAGCCGGACTGGGCCAGTCTGCACCTGCGATACCGCGGCCCGCGCATCGACCGCACCGGGCTGCTGCGCTACCTGGTGAGCTTCCGCGAGCACGCCGGCTTCCACGAGCAGTGCGTGGAGCGGATATTCATCGACCTGCTGCGCCAGTGCCGCCCGGCCGCGCTGTCGGTCGAAGCGCGCTACACCCGCCGCGGCGGACTGGACATCAATCCCTGGCGCGCCACCGCCGGCATGCCCGCACCTCCCGCATTGCGTGACCTGCGTCAATAACACCGCTCAGGACGCCACCCGGACCAATAAACACTTCACGAGCTCCAGATGCTTTATTAACAGGGGCTGTGAGACCGTGGCCGCGCATTCCGCATTCCCACAGGTCCATGCACATGAGCAGCGGGAACAAGCCGGACTTCTCCAACGTGCAGGGCGGCGTCCGCAGCACCGAGGCCGAGCGCCCGGATTTCAGCAACGTGCAGGGTGGGGTCACCTCGACCGAGGAGATCGTCAATCCGCCGGAGCAGACCTACACCGTCGAGAAGGGCGATTCCCTGTCGAAGATCGCCAAGCAGTTCTACGGCAAGGCCAATGCCTGGCCGCAGATCTTCGAGGCCAACCGCGACCAGCTCGATGACCCGGACCGGATCAAGCCCGGCCAGGTGCTGAAGATCCCGCCCGCCAAGACGTGAGGCCACACCGGTCGCCGGACCGAAGCGCCGAACAGAAGAAGCGAACAGAAGAAGCGAACAGAGAAGGATGTCCCGATGAGCCGCACCTGCCTGCTGTACCCGCTCTCCGCCGCACTGGCCACCGCGCTGGTGCTGGCCGCCTGCAAGAAACCCGAACCCATACCGCCACCGGCACCGCTCGCGACCGAGCCCGCCCCGGCTGCGACGACCCTGCCCTCGGCCACCCCGGCCAGCGTGACCGCACTGGAACTGGGCAACAGCGTCGGTGCCGACGAACGCGTCACCGCTCCGGCCACCACCTTCGCGCCCGGGGACACGATCTACGCCTCGGTCACCACCCGCACCGGCGATCCGACCGCCACCGTGCCGGGCCGGCTGTCCGCGAAATGGACGTTCCAGGACGGCCAGACCGTGCACGAGGACGCCCGCGACCTGACCCTCACCGGCGACGGCACCACCACCTTCCAGATCAGCCGGCCCGGCGGATTCCCCGTCGGCCGCTACACGGTCGAAATCTCCCTCGACGGCGCAGTCGTGCAGTCGCGGGAGTTCGAGGTGAAGTAGCAGCAAACTCTCTCTCCTGTCTCTCTCCCAGCAGGGTGAGCAAGCTTGGGCGCGGTGCGAACCGCGCCCGTTTTTTTGGGTTCTTCTCCCAAACAAGGGCGTCTACTTTGGTGTGGGCGTTGCTACACCTCTGGCGCAGAAAAGCGTTGACTTTGGTCGGGACCCTGCGGCGAAAGGGAGCGAGCAAGGCCTGTGGTGGCACTGCCTTCTGTAGGAGCCCAGCTTGCTGGCGACACGGGCGTCGGAACCATGAGGGCGTCGCCTGGGCCGAGGTCGTCGCGTCGCCGGCTGAACCCGGCTCCTACAACAGCCGCAGCGCGGCCGCTCTTCCGCTCTTCTGTAGGAGCCGACTTCAGTCGGCGACACGGGCGTCGGGATCACGAGGACGTCGCCTGTGCCGATGGCGCCGGGTCGCGGGCAAGCCCGGCTCCTACAGAACAGCGCAGCAGAAAAGTGCAGGCATGTTGCTTGGGGTACGCCGGAACGGAGCCACGAGCCCGACGTTCCCGAAGACGTGGCGGTGCGGGTGTGTTGCGGCAGCGGCCAGGGATGGCCGCGTCGGCGAGTCGGCACAGGGATGTGCCGTCGAGACGACCGCAACACACCCGCACTGCCGTGGCTCAGCCCGAAGCCGGCCACCCCAGGCGCTCTTGCGGTTGTGGTTGCGGTTGCTTACCCCACGGCCCGTTCCCCCGACTGGGCCAAGAACCTTTTTTGCGCCGCCGGCTTGATTCCCCCGCTCGCGGCCGCCATGGATCAGAATCGACCCATGGAGGCCGCATGTCCCCCGACCTGACCCCCGCCGAGCGCGACCGCCGCCGGCTGATGCTGGCCTTCAACCTCAGCCTGGCCTTCGTGGCGCTGCTGCTGGTCATGTTCGTCCTGCAGCCGCGCCTGCCGGTGTCGGCGATGGCAGTCTCGCCGCGCGACCCGTCCTCGCTGCTGGGCCTGCTGACCGCGCCGCTGCTGCACGGTTCGGTGGCGCACCTGGCCGCCAACGCCACCGCGCTGCTGATCCTGGGCTCGCTGGCCGGCAGCGTGTATCCGCGCGCCACCGTGCGGGCGCTGCCGCTGATGTGGCTGGGCTCGGGCCTGGGCGCGTGGCTGCTGGGCGAGGAAGGCACCCGCCATCTCGGCGCCAGCGGCGTGACCCACGGCCTGATGTTCCTGGTGACCACGCTGGGCCTGCTGCGCCGCGACCGCGCTTCGATCGCCACCGGCATGATCGCGCTGTTCTTCTACGGCGGCTCGGTGCTGACCGTGCTGCCGCATGGCGACGGCATCTCCTGGCAGTCGCACCTGGGTGGCGCGCTCGGCGGCGTGCTGGCCGGCATCCTGTTCCGGCGGCTGGATCCGATGGCGCCGCGCAAGCGCTACAGCTGGGAGATCGAGGAAGAGCGGGAACGCGACGCCGAACGCAACGAACTGGAGCCGCCGCCGCCGGCCGACGTGCCGGTGCTGTGGGAACGTCCCGGCGACTGGGTGCGTGGCAAGGTGCTGCGCTTCCCGCCACGGCCACCGCGGACGCCACCGGACTGAGGACGCGGCGCGCGTTCGCGCGGGCACGACAGCAGACAGATATTGACCTGGCCGGCAGTCCGCACCGCCATGCCGCGACTTGCCCCTGGCGCGGATGGACGGCGTCGAAGGACATCGCCCGCGCCATGCACGTGCGCGCGCCACCGTTGCGGCTTCCACCGGCACCGCGGCGCTTATAGTGGCGGCCTCGCAAACCACGGGGACACGGCATGGCACCGACGCACCGCTCCTTCGCTGCGCGCCTGCGGCACCTCCTGTTCATCCTGGCCGCGCTGCTTCCGGCGACGGTCCCGGCCACGGCAGCGGACGGCGAGCGGCTGAAAGTGATCGGCTACGTGATGGACGGCCCGACCCTGCCGCCGATCAGCGCGCACAAGCTCGATGCGATCAACTTCGCCTTCGCCCTGGTCGATCCGCAGGGCGAGGTCTACCTGCCGGGCGCCACCGCGGCCGCTTCGCTCGCCGGCCTGACCGCACTGCGCCGCGAGAACCCGGGCCTCAAGGTGCTGGTCTCGATCGGCGGCTGGGGCGCCGACCACTTCTCCGAGGCGGCGCTGACGCCCGAAGCGCGCGCGCGCTTCGCCGACAGCGCGGTGCGGCTGTTGCGCGAGCACGGCCTGGACGGCATCGACATCGACTGGGAATACCCGACCCTGCCCGGGCCCGGCATCAGCCACCGCCCCGAGGACCGGGAGAACTTCAGCCTGATGCTGGACGACGTGCGCGCGCGGCTGGATGCGCTGGGCCGCGAGCATGGCCGCCACTACCTGCTGACGATCGCCGCCGCCGACGGCGAGGCGGCGCGCGGGCTGGAGCTGGCACGGATCGCGGGCGTGCTCGACTGGATCAACCTGATGACCTACGACTTCTACGGCAGCCTCGGCCCGACCACCGGCCACCACGCCGCGCTGGACCGCTCGCTGCTGGCGCCGGCCGACGGCCGCACCACGGTGCAGGCGGTGGACGAGTTCCTCGCCGCCGGCGTACCGCCGGGCAAGCTCAACGTCGGCGTGGCGTTCTACGGGCGCGAGTTCGCCGAGGTCGAGCCGGCGCACCGGGGCGTGCACCAGCCGTACGGCCGCTACGTCGATGCGCTGCCCTGGCGCGAACTGCGCGGCCTGGACGGGCGCGACGGCTACGTCCGCCACTGGGACGCCGAAGCGCAGGCGCCCTACCTGTGGAACGCGGACAGCCGCCGGTTCGTCACCTACGACGACCCGCAGTCGCTGGCGGCCAAGGCCGCGTTCGTGCGCGAGCGCGGGCTCGGCGGGATGATGTACTGGGAGCACCGGCACGACGCCGGCGACGAACTGCTGGACGCGCTGCGCACCGGACTGGACGCCGCGCCCGCCACGCCCACCCGGGAGGCTTCGCGATGACCGGCCACCTTCCATCGTCGACCGGCACGTGGCGGATGCCGTTGCGCCTGCTGGCGCCGGCCGGCGTGCTGCTGCTGGTCGCCTGCACCAGCGCTCCGCCACCGGCCGCAACGGCGGTCGCGGCGCCGGAACAGCCGGTGCCGGAAATCCGCCCGGGCAGGCTCGCCGGCTACCTGGCCGCGGCCGCGATTCCCGACAGCCTGGTGCTGGTGCCCGCCCCGCCGGCCGCCGGCAGCGCCACCCTGGCGCAGGACCATGCGGTGATGCGCGCCGCCCTGGCACTGCGCGGCACGCCGCGGTTCGAGCAGGCCATCCGCGATGCGGACCTGGACTTCCCGTTCGCCGCCGGCAGCTTCGCCTGCGCGCTCGGCGTGGGCATCGATGCACAGCGCACGCCGGCCACCTACCGGCTGCTGCGGCGCACGCTGGCCGATGCGGCCGTCTCCACCCGCACGGCCAAGGAGCAGTACCAGCGCCCGCGTCCCTTCGTCGAGAACGGCGAACCGACCTGCACGCCGGAGGACGAGCAGGCGCTGCGCGGCAACGGCTCCTATCCCTCCGGGCACACCGCGATCGGCTGGGCCTGGGCGCTGGTGCTGGCACAGGCGGTGCCGGAGCGCACCGATGCGCTGCTGGCGCGCGGCCGCAGCTTCGGCGACAGCCGGCTGGTGTGCAACGTGCACTGGCAGAGCGACGTGCTGCAGGGCCGGTTCATGGGCTCGGGCACGGTGGCGCGGCTGCAGTCCGATCCGGCGTTCCGCGCCGACGTGGCCGCGGCGACCGTCGAACTGGCCGCCGCGCGCGAACAGGGGCTGGCGCCGGACCGCGATTGCGCCGCGGAAGCGGTGGCGCTGGCGGAGCCGTTGCCGGGTGCGCTCTGAATCGTGGCCGAAAAGCCACGATGCAGTACCTGCAGGGGCACAGCTTGTTGACGGCACGGGCATCGGAATCACGGGGGCGACGCCTGTGCCGGCGGCGTCGGGTCGCCGGCTGAACCCGGCTCCTACAACAGCTACGACGCGGCCGCTCTTCTGTAGGAGCTGACTTCAGTCGGCGACACGGGCGTCGGAATCACAGGAGCGTCGCCTGGGCCGACGGCGTCGGGTCGCCGGCTGAAGCCAGCTCCTACACAGCTACGACGCAGCCGCTTTTCTGTAGGAGCTGACTTCAGTCGGCGACACGGGCGCTGGAATCATGAGGGCGTCGCCTGGGCCAACGGCGTCGCGTCGCCGGCTGAACCCGGCTCCTACAACAGCAGCGGCGCGGCCGCTCTCCCGTAGGAGCTGACTTCAGTCGGCGACACGGGCGTCGGAACCACGAGGGAAGTCGCCTGGGCCGACGCCCATGCCGCCAGCAGTCCGCCCTTTGCTGCAACCAGCAAAGCCAGCGACGGCAATGCCATAGCCAGGGATCACCCGCCGGATGGGGCCGGCACCCGGCAGTGGCGCTCGAACGCCTCGGTGCTGTTCTCGAATCCCTGCGCCTGCGCCAGTTCCCAGGGCCGCTCGCATTGGCCCGTTCGTTCGCACCAGCGATAGCCGGCCGACGGGATGCAGCCGTGTTCATCGCGGTCGCCGCCAACCAGGGGCGCCGGGGCGGTGATCGGTGCCGGCGGCTCGGCTGCCGGCGGTTCCTGCGGCACGGCACAGCCACCCGCGACCGAAAGCATGCAGGCCGCCATCCAGGCGATCGCTTTTCCGCTTCGCCGTTTCCCGGCGCTGATGATCCCGGCATCGCCGTCCATCGCGGACCTCCTTGGTCAGTCCGATCCGCTCAGCCCTTCGGATCGCGGATGTTGATCGCCCCATAACGCTCGCGCGCGCCGCGGGCGATGCGGCATTCCACCTTCACGTCGCGCCCTTCCACCCGCAGCCGCCCGTCCACGTACAGGGTGCTGCCGCGGTCGTGGTAGGACGCGCTCCACTGGTAGATCTTTTCGCCGCGGCCGACGTAGCGCGCCTCGGTCTCCTGCCGGCACCAGGGCACCAGCTCGCTGGCCTGGTGGATCTCGCGTTCGTACGGGTGGTAGCCGGCAGGGGCGGACGCCTGGGCGGCGGCCAGCAGCACGGCCAAAGTGGCAGGAATCATCGTCTCCTCCTTCGATGCCAGCCCGGATCATATCCGGCGTGCGGGCGCCTCACTGGCCGGACGCGGTGACCGTGCACTGCAGGGTCACCACCACCTGCCCGCCTGCGGGCAGGTCAGGAATGGTAACGCCTGCGCCGACGAGGTCGTTGACCGGCACGGTGGCACCGCCACCCGGGCAACTGGCGCCACCGCTCGCCGAACAGGCAGCCGTGGGACTGGGGGCCGTGCAGTCCAGGCCCGCGCCCGGCGTGTCGCTCAGTTGCACGCCGGTCACGTTCCCGGGGCCGGCGTTGTTCACGGTCAGGGTGTAGCTGACCACCCCGCCGGTGCGCACGGTGCCGGGAGTGGCGGATTTGGCCACCGATACGTCGGCGATGAGCAGGTTGGTGAAGGTGCAGACGATGGCAGCGTCCGGCAGCAGGTTGGCCGGCGCGATGACCAGCGTGTTGCCGGCCAGGGTGCCGAACGAGGCGGGATTGCCGGTGACGGCGGCATTGGTGTCGCTGCAGCTGGCGCCATCGAGTTCGAACACGGGATTGGCCGCCTCGGTGATCGACACCGGCAGCGCCGGGATGGCCACCGTCGAAACCTGGGTCGAGAGCGTCGGCGTGCCCGCGGTGGTGGTGACGATGCTGTCCGCCGCGTCCGACAGGTTGGTCATCGTGTACGCGAAGGTGCCGGTCCCGCCCTGGCTGACCTTCGCCAGCTGCACGGTCTGCGCGCCGGCAACCGGAATGGCACCCAGGGCCAGCGCACACAGGACCGCCACGCCCGGCGGCCACCTGCCGGACACGCGCAAGGGATGCCTGCCGGTCGGGCCAGGGCCGGAAGACGGAGAAAGCGCGGGAGAAGCCTGCGTCGCCATTCAGTACACCCCCACGAGGTTGAGGAACCAGCCCTTGTGGTCGTAGTCGAAATCGGTCAGGTCGTCGCTGAACTCGGTGAAGTTGTAGCCGGCGCCGATGCGGAAATTCTTGCCGATGTCGCGGTCCAGCCCCACCAGCCAGCCCTGCCGGGTGCCGCCCGACTGCACGTCCAGCCAACGGTACTCGGCCAGCGCGTGCCAGGCATAGACCACCTCGTAGCGCAGCTGCAGCGCGGCGAAATCGGTGGCCGAGTCGAACCACGCGCCGCTGCCGCGTCCGTAGCGCGCCTCGCCCTCGCGCCGGGCGAGCTTGCCGGCGACCTCCCAGTTCTGGTCGTGGCGGTACACGCCCTCGAACGACAGCACCTGGGTCTTCTGGTCGTAGTCGTTACCGCCCACCTGGCCGGGACTGGCCAGGTCGTACAGGTAGGTGTAGCGGCCGAACAGCTCCCAGCGCACGCTGTCCCAGGGCCGCCAGGCGAAGCCAGTGTTGCCCTCGATGAAGCGCGCGTCGGCGAGCGGGTCGCGGTTGTCGTCGGTGTCGGCGTAGTTCAGCCGCGCGGCGATGCGCAGGCTCTCGCTGAGCTTGTGCACCAGACGGTGGGTGCTGACCCACTGGTCGCGGTCCTCGGCGCCGCGGTCGCGGCGGTACTCCAGCTTGCTCTGCCAGTCGGTGTCGGCCGAGGTGCGGCCGCCGTTGAGGCTGACCGCGCTGCGGTCGATGTTGCCGCCGCCGGCGTTGGTCAGTTCGCCGTCCTGCAGGGTGAAACCCAGGTTCCAACCGACGCCGGGATAGAAATCCATGCCGAAGGTATTGGCCAGGCCCTCGGAGCCGTCGGGATCCTTGAGGTACTGGCTCTCGTTGAACAGGTTGGCCTGCCGCGACAGGCGCCAGCGCTGGCCCACCGTCCAGCCGTTCTGCCGGTTCGGATTGAACAGCGAGTCGTAGCGCCGGGTGTCGGTGGACCAGGTGTAGCTGCCGTAGATCGAATGGTCCGGCTGCAGGCGGTATTCGGCGGTGAGGCTGGCCGCGTTGCCGCGGTCGCCGCTGCTGACCTCGCCGCCCACCGACGACAGGTTGCCGAACAGGTAGCGGCCGCCGACAGCGAGGGCGTTGTTGTCTTCGTAGCGACCGTCGTCGTCGTCCAACGTGACCTGCGCCAGTCCGTACAGTTCCAGGCTGCTGCCGAAGCGGTGGCTGTACTTCACCGCGCCCAGCAATCCGGTGGCGTCCACGCCGGCGCGGTCCTCCTGGACCCGGCGCAGTTCGGTGCTGAAGGTGCCGTCGTCGCTGACCCGCCATTCCAGCAGGCCCTGCACCTGCACCAGCGAGTCGGCGCCGCGCTCGGCCTCGCTGTAGCGCGAATACAGCTTGAGGTTCGGCGTGATCCAGCCCAGCACCTCGGCGCCGTACTCGGTCACCTCCTCGCCCGGATCGAAGCGGCTGATCGAGAACCCGCCATCGACCCGGCGCCACCACGCCGCCGTGCTCCAGTCCTCCTCGGTCCAGCCCAGTTCCTTGAAGTTGGCCCGCGCTTCCAGCGCCCGCGCCTCGCCCTCGCGCGGGCCCAGCGGGTTGGTCTGGACGAAGCTCAGGCCGCCGTTGTCGGAGAAGAACACCGGCGCGCTGTAGGACTCGGTCCTGGCGTACTCGGCCTTGAGGTAGGTGCCCTTGCCCACCTGCAGGGTCAGGTCGCCGCCGGCCAGGGTGTAGTCCTGGCCCGCGCGGTTCTCGTCCACGTAGGTGACGCCGAGGCCGACGTGGTCGCCGAACCAGTGCTTGCCGCGCACGCCGGCGGTGATGTCGTCGGCGTCGAAGCCGGTCGGGATCCATTCGTAGTCCACCAGCAGGCGCTGCTCGAAGCCGTCCAGCGGGGTGTCGCGGGTCAGGGTCGGCACGTTGTCGCGGGTGATCTGCGCCAGCGGCCGGCTCAGGATCACCCGCCCCTGCATCTCGTCGATCTCGTAGTCGGCGCCGCGCACCAGCACGACGCGGTTCTCCACCCGGCCGGTGGTGGTGTCGCGGATCTCGAGCGTGACCGCCTCCGAGCCGGGCAGGATGTCGGTGTGGCGCAGGTAGTACAGGCTGCCGCCGGTGCCGATGAACTGGCTGTGCCCGGGCGCGGTCTGCGCCTGCGAGCCGAACGCGCGCAGTACCGTGGCCGGGTCGCCCCAGGCGTTGGCGCGCAGCGAACGCCAGGACAGCGCGCCGCCGTACAGCGAACGCACGTACTGGCCGTATTCGGTGCCGGTGAAGCCGGTGGCGTAGTTGCCCCACAGCGCCTGGTTCTTGTCCCAGTCCACCCGCAGGTAGAAGCGGCCCATCGTGTCCACGTCGCGCCAGGTCGTGGAGTCGTCGCCGTACACCGGGTAGTACAGGTCCGGGTCCAGGCGCCGGAAGATGTCCTGCGGATCGGCGTTGCCGAAGCCGTCGAACAGGCGCTCCAGGTCACGCTCGGTGGTGTCGGCCTGGGCGGTGACCAGGTAGCGGCCCTTGTACTTGGCCTTGCCGTAGAACGCCAGGCGGCCGTCGCTGATCACGTCGTCGGCGTAGCGCGGGTCGACCGAGGCGCGGTCGACCGAACTGCTGACCTTGTTCTGGGCGATGGTCACGTCGGCCAGGCCGATGCCGAAGAAGTACTCGCCGCTGACGTCCACCGACAGGGTGTGCGCGTAGTCGCCCTGCGCGCCGGTCAGCGCCACCTCGAAGTCGTGCTGGCCGACCGGCATCAGGTACTCGGCGACGAACTTGCGGTCCAGGTCGACCGGATAGCTGTGGCCGTCGATGGTCAGGCTGGCCCGGTCGGGCAGGTTGCGGCCGTGGATGCGCACCCGCGAGCCGTTGAGCGCGATGTTCTGCTGGCGCAGGCCGTTGCCGGCGAAGACGTTGTCGAGCAGGCGCTGCGATTCGGCCTGCTCGCCGCTCAGCGCGGTGCCCAGCGAGCGCTCGGTCGCCTCGCGCAGGCGCCGGTTGCCGCCCTCGGCTTCCTCCGGCAGCACCAGCTGCATCACCTGCGGCCAGGTCTCGTCGACCGCGCCGCCGGCACCGTACGCGCGCAGCACGTAGATCAGCGGGTCGCCGGTGCGGAAGCGGTAGCGCTCCGGCAGCTGGCCGTCCCATTCGCCCTCGGCGACGGCGGCCACCTCCAGCGGCACGATGGCGATCGGTTCGATCAGGTCGCCGTCGCTGCCGCGGTAGATCGCGATCTCGTAGCGTTCGACGAAGGCGCTGTAGTTGCCGCGCGCATAGAACCGCACCGGGCGGGTGATGCGCTGGCCGTCGAACGGCAGCAGCGAGGTGGCCGATACCGACAGTTCCGGAAGGCCGGGATTGGGATCCTCGGTGACCCAGATCACCCCGCCATCGGGCAGCGCCACCGAGAACCGGCCCAGGGCGGTGACCTGGCCGGGCCGCTCGCGCTCGACGGTGACGCGCCGGTCCGGCGCCAGCGCGCGGCCGGTGGCCGGCGCGCCCGGCGAGGTGGCCGGCAGTTCCTCGCCGCGCGTGCGCAACCGCAACAGGACGCCCTCGTCGCTGCTGCAGCCGGCGTCGTCGCACGCCGGTTCCGGCACGGCGCCCGCTGGTGGCGCGGTCTCGCCAGCCGGGAGTGCATCGGCCGGGGTGGTGGCGGCCGGCGCCGGATCGGCGGCCTGCGCGTTGGCCGCCGGCGCCAGTCCGTACAGCACGCCCAGCAGGGCGGCATCGAGCAGTCGCAGGCGCAGGGTCATGGCGTGCCCTCCGCTGCCGGGGGACCCAGCGGCGCGCCCGGGTCGGACTCGACTTCCACGGTCAGCCGTGCGCGCACCTCCGGCGGCAGCCGCTGCGCCAGCGCTTCGTAGACGGCCTTGGCGCGGCGCAGGCCGAGCGCGGCGTTGTACTCGCGGCTGCCGCGGCGGTCGGCATGGCCGATGATCGATATCGCCTCGCCGCCGCTGGCCGCGACCTGCCTGGCCAGCTCGTCGAGCAGCGGGTCGAAGCGCGGCGGGATGGTGGCCTTGTCGGTGTCGAACAGGAACGTGCCGAGCACGGTGCCACCCTCGCCGATGCCGGCGAGCAGCGAGGCCGGGTCGTCCGGATCGGCGCGCACGCTGATTGCCACCTGCGGGCGCAGCGACTCGTCCAGGCGTTCGCCCAGCAGCGCCTGCACCGCGGCGGCACGGGCCAGGGCCAGCGCCCCGGTCTCGCCGCTGGCGTCGATCACCACCTCGCCGCCACCGTGGCGGCGCACCTGCTCGGCCATGCTGTCCACCACCGCCAGGTAGCGCGCCTGCACCTGCGCGCTGCCCGGCGCGAACACCACCGTGCCCAGCGTCATCTCCACGTCGCGGCGGCCCTCGATGACCTGCTCGGGCAGGCGCACGCCGAAGTCGAAGCGGGTCGGCACGCCGCCGGTGATGCGGCGCACCTTCGGGTTCTCGGTGGTCAGTTCCGAACCCGGCGGGAGCGTGGCGGTGTCGACCTTGAGCACGAAGTTGCGGCCGCGCGCGGCCCGGCCGGCGTCGATGCCGACCAGGTGGTAACGGCCGTACTGGTCGGTCTCGATCAGCAGGCCCTCGACCGAGGCGATGCGCACGCCGGGGATGCCGCGCTCGTCGATGCCTTCGTTGCGCACCACGTAGTCGACCTGGTAGCCGTCGGCCGACTGCGCGACCTGGCGGCGCACGGTCGGCGCGGCCGCGGTCAGGCCCTTGGCGGCGTCGCCCCGGGTCTCCAGCGTGGTGCTGCCGTCGGCGGCCATGCGCACGGTGGCGCCCTGCGCGCTGGTCAGCACGAAGTCGCCGGTGAAGTCGGGTTCGCGCAGGCGCTGGCGGATCACCACCTCGTGCGCGGCGGCCGGATCGGCCGGCGACTGGCGGCCTTCGATCCGGCCCAGCTCGAGGCCGCGCAGCAGCGGCGCGCTGGCGTCGGGCACGGACTGCGCGCCGGCGCCGCGGTCGATCGTGGTCGAGCCGGCGATGTACGCGCCGGGGGCGAAGCCGCCCTGCACGCGCACGCCGGTGAGCGCGGCGCTGTCCTGCCAGGCGTCGCCGTCGCGGTCGTTGAACACCGTGCCGGAGATCAGGCTCTCGTCGAGCATCGGGTCGCTGCCCAGCACGACCTCGGCGGTGGCCACGTTCGAGGCCGGTCCTTCGTAGGCCGGGTCGTACGCCACCGCACGGTTGACCTGCGTGCCCGGCCGCACGCCGGCGCCGACCCGCATCAGGTAGCTGATGGTGGCGGTATTGCCGGCGGCCAGGTCGATGTCGGAGATGCGCAGCGGCGAGATGCCGGTGGCGGTGACCAAGCCGTCGTCGTCGCGGCCCTGCAGCGAGCCCTCGACGTAGGTGAAGCCGGCCGGCGGGGTGTCGATGATGTAGCCGTCGACCAGGTCGATCTCGCCGGTGTTCTCCAGGGTCAGGGTGTAGCGGACCAGGTCGCCGACGTTGACCTGGCGCACCCCGGCCACCTTGGTCAGGTACAGCTGCGCCGGCTCGTTCTGCACCTCCACCTGCGCCGCGGCGTTGGCGGTGACCTGGATGGTGCCGCTCACCAGGCCGGCGTCGCCCTGCGCCAGCACGGTGTTGACCAGCAGGCCGATGTCGGAGTGGACCTCCTCCTCGGTGATGACGTGCTCGTAGCTGTCGCAGCTGGCGACCTGGCCGGGCACCAGGGTGGTCGGCGCACAGGCCAGCGTTACCGGCGCGCCGCCCTGGAAGGTGTCGGTGACGGTGACGCCGGTGAGGGTGACGTTGCCGGTATTGGTGGCATTCACCGTGTAGGTGACCACGTCGCCGATGTTGCCCTTGCCGGGCGTGGCGTTGTCCACGGTCAGCACCGCGGTCTTGGTCGTGGCGATGGCCGGGCGCTGGATCACCGGGGTGACGATCTCGGTGGCGCAGGCCGGGTCGGCGGAACCGGCCGGACAGGCCTGCGGTGGCAGCGGCGGCACGTCCGGCGGGGCCTCGGTCTGCACGGTGGCGGTGTTGAGCACCTGCCCGGCGTCGGCGTCGGCCTGGGTGACGGTGTAGGTGGCCACCAGCTCGCAGGTGCCGCCCGGCGTCACCAGCGGGCAGGTCAGGCTGTCCGGCGTGGTGATCGGATCGTCGATGGTGACGTTGGCCAGCGGCACGTTGCCGGTGTTGGTGGCGGTGACGCCATAGGTGAGCGTGTCGCCGACGCTGACCTCGCCGTTGCCGTCGGCATCGTCGTTGGCGGTGAGTTTCTTCTCCAGCGCGATCGACGGGCGGCTGACCGGATGGATCGTGTCGCAGACCGTGCAGGTCGGTTCCGCGTCGCCGCCGGCGGGGTTGCTGGGCACGACCACGTTGCGCGGCGCACCGGTGGCGTCGGCATCGACCGTGGCGGTGTAGGTGAAGTCGTAGCTGCCCGGGAGGGTCCCGGCCGGCAGCACGCAGGTAAGCGCGCCGCTGCAACTGTAGGCGCCCGGGTTGGTGACCGCGCCGAAGGTCAGGCCCGGGTCGAGGGTGTCGACTAGGGTGATGTCCTCGGTCGTCACCGAGCCGCTGACCACGGTGGTCACGGTGTAGGTGATGAGCGTGCCCGGATTGACCGGCGTGGCGCTGGCCGGCGTGGAGGCCTTGGAGACCGTGCTGGTGGAGGCGACCACCGGGTTGTCCGTGTCGCACACGGTGCAGGTCACCGGCGGATCCACGCCGGGATCCTTGCTGGCCACGACGTTGTTGCCCACCGATCCGGTGGCGTCGGCGGCGACGGTGGCGGTATAGACGAGTGGGTAGCTGCCCGGAGGCGTGCCGGCCGGCAAGGTGCAGACCAGCGGGTTGGCCGCGTTGCAGCCGAAGGCGCCGGCACTGGTCACCGCACCGAAGGTCAGGCCCGGGCCGAGGGTGTCGGTGAGCGTGACCGGCTCGTGCAGGCTGGCATCGGCGACGGTGGCGGTCACCGTGTAGGTCAGCACGTCGCCGGGCGCCACCTCGGTGCCCGACGCCGGATCGACCGCCTTGGCGACGGTGGTGACCGCGGGAACGACGGTCACCTCGGCATCGTCGGGTCCGCTGTCCACGCTGCCGCCGGCAACGGTGCCGCTGGCCACGGCGGTATTGGTGATCCGGCCGGACAGCAGGTCGGCCTGGGTCACCACGTAGCTCGCGGTGCAGGTGGTGCTTGCCGCGGGAGCCAGCGTGGTCACCGCGCAGGTGGGTGCCGGCACGGTACCGGAGCCGCTGAACGCGGTCTCGGTCACGACCAGCGCATTGACCGTCACGCCACCGGTGTTGGTCACCAGGAAGGTGTAGTCGATGGTGTCGCCGACCGCGGACACGCTCGTCGGCGTGGCGGCCTTCTCCAGGCTGAGCCCGGGCACGGCGGTGGCGGTGACGACCGCATCGTCCTCGTTGGTGAGCAGGGGGATGCCATCGGGTGGCGTCACCTGCGCACGCGCGGTGTTGGTCACCTGGCCGGCGTCGATGTCGGCCTGGGTCACCGTGTAGCTGGCCGTGCAGGTCACGCTGGCGTTGGGCGGGTAGCTGCCGGCGGGGCAGGTCACCACCGGCCAACCGCCGGTGCCGCTGAACGCGCGCTCCTCCACCACCGGGTCGGTGACGGTCTGGTTGCCGGTATTGGTGATCAGGAACTCGTAGGTGACCTGCTCGCCGGCCGCGGCCACGGTCGTCGGGGTGACTTCCTTGGCCAGCGACGCCGAACGCAGGTTGTCCACGGTGACCTGGGCATCGTCGTCGTTGCTGGCCACCGGCCCGCCCGGGCCAACGGCATTCGCCCGCGCCACGTTGTCGATGCTGCCGGCATCCATGTCGACCTGGGTGACCTGGTAGGTCGCGGTGCAAGTGACCGAATCGCCCGGCGCCAGGGTTCCGGCAGCCGGCCCGCACACCACCCCGGTCATCGTGCCGCTGCCGCTGAAACCCGCCTCCTCGATGGCGATCGCGTTCACCGTTACGTTGCCGGTGTTGGTCACCTCGAAGCTGTAGGCCAGCACCTGGCCGGCGGTGGACACCTGTGTCGGCAGTACCGACTTGACCAGCTGGAGTTGCACGTCCTGGTCCACGGTGACGGTGGCACTCGACGGCGGGCTCGGCACGGCGGTGCCGTCCGGCGCCTGGCCATTGGCCGTGGCGGTATTGGTGACCTGGCCGGCGTCCAGGTCCGCCTGGGTGACCGCGTAGGCGGTGCTGGTGCAGGTGGTGTCGGCGCCGGGGGCCAGTTCGCTCACCGGGCAGGTGATGGTCGGCGCCGTGCCGGTGCCGCTGAAGGCCGTTTCGGTGACCGACAGGTTGTCGATGGTGACGTTGCCGGTGTTGGCCACCAGGAACGAATAGCTCACCGTGTCCCCGACCGCCGTCACGGTCGTGGGCGACGCGGTCTTGGTCAGGGCCAGGGCGGGCGCCGCAGCGGCGGTGAACTGCGCGCTCGATGGCGCACTGGCCGCGGGGCCGGCGTTGGTGGTGGTGCCGTCCGCTTCGGCGGTATTGGTCACCACGCCGGCGTCGATGTCGGCCTGGGTGGCGGTATAGGTGGCGGTGCACTGCACCCGTTCGCCCGGGGCGAGCGTGGTGCGCGCGCAGTCCGCGACCGGTGGGCTGCCGGTGCCGCTGAAGGCCAGCTCGGTGACGACCAGGTCGTTGATCGTGGTGTTGCCGATGTTGCTCACCTGGAAGATGTAGACCACCTGCTGCCCGGCCTGGCTGACGGCAAGCGGCAGCACGGACTTGGCCAGGTCCAGCTGCACCTGGGCATCGACATCCACATCGGCGGCGTCGGGCGCGCTGACCACGCTGGCCCCGCCCGGATCGGTGCCCGAGACGGTGGCTTCGTTGTGGATCCCGCCCTGGTCCACGTCGGCCTGCTGGACCGTGTACGTCGTCGTGCAGGTCGTCGCCTGGCCGGGCGCGAGCGTGAGGTCCGCGCAGGTCGGCGGCGTCAGTGCACTGGTGCCGTCGAACGCGGTTTCGTTGATCTGCACGCCGTCGATGGTGATGTTGCCGGTATTGGTCACCTGGAAGGTGTAGGTCACCACGACGCCGGCCTGCGACACCTGGCTCGGCGAGACCGACTTGTCGAGAACGAGTTCGGCGAACTGGTCGCCGGTCACGCGTTTGCTGGACGTCACCGGGCCGACGACGTTGTCGCCCGGGTCCAGCGCCGTGGCCTGGGCGGTGTTGTTGACGAAGCCGGCGTCCAGGTCGTCCTGGTTGAAGACATAGGCGGCGGTGCACGCATAACTGGCCCCAGGCGCCAGCGCCGCCGGCTGGCCGCTGCAGTCCGGCACGGGCGCCGGCGTGTTGTTCCCGTCGAACGCCGTTTCGGTGACGGCGATGGTGTCCAGGGTCACGTTGCCGGTGTTGGTGACGGTGTAGGTGTACGCGATCGGCGTATCGGCCACGCTCACCACGTCCGGGGTGGCGGCCTTGACCAGGGTCAGCGCCGCATTCTCCAGGACGGTCACCTGTGCCTGGTCCTGGTTGCTCTCCACCGGCACCGCCGTGGGCGACTGGCCGGTCGCGGTCGCGTCGTTGACGATCGAGCCCTGGTCCAGGTCCTGCTGGGTCACGCTGTAGGTGGCGTTGCAGTTGGCGACCGCCCCCGGCGCGATGCTGGTGGGCGAGCAGGAAATCGCCGACACCGCGCCGGACCCGGTGAAGTCGTCCTCGCGGATCGCGATCTGGCCGATCGTGACGTTGCCGGTGTTGGTGACCTGGAAGGCATAGCCGACCTGCTGGCCGACCGCGGACACCGTGGTCGGCGTGGCGGTCTTGACCAGCGCCAGCGCCGGGCTCTCGGCCAACGCCGTGGTGGTCGCATCGTCATCCGTGACCGCAGCGCCGCTGGGCGGGTTGCCCGACGCGGTGGCGGTGTTGCTGACGCTGCCCGCGTCCATGTTCGCCTGGGTAATCGTGTAGGTACGGCTGGCGCAGGTCATCGACGCGCCCGGTGCCAGCTGGCCCGGTGGGCAGCTCACCGCCGCCGGGTTCAGGGACGGGTCGTTCAGGGTGATCGTGGACAGCGTCACGTTGCCGGTGTTGGTGACCACGAAGCCGTACTGGATGGTGTCGCCGGCGTCGGTGACCGACGGCAACGCACCCTGCGCGGTGGTCGGGGCGGCAGCGCTCTTGTCCAGCTGGATCTGCGGGCCGGCCGCGAGCGGGACGGTCGCCGTGTCCGGCGCGGAGGTGACGCGGGCGCTGGCGGGGGGCGTGGCCGACGCGGTGGCGGTGTTGTCGATCACGCCGTTGTCCATCTCGGCCTGGGTGATCGTGTGCACGCCGGTGCAGGTCGCCGTTTCGTTCGGGCCGGCGGCCTCCAGGACAGTACGGTCGCAGGTGACCGGCCCGTTCAGGTTGGCGTCGTTGATCACCAGCTGGGTCAGCGTCTGGTTGCCGGTATTGGTCACCACGAAGGTGTAGGTAATGGTGTCGCCGGCGTCGGTGACGGCCGCATCGAGGCCCTGGTCGATGCTGGGGCTGCCCGCGGTCTTGACCAGCGCCAGCGTCTGCACGGGAATCGGCAGCTGCACGGTGGCCGATGCGGTGGCCCGGCCTCCGTTCCACAGCGCTTCGGCCGTGTTGTCGATATCGCCGTCGCCGCCGCCGTTGGTGTCGAAGTCGAGCGGCGTCGACAGGTAGGTGCCGATGCAGGTGAAGTCTTCTCCCGGCGCCAGCGAGGTGATGGGCGTGGGCGGCGTGCAGCTCAGCGACGGCACGCGCGGGTCGACCACGCGTACGTTGGTCAAGGTGATGTTGCCGTTGTTGGTACCGGTGATGGTGTAGACGATCGGATCGCCGGGCAGCGCCACCGAGGCCACGTCGGCGGCCTTGCCGAAGGCCAGCGAGGGATTCTTGACGATCGGGATCGACAGGGTGCTGGTGGCCTGCAGGTTGACCGGGCCGGACGGCCCGCTGACGGTGACGCCCGTCGCCGCCGCGGCGTTCTCGATGGACGTTTCCGTGTCGATGTCGGCCTGGGTGACCGCACGCGCCGTCCCCGTGCAGACCACGTCCACGCCGGGCTGGCCACTGCCGCCGAACAGCACCGACGCACCCGGCGGCAGGTTGACCGCTGGCGAAGCCGGACACGCCAGGCCCAGCGTACCGTCGCTGACGGTGACGTCGTTGACGGTGACGTTGCCGGTATTGGTCACCCGGAAGCTGTAGTTGACCGTCAGCGGCGCGGCGATGCTGGTCACGTCCGCCTGCTTGAGCAGGGTGATCGCCGGCTGGCGGACCGGCAGGGTGACTTCGTTGACGTCCGAATTGGTGAGGATGTCGGTGGTGCCGGCCACGGTCGCGCTGACGGTGGCGCGGTTGTCGATCTGGCCGTCGTTGGGCTTGAAGTCGGTGCTGCCGCTGTCGATGTCGGCCTGGGTCACCGTATAGGTGCTGCTGGCGGCATCGCAGGTGAACGTCACCGTGCCGGCGGGCGGCAAGGAGGCGATCGGGTCGCAGTCCAGGCCGGGCAACAGGGAATCGGTGATCGTCAGGTTCAGCAGCGTCGTATTGCCGGTATTGGTGACGTCGAAGCTGTAGAGGACCGGCGAATTCGGTCCGGGCACCGAAACCACGTTCGAGCTCTTGCGCAGGAACAGGCCCGGCGCGCGCGCAGGCAGGTCGACGATCCAGTCGTCGGAGTCGGTCGCCGTGACCGGATTGCCGTCGTCGAGGTACGTCGCCTGTCCCGTGACCGTGTTCAGGATCACGCCGCTGTCGGCGACAGGATTGCCCTGGTTGTCGATGTCCTGCTGCTGGACCGTATAGACATGGGTTCCGTTGCAGCTGAACGTCGCCGTCTGCCCCGGCGCCAGCGTCGGGATGACGTCGCAGGCCAGGGCGTCGATGACGGTGTCCTGGACGATCTGGGCGTCGGTGAGGGTGACCTGCGAATTGTTGGAGGCGGTGAAGGTGTAGGTGATCTGTTCGCCGACGCTCGAGACGAAGGTCTTGTCGGCGGTCTTGATGATGGTCGCCGTGCCCGGTCCCGTGTCGATGTCGACAGCGGCGGTGTCGGTGTCGACCACCGGCCGGCCGTCGTACGTGCCGGCGGCGGTGGCGGTATTGACCATCACCCCGCCCGCATCGATGTCGGCCTGGGTCACGGTGTAGGTGGCCGAACAGGTGGCACTGGCGCCGGGCGCCAGGTCGAACGGCGCCGCGGGCGTGCAGGTGATCGGCCCCAGCCCTGCCTTGGGGTCGACGACTTCAATGCCGGCCACGGTGACGTTGCCCGCATTGGTGACCGTGAACGAATAGGTGACGACCTCCCCGGCGGCGCTGACGCTCGCAGGACTGGCGGTCTTGTCCAGGTGCAGGCGTGGCGCCGGCGGATCCAGCGGCGTCGTTTCGCTGGCCTCGCCGCTGGCGCTGCCACCGGTCGGACTGGTGCCGGTCCCGAAGGCGATGTTGTCGATGTTGCCGCTGCCGCCGCCGTAGCTGTCGATGTCCGCCTGGGTGATTACATAGGTGTTGCCGGTGCACAGCACGTCCGCCGGCGGCGCGGGGCTGCCGACCAGCACCGATTGTCCCGGCGCCAGCGGCCCGATCGGCCCGCAGCTGAGGCCGGGCAGCAGCGGATCGACGATGGTGACGCTCTGGATGGTGGCATTGCCGTTATTGGTGATGGTGAAGTTGTAGGTGATCGTCTCCCCGGCGCTGCCCTGACCGCTGCCATTGGTGTCGGCCAGGGTGCCGCTCTTGCTGAAATCGGCCACGAAATCGCGCGCGGGCAATGCCGTTTCCGCATCATCGGTGTCGGTGATCGTGGCACCGTCCGGATCCGTGCCGCTGGCATCGGCCGTGTTGGTGACGAAGTCGTCGTCGCTGCCATCGCCGCTGCCGAAGCGGTCGATGTCGGCCTGGGTGACGGTGTAGGAACCGGTGCAGCTGACCGTCGCGCCGGGCACCAGCGTCGCGGGCAATGACGGATTGCAGCTGAGCGTGCCCTGGCCGACCAGCAGCGGATCGTCCAGGGTCACATTGTCGAGCGGGACGTTGCCGTCGTTGGTGATGGTGATCGAATAGGGAATCACGTCGCCGGCGGCGTTGACGCTGGTCACCGTGGTGCTCTTGTCGACCACGAGCGACGGCCGTGGCACGAACGTGTTGCTGTAGGTGCAGGTGACAGGGACGCCAGCATCGGCGTCGGCGATCGAGATGGTCAGGCCGTTACCCAGATTGGTGTCGGTGCCATCGCAACTCACATTGCTGTCGAAGTCGGCCGCATTGCCGGTGGTGAAGCTTTCGGCCGGCAGTTGGCCGGTCTCGAAGGCGAACACCTCGAACGGGCCGACCGTGGTGGCGGTCGGGTCGGTCGAAGTGAACGGGGTGCTGTTGTTGATGAAACCCGTGGTCGCCGGGATGCTGACCGTTGCCCCGGTCACCGGGCCACCCCAGACCTTGCGCACGTACAGCTCGGTGCTCTTGCGGTCGTTGGTGAAGGTGCAGACGATCGGCCCGTCGGTCGCGCCCACGGTCAGCGTGCCGCGGGTCGGATCGCCCGGATCGTTGACCAGCCCGCTGGTGTTGGTGCAGGCCAGGGTTTCCAAGTACAGGTTGGAAGTGATCGTGCCGAACGATTCGTCGATCGTGATCACTTCGCCGGCATACGCCGTCCAGACCGGACCGCTGTCGGTCTGGCTCGGGCCGCCGCTGGCGCTGGAATTGAACGTACCCTTGCCGCTGGCCACCAGGCTGACGGTATCGCCCGGCAGGCCGTTGAGCCAGGTCTTCTGCAGCTGCAGCGTGGTGCTGTTGCGGGTGTTGGCGTAGGTGCACTGGATCGGCTGGCCCTGGTCGGCGGGCAGCACTTCCAGGGTGTTGGCGACCTTGCCGTCGGTGCCGGACAAGGCGCCGCCCGAGCAGGACACTGCCACCGTGTAGTTGGCCAGCGCGCCGGCGGACATGGTCTCGGCCGGCAGGGTGGCGATCTCGCCCGCATACACGGTCGCCGTGATGCTGGCTGCGCCGACCGAAGCGGTGGAGGTGAAGGCGTTGGTGTTGTTGAGCAGGCCGGTGGTCGCGGCCAGCTGCGCCTGGTCGCCGCCGCGGCTGTTCGGCCCCCAGACCTTGTTGAGCTGCAGCGTGGCCTGCAGCCGGGTGTTGGTGTAGCGGCAGGTGATCGTGGTGTCCGCCGCGCCGACGGTGAGCTGGTCGCCGGCGAGCGGCGTGCCGTTGCCGCTGCAGCTGAGCACGCTGGTGTAGTTGGCGGCATTGGCCGCGGTGGCGAAGGTTTCGGACAGGGTGAGGGTTTCACCGGCGTACACCTGCTGCGCCGTCCCGGTATCGGTCTCGGTGGCGGTGTCGGCGCTGGAATCCAGCGTGACCGGACCGTGCAGGCTGCCGCTGGCCGAGACCTGCGCCTGCTCGCCCACCAGGGCGTTCACCCAGCGCTTCTCCAGCACCAGGTTCACCGGCCTGCGGGTGTTGGTCTGGGTGCAGGTGATGGCCGTGTCGCCGCCGGCGACGGTGAGGGTGTTGCCGGACAGCGGTATGGCGTTGCCGGTGCACGCCATGGCCGCGGTGTAGTTGGCGGGGCTGCTCAGGGTTTCGGTGATGGTGCCCGACTCGCCGGCATAGACCACCACCTGTGCGCCGGTGGTGCTGTTGCCGCCGGTCGCATCCGCGGTGGAACTGACCGTGGCCGGGAAGGTGAAGCCGTTGCTGGTGACCGTCGCGGTGTCGCCGGGCTGGGCGTTCACCCAGGTCTTAACCAGCTGCAGCTGGGCGGAGCGCCGTGTGTTGGTCGCCGTGCACGTCAGCGAACTGTCGGCGGGCATGATGAAGGTGGCGCCGATGGTCGCCCCTATCACCCCGTCGATGTCGCGCACGCAGGTCAGCGCGACCGTGTAGTTACCCGCCGACGCGGCCGGGGAGAAGACCTCGGCCACGGTCACGGTCGAGCCGGGCTGCGCCACGGCGGTGGCCGGCGTGGTCGTGCCCGACACGGCTGATGACCCGGGTACCGCGTTCTGCACGCCGGGGCCGGAGATGGTGAGCTGGACGGAGTCGCCGGGCCTGCCGTTTTCCCAGGCCTTGGTGAGGGTGACGCCGCGGTAGACCGGATGGGTGGTGGTGCAGGCGGCCGGGCAGCTGTCGCCGCCGGTGGCGCTGTTGGCCACCGCCAGCCCGGCACTGGGCAGCACCGTGGCGCCGTAGGTGACCGAGTACGTGCCGGTGGTCCCGGCCGGGACCACGCACTCGACGTTGCCGCCGGCCTGGGTGCAGCCGGCGGGCAGCGGCGTGACGGGTTGCAGGCCTGGTCCCGGCGTATCGGTGATCAGGATGGGGGCCGCGGTGGTGCCCGCGGAGATCGTCGCGGTGATCGTGTACTGGATGGTGTCGCCGACCGCGACCGGCGTGCCGCTGGCGGGGCTGGCGGTCTTGCCCAGGGCCACGGCATAGACGCCGACCGTGACGCTGTCGCTGTTGTCTGACGGGTCGTCCGCGACCCCGGCCGGCAGCGACACCTGCGCGCCGTTCTGCACCTGGGTCTGCGCATGCGCCGGCACCGCGCCGCAGGCAAGCAGGGCCATGCCCATCACCCAGGCGACACTCCGGTAACGCAGTCCCTGCATTGCCAGCATCCGCTTCAGCCCCCGGTTTCCCCGGCTTGGCCGCGCGTTCGCAGGCACCCCTGACGCCACGGCCGATCCGGTTGTCACGCGACCACTGAACCGGTCGCGCGCCCTACACGAGTTCAAGCATGCGAAGCATTGCGTGCGGTCGGTGGCCGCCACGCACGTCCAATCATTTCCGACAAGCCAATGGGCACGGCGGTGTCGCCCGCGATCCAGGAGCGGACGAAACCGGCATTCGACGTTTCAGAAGCGCGGGCCATCCCAGTCACCGCCTTACCCCGGAAAGTCCTACATCGATGATGGCGCCCAGGTGCGATGCGATCCGGATGCCGCATGGGCGCGCACGTGTGATCCTGCGCGCCTAGTTAGGTGCGCCGTACCCGGGCTGTCAAGACAGATACCGCTAATTTAGGCTGGATTCGGCGCGGATAGGTCGTCACAAAGCTGACCAAGTGCGCATGCTCATCGCTGCGTAGATCCGATGAACCGGTCATCTGCACTATGCGACTCGTTGTCCGCTTTGCGGTGCAAATCCGTTACACCGAAGCACCCCGGTGCACGATGCCGGGCGGATGCCGGCGCCGCGGCGTTCCGTGCGTTGCCTACGCCTTGGGCAACGGCAGGCCGGCGGACGCCTTCACCGTGCGCAGCACGAAACTGGAGTTGACGTCGGCCACGCCGGAGGCGTTGAGCAGGCGGTCGAGCAGGAAGCGCGAGAAGTGTTCGAGGTCGCGCACGTAGACGTGCAACAGGTAGTCCATGTCGCCGGTCAGCGCGTGGCAGGCCACCACCTCGTCCCAGCCCTGCACGTTCTCGACGAAACGCTCGATCCCGGGCGCGCCGTGCTTCTCCAGCTGCACGCGGACGAAGGCCTGCAGCCCCAGCCCCAGCGCCTGCGGATCCAGCCGCGCGGCGTAGCCGGCGACCACCCCGGCCGCCTCCAGCCGCTGGATCCGGCGCAGGCAGGCCGAAGGCGACAGGTTCACCTGCGCCGCCAGGTCGGCGTTGCTGGCGCGGCCGTCGCGCTGCAGCAGGGCCAAGAGACGCAGGTCGGTGCGGTCGAAACCGTGGGTGGCGGCCATTTGTTGCCTCGCAACATCGTTTTCACGCAACAAGATTGCACGCCCAGGGTGAATACGCGCAACTTCGCAATCCTGTTGCGCCATTTCCGGCCTACGCTGGGCGGACCTGCCCGCAGGAGCCAGCACGATGAACGACGCCAATGCCCCGCGCCGCGTGGAGCACCAACAGACCGACAAGGGCTACGTGCCGGTCTACACCACCGCCGTGGTCGAACAGCCGTGGCTGGACTACAGCGCCGACGACCACGCCACCTGGGGCACGCTGTACGCGCGCCAGCGCGAACTGCTGGCCGGCCGCGCCTGCGACGAGTTCCTGCAGGCGCAGGACGCGATGGGCATGGACGCGCGCGCGATCCCGCGCTTCGACCAGCTCAACGAAGTGCTGGGCGCAACCACCGGCTGGACCCTGGTCGGGGTCGAGGGCCTGCTGCCGGAGCTGGACTTCTTCGACCACCTGGCCAACCGCCGCTTCCCGGTGACCTGGTGGATCCGTCGCCCGGACCAGATCGACTACATCGCCGAGCCGGACCTGTTCCACGACCTGTTCGGCCATGTGCCGCTGCTGATGAACCCGCTGTTCGCCGACTACATGCAGGCCTACGGCCGCGGCGGAGTGAAGGCGCACGGCATCGGCCCGGAGGCGCTGCAGAACCTGACCCGGCTGTACTGGTACACGGTGGAGTTCGGGCTGATCCGCCAGGCCGACGGACTGCGCATCTACGGCGCGGGCATCGTCTCGTCCAAGGGCGAGTCGCTGCACTCGCTTGAATCGGCGGCGCCGAACCGGATCGGCTTCGAGCTGGAGCGGATCATGCGCACCCGCTACCGGATCGACACCTTCCAGAAGACCTACTTCGTGATCGACAGCTTCGAGCAGCTGATGCGGGCGACCGAACCGGACTTCACCCCGATCTATGCGCGGCTGGCGACGCAGGACACGATTCCGGCAGGCGAGGTGCGCGAGGACGACCACGTGCACCAGCGCGGCAGCGGCGAGGGCTGGGCGACCGACGGCGACGTCTGATCCCTTTCATCCGCTCCGGGCAGGAGATCGGGCGTCGCCAGTCAGAGGTGATGCCGATCCGCCTTCAGCCCGTCGCCACCGCCGCCAGCGGCAACGGCTCGCGCGCCACGCGCATGGACGAGCTCGGCGCCTTGAGCAGTTGCACGGCCAGCTGCCGCGCGGCCACGCGCAGTTCCGGCACAGCGGTGATCTCCCACAGCTGGCCGCGCAGCAGCGGGCCGATGCAGTAGAGCCCGCGCACCGGCGCACCGGTGCGGTCCAGCACCTCGAACTGCGGCGTCGCGCGCAGGCCCAGGCCGAGCGGGTCGGCGCTGATGGTGCCGGCGTCGCGCAGCTGGCCGACCAGCGGATGGCTGGTGCGCTCGACGTCGGTGTCCAGGCCGGTGGCGCGGACCAGCACGTCGTACTGCTCGGCCGAGGCGTGCGCCTGGCCGCGCTCGCGGATCACCACCTCGACCGCGGCCTCGCCGCGGCGGGCGCGCAGCAGGCGGCCGGCGCGGATCCGCAGCTGGCCCTGCGCCTGCAGCTGCTCCAGTTCCTCGTGCACGCTCGGCGCCAGCCGGTGGCGGATGATTTCCCAGTACGAGCGCAGGTGGCGCAGGAAGCGCGCGCGCTGCTCGTCCGGCAGCGTCTTCCAGTAGCCCTGCAGGTACGGGCGCAGCGCGTCGACCAGCGCGCGCCAGTCCGGCACGATCGGCGCCAGGCTGCGCAGGGTGCGCAGCAGCAAGGCGACGTCGGCGCTGTTGAGCGCGTGCAGCACGTTCGGCGGCAGCGCGATCGCCGGACCCGGCTCGGGCAGGTGCGCGCGCGGCAGCAGGCCATGCCGCGACAGCGCGGTGATCGGTCCGGTGTGGCCGCGGCGCAGCAGGGTGACCACGGTGTCGGCCATGGTCAGGCCGGTGCCGACGATCAGCACCCGGGCCGCGTTCGGCACCCGCGCCAGCGCGTCTTCGCCGTACAGGTTGCGCTGCCAGGGCCAGGCGATGTAGCCGGGATCGACCAGCAGGCGCGGGCCCACGCCCTGCAGCCGCTGCGGCGGCAGCGTGCCCACCGCCAGCACCACCCGGTCGGTGAGGAAGTCCGAGCCGTCGGCCAGCAGCACCCGGTACGCGCCGCCCTCGCGGTCCACCGCCACCGCCTCCTGCTGCACCTGGTTGAAGCCGGCCAGCGAGACCTGCGCGGCCGACTGCAGCCGCGAGTAAAGGTATTCGCCGTAGACCAGGCGCGGCAGGAAGCTTTCCTCGGCGCGCCGGGTCAGGTTGAGCCAGCGCGCGAACTCGCCGGGCTGGTCCTGGGTCGCGCCCAGGTCGCGGGCGCGCACGTTGAGCAGGTGCTCCGGCCGCGCCTCGCCGTAGGCCACGCCGCGGCCGTAGCCGTCGGGCGTGCCGACCAGGCACAGGTCCACGCCGGTCGGTGCGCTGCGCGCCAGCTCGGTGGCCAGCACGCTGCCGGTGAAACCCGCGCCGATGATCGTGATCCGCATCGCCCAGTCCTCCCGCCCAAGTCAACGAAGGCGCAGTAGACCGGTCCGGCCGGCGGCGTAGGTAAAACCCCGGTTAAGCCTGCCGTTTCCCTGGAAACAGATCGGCAGATGCACATGGCCGATTGGAATGATGGTGATTGGTTCTGAGCCGCCGGGGCGCGGGCGGGTGGCTGCACCCATATGCAACAACCGTGCGGTTCCACGCACCGCGGGCAGAGCCCTCCTCACCCCAACCCTCTCCCCCATCGCTATGCGATGGGGGAGAGGGAGCGCATCAAGCCGTCGGCATGGCGTCCACAACGCGGCCCGTACACTGCCGGGCATGACCTCCCGCACCCGGTACCGCGCCGCAGGCGCGCTCCTCGCCGCAGTCCCCACCCTGGCCGCCGCCGCCGACACCACCCTGCCGCGGGTGGTGGTCACCGCGCGCGTGGACTCGGTATCGGCCTTCGACCTGCCCGCCTCGCTGGACGTGATCGACCTGGGCCGGGACTCGTCACGGCCGCAGGTCAACCTGTCCGAAGTCCTCGGCGGCGTGCCCGGCCTGCTGGCGCGTGACCGGCAGAACCATGCGCAGGACACCCAGCTGTCGATCCGCGGCTATGGCGCGCGCGCCACCTTCGGCGTGCGCGGGGTGCGCCTGTATGCCGACGGCATCCCGGCGACCATGCCCGACGGCCAGGGCCAGCTCGCGCACTTCAGCCTCGCCGCCGGCGACCGGGTCGAGGTGATGCGCGGACCGTTCTCGGCGCTGTACGGCAATTCCTCCGGTGGCGTGGTCCAGCTGTGGAGTGCCGACGGCGGCGACGCGACGCAGGCCGACCTGCGCGCGACCGCGGCCCGCTACGGCAGCGTCGCGGCCAGCGCGCGCCTGCTCGGCAGCGTCGGCGCCAGCGGCTACAACGTGGCCGCGTCCGTGTTCGACACCGACGGCTACCGCGAGCACAGCGCCGCCCGGCGCGAGTCGTTCAACGCCAAGCTGCACCGCGAGCTGCCCGGCGGCGGCCGGCTGGACCTGGTCGGCAACCATTTCCGCTCGCCGCAGGCGCAGGACCCGCTCGGCCTGACCTGGGCGCAGGTGCGCGAGGACCCGCGCCAGGCCACCGCGGTGGCGCTCCAGTACGACACCCGCAAGTCGGTGCGGCAGGACCAGCTGGGCGCGAGCTGGCGCCAGCCACTGGGCGAGGCCGGCGACCTGCGCCTGTCCGGCTACGGCGGCGCACGCGCGGTGACCCAGTACCTGGCGGTGCCGGTGGCGGCGCAGGCCAGCCCGCTCAGCGCCGGCGGCGTGGTCGACCTGGACGGCGGCTACGGCGGGCTCGACGCGCGCGCCAGCTGGCGTGGCCAGGCCGGCGGCGGCGATCTGGAATTCACCGCCGGCGCCAGCGCCGACCGCCAGCGCCAGCGGCGCCGCGGCTACGAGAACTTCCGCAGCGACGGCGCCGGCCCGCCGCTGCTCGGCGTGCGCGGTGCGCTGCGCCGCGACCAGCGCGACAGCGTCGACAACCTCGACGGCTACGCGCAGGGCTGGTGGCGGTTCGCGCCGCAGTGGTCGCTGCTGGCCGGCGCGCGCTACAGCACGGTGCGCTTCCGCTCCGACGACCGCTACGTCACCGCCGCCAACCCCGACGACAGCGGCCGGGTCGAGTATTCGCGGCTGACCCCGGTGGCCGGCCTGGCGTTCGCGCCGCACGAGGACCTGCGCCTGTACCTGTCGGCCGGCCGCGGCTTCGAGACGCCGACCTTCAACGAGCTGGCCTACCGCGCCGACGGCGGCGCCGGCCTGGCCTTCGACCTGCGTCCGGCGGTCGGCCGCAACCTGGAACTGGGCGCGAAGTGGCGGCGCGCCGGCGGCGCGGCGCTGGAGGCGGCGGTGTTCCGCGCCGACACCGACGACGAGCTGGCGGTGGCACGCAACAGTGGCGGGCGCAGCAGCTTCCGCAACGTCGGCGGCGCACGCCGGCAGGGCGCCGAGCTGTCGGCGCGGCTGCCGCTGGCCGAGGCCTGGTCGCTGCAGCTGGCCGCGACCTGGCTGGACGCGCATTTCCGCGACGCCTTCCCGCTGTGCACCGGTACCTGCACCGCGCCGGGCGACATCGTTCCCGCCGGCACCGCGATCCCCGGCGTCGCCGGCCGCCAGGGCTACGCGCGCCTGCAGTGGAACGGCCAGGCCTGGGACGCGGCGCTGGAGGCCAACGCGGTCGGCGCAGTCACGGTCGACGACCGCGGCAGCGCCTCGGCGCCGGGCTACGGCCTGCTGCACCTGGAAGCGGCGCGCCGCTGGGACGCGGGCCAGGGCCGCCTGCGCGGATTCGCCCGGATCGACAACCTGCTGGACCGGCGCCACGTCGGCTCGGTGATCGTCAACGAGGCCAACGGGCGTTACTACGAACCCGGGCCCGGCCGCAGCCTGCTGCTGGGCCTGGAGTGGCAGCCGCGCTAGGCGGGCGCTGGACAGGGCGGCTCGTCACCCGTCCTTCCCGCGGAGGCGGGGAGCACTCCACGACAGCTGCAGGATCACCCGGCGTCCCTGGGTTCTCGAAGGCTCAAGTCACTGGGTCCCCGCCTGCGCGGGGACGACGGGATATCCACGCCCTGCGCGAAGGGCCGGAAGCCTGGTTCCCGCCTGCGCGGGAACGACGGCAGGTCGGCGCATGCCCGCGGCTGCCGCGCTTCGGGCGTATAGTCGCCCTGCCTGCCGCTTCGCCGCCTTCCGGCCCGGAGGGGCCGCGGCCGGATCACCGACCCGAGGTTTCCATGTCGCGCACTTCGCTTTGCCGGAACACCATCCTGCTGGCGCTGCTGGCCGGCGCGCCGGGCGTGGCCGCGGCGGTCGAGCCGCTGGATACGGTCAACTTCAGCATCGGCAGCTACGTCAGCCGCTTCGATACCGAACTGCGCGCGGACGGGCGCCTCACCGACGGCACCAGCATCGACCTGCGCCGCGACCTGGGCCTGGACCCAGACGACACGATCGCCTTCGCCCGGCTGTCCTGGCGGCCGTTCGACCGCCACGAGTTCGGCCTGTCCTACTTCCGCAACGACGTCGACGTCGAACGCCGCCTGCAGCGCGACATCGTGTTCGAGGACCAGGTGTACGAGGCCTCGGCCACCGTGCGCGCCACCTACGACCTGAAAAGCATCGAGGCCTATTACGTCTGGTGGGCCTTCTCCTCGGAGAACTGGGCGCTGGGGCCGCGGCTGGGCTTGACCGTGTACCAGGTCGAACTGGGACTGGACCTGGTCCTGGACGTGAACGGGAATCCGGTCGGCAGCGGCGCCCTGGAGGACTCGTTCAACGGCGACCTGCCCGCACCGACCCTCGGCGCCAGCTGGCGCTGGACCCCGGGCGAGCACTGGCGGATCTCGGCCGACGCCGGCTGGCTGTCCACCGAGATCAACAACATCGACGGCACGGTGAGCTACGCCCGCCTGGGCGTGGAATGGCATCCCTGGCAGCACGCCGGACTGATGCTCGACTACAACGTCATGGACATCCGGGCCAGCACCGAGCGGCGCCATTTCACCGGGCACCTGGACATGAGGAACAGCGGCCTGCGCGTGGGGCTGATCGTCCGCTACTGAGCGGCACGCGGCACGCCCCGTCACAGCCGAAACCGTCGAGGCCGCGACGGCGGCCTGCTACGATTGCGCGGTTTGCGAACGCGCCACGCCCCCAGGCGGCCGCCGGCGCCGCGAGCCCCCTCTCCTCCCCCTGACGCAGAGCCGAGCCGTGTCCTTCTTTTCCAACGTCGAACTGGTCCCGGGCGACCCGATCCTGGGCCTGACCGAGGCCTACAACGCCGACCCCCGCGGCACCAAGGTCAACCTGGGCGTGGGCATCTACTACGACGAACAGGGGCGGATCCCGCTGCTCGAGGCGGTACGGCAGGTCGAGCAGTCGCTGGCCGCCGCGGCGAAGCCGCGCGGCTACCTGCCGATCGACGGCCTGCCGGCCTACACCCAGGCCACCCGCGAACTGCTGTTCGGCAAGGATTCGCCGCTGCTGGCGGCCGGCCGCGTCGCCACCACCCAGACCGTGGGCGGCAGCGGCGCGCTGCGCGTGGGTGCCGAACTGCTGCGCAAGGCGCTGCCGCACGCCACTCTGGCACTGAGCAACCCGAGCTGGGAGAACCACCGCGCGGTGTTCGGCGCCGCCGGCTTCGAGATCGTGGACTACACCTACTTCGACGCGGCCCGCCACGGCCTCGATTTCGACGGCATGCTCGCCGACCTGGACAAGCTGCAGCCGGGCACCACCGTGCTGCTGCACGCCTGCTGCCACAACCCGACCGGCGCGGACCTGACCGTCGACCAGTGGCAGCAGGTCGCCGCGCTGCTCAAGGAGCGGCAGCTGTTCCCGTTCATCGACATGGCTTACCAGGGCTTCGACAAGGGCATCGCCGAGGACGCGGTCGCCATCCGCCTCCTGGTCGAGGCCGGGATCGACAGCTTCGTGGTCGCCAGCTCGTACTCAAAGTCGTTCTCGCTGTACGGCGAGCGCGTGGGCGCGCTGTCGGTGGTGGCCGCCAGCGCCGACCAGGCCAAGGCGGTGCAGTCGCAGGTCAAGCGCATCATCCGCACCATCTACTCCAGCCCATCCACCCATGGTGCCGCGCTGGTGGCCGGGGTGCTGACCAATCCTGAACTGCGCGCGCTGTGGGAAACCGAGTTGACCGGCATGCGCGAGCGCATCCATGCCCTGCGCGAAGGCCTGGTGGCGAAGCTGGCCGCGCTGGGCCATCCCGAGTACGAGTTCATCCGCCGCCAGGCCGGCATGTTCTCGTACTCCGGCCTGAGCCGGGCGCAGGTGGACCGGCTGCGCGACGAGTTCGGCATCTATGCGGTGGGCACCGGCCGCATCTGCGTGGCCGCGCTCAACCAGGAGAACCTGGACTACGTGGCCCAGGCGGTGGCGACGGTCAGCCGCGGCTGAGACGCCCGCTGGCGCGATGCGCGACGAAGGCCCGGCCGATGCCGGGCCTTCTCTTTTCCGCTCCTGTGCAGCCGGGCTGTGGCCGGCGACCCGGGCGTCGAGAGCACGAGGTGTCGCCTGCGCCGACGCGGCGCGTCGCCGGCCGCAGCCCGGACGTTCCTACTTCGGCACCTTCGCCGGCACGAACGGCGAGACCGGATCGCTGGCCGGGAAGGTTTCCTCCAGTGCCTCGTCCTGGTTGCGGCTCTCATGCTGCTTGCGCACGCGGCGCTGCAACTCGGTTTCCTCCTGCCTGTGCGCCGGTTCGCTGCCCGGCGGCGGGAGATCCTTGCGGTCGCGTGTGGCCATGGCCGGCATCTCGCGGATGGGGATCCCATGCTTGCGCCGGACGCCGAAAGGACGCGTGAGCCGGAGGTGATGCGGCCGTGATTCCGGTCGCCCCGTCACGACCGGATGACGTCCCGCGTGCCAGCGTGGCGGTCCCCCGCCGCCGCGAGATGACCGCCATGGCCCGCCCGATCTGGACCGGCACCCTGTCCTTCGGCCTGCTCAACGTGCCGGTGTCGCTGATGCCCGGCGAGCGCCGCACCGACCTGCAGTTCCGCATGCTCGATTCGCGCGACCGCAAGCCGGTGCGCTACGAGCGGGTCAACGCCGACACCGGCGAGGAAGTGCCGTGGAAGGACGTGGTCAAGGCCTTCGAGTACGACAAGGGCAGCTACGTCGTGCTGGAGGAGGAGGACATCAAGGCGGCCGCGCCGGAGAGCCACGAGACGGTGGAGGTGGAGGCCTTCGTCGACGCGACCGAGATCGACCCGCGCTTCTACGAGAAGCCCTACGTGCTGGTCCCGGCGAAAAAGGCCGAGAAGGGCTACGTGCTGCTGCGCGAGACCCTGCGCGGCAGCGGCCGGGTAGGCATCGCCCGGGTGGTGATCCGCACCCGCGAGTACCTGGCCGCGGTGCTGCCACAGGGTGACGCGCTGGTGCTGGAACTGCTGCGCTACCCGCAGGAGCTGGTCGACCCGGCCGACTACCCGTTACCGGCGGGCAAGCCCTCGGACTACCGGATCAGCGCCAAGGAACTGCAGATGGCCGAGCAGTTGATCGACTCGATGAGCGGCAAGTGGGCGCCGGGCGACTACAAGGATGAGTTCCGCGAGCGGCTGCAGGCGATCATCCGCAAGCGGATCAAGAGCAAGGGCGGCACCGCGCGGATCGAGGACGAGCCCGAGGCGCCGGAGGAGACCACCACCAACGTGGTCGACTTCATGTCGCTGCTGCAGAAGAGCCTGGCTGCCAAGCAGCGCACGCCGGCGAAGAAGACCGCCGCGCGGACCGCGAAGAAGGCGCCGGCCAAGAAGGCGGCGAAGAAGGCCGCGGCGAAGAAGGCGGCGCCGCGACGCAAGACCGGGTGAAGCCGTGTCGCTGCGCGACTACGCCCGCAAGCGCGACTTCGGCGCCACCCCGGAACCGCAGGGGGCGGCGCGCCGGCGCAGTGCGGACCGGCGCCCGGTCTTCGTGGTCCAGCTGCACCACGCCTCGCACCGGCACTACGACTTCCGCCTGGAGGCCGACGGCGTGCTCAAGAGCTGGGCGGTGCCCAAGGGCCCGTCGCTGCGGCCGGGGGAGAAGCGGCTGGCGGTGCAGGTCGAGGACCATCCGCTGGACTACGCCGACTTCGAGGGCGACATCCCCGCCGGCCACTACGGCGCCGGCCACGTCGACCTCTTCGACCGCGGCACCTGGGCCATCGATGGCGACCCGCTGGCGGCGATCGCCAAGGGCAAGCTCGACTTCGAACTGCACGGCGACAAGCTCAACGGCGCCTGGAAGCTGGTGCGCACCGGCCTGCAGGGCCGGCAGCCGCAGTGGCTGCTGATCAAGCGTAGCGACGCACACGCCGCGGACGTGGAGGCGGACGACCTGGTCGATGGCGCCGCGCCGAAGCGTCCCCGCGCCACCCGCACGGCCACGACCGCTCCCCCTGTCGGAGCCCGTCTTGCGGGCGACCCCACGCCCCCGGCCAAAGCAACGCTCAACGCGACCTCGCCGAAACGACGCACGTCCACCACCACCCGCCCATCCCCACGCAAGCAGGACGCCACCTGGCGCAAGCGCGCCCTGGCCCTGCCCGGCGCGCGCGCGCGGCTGCACCCGCCCGGCTTCGCCCCGGAACTGTGCACCCTGCGCGCAGCGCCGCCGGCCGGCGACGGCTGGCTGCACGAGATCAAGTGGGACGGTTACCGCCTGCTCGCCGACCTGGTCGAAGGCGAAGTCCGGCTGCGCTCGCGCAACGATCTGGACTGGACCGCGCGGGTGCCCGAGGTCACCCGCGCGGTCGAGGCGCTGCCGGTCTCCGACGCACGCCTGGACGGCGAGCTGGTGGTGCTTGACGCACAGGGCCACAGCGATTTCTCCGCGCTGCAGCGGGTGCTCGAAGGCAGTTCGCGGCAGCCGCTGCGCTACCTGCTGTTCGACCTGCCGGGCCTGGCCGGCGTGGACCTGGCGCGCGCGCCGCTGGCCGGGCGCAAGGCGCTGCTGCAGCGGCTGCTAGGCAAGCGTGCCGGCGTGCTCGCCTACAGCGACCACGTCGTCGGCCACGGCGCCGAGGTGCTGGCCGCCAGCGGCCGCGCCGGCTTCGAGGGCATCGTCAGCAAGCGCGTCGACGCGCCATATGCCGGCGGCCGTGGCCAGGACTGGATCAAGACCAAGCACGAGCAGGGCGACGAGTTCGTGGTGGTCGGCTACACCGCGCCGAAGGGCGCGCGCGGCCACTTCGGTTCGCTGCTGCTGGGCAGGCCCGAAGCTGGCGGCCTGCGCTACGTCGGCCGCGTCGGCAGCGGCTTCGGCGACGAGGCGCTGCGCGAGCTGTACCGCCGGATGCGGCCGCTGGCGCAGGGGCAGGCGAGCGTGGCGCTACCGGCGCACGTACCGTTCAGCGCGCGCAGCGTGCACTGGATCAAACCCGAACTGGTGGTCGAGGTCGCGTTCCGTGGCTGGGCCAAGGAAGGCCTGCTGCGCCAGGCCAGCTACCGGCGGCTGCGCGAGGACAAGGCCATGGCCGAGTTGACCGCTTCCTCCGATCGCGACGCCCGCACCGGCGTCGCCGCTTCCAAGCGCAGGACGCGCAGTGCCGCCAGCGACGACGGCAAGCGCGGCGAGGCACCGCCGCAGGGCGCAGAAGTGGCGATCAGCCATCCGGAACGCGTCGTCTACGCCGGCGACGGCATCACCAAGGGCCACGTCGCCGCCTATTACCGCGCGGTGGCGCGCTGGATCCTGCCCGAGCTGGCGCGGCGGCCGCTGTCGCTGCTGCGCTGTCCCGACGGCACCGGCGGCGAATGCTTCTTCCAGAAGCACCTCGGTCGCGGCTTCGGCCCGCAGGTGCACGCGCTGCCGCTGCGGCAGAAGAGCGGCGTGGAGGACTACCTCTACCTCGATGACGAGGCCGGGCTGCTGCAGCTGGTGCAGATGAACGCGATCGAGTTCCACCCCTGGGGCGCGACCGTGGACGATCCCGAGCGCGCCGACCGGCTGGTGTTCGACCTGGACCCGGGCGAGGGCGTGTCGTGGAAGCAGGTGCGCGACGCCGCCCGCGAGGTCCGCGCCCGGCTGCGCGAGGCCGGGCTGGACAGCTTCCTGCGCATGAGCGGCGGCAAGGGCCTGCACGTGGTGGTGCCGCTGGCCCCGGCCGTGCCCTGGGAACAGGCGCGCGATTTCTGCGAGGCCTTCGCCCGGGCCATGGCCGCGCACGCGCCGGAGCGCTACGTGGCCAGCATGCGCAAGGACCTGCGTGGCGGCCGCATCTTCCTGGACTGGCTGCGCAACACCCGCGGCGCGACCAGCGTGTGCGGCTGGTCGCTGCGCGCACGCGAACACGCCACGGTGGCCATGCCGCTGCGCTGGGAGGAGCTGGCGAAGATCGCCTCGCCCGGCGCCTTCACCCTGGACAAGGCACTGCAGCGCGCCGCACGACTGCGCAAGGATCCGTGGGACGGGATCGGCGCGATCCGGCAGGCGCTGCCCACGGCCTGACCGGCACCGGGTGCCGGAAGTCACTTTCGGCGGCCGCGCCATTGCCAGCCGCGGCCCGGCGGCCGAGCATGGCCGCATGCGCCAGATGCTCCGCACCCTGCTCCAGCCCCTGCCCCTGGCCGGGCTGCTGACCATCCTCACCGTCGGCTATTCGCTGCGCTTCGCGGAGCGCTCGCACCAGCCCGAGGCGCTGCTGCTGCTGGGCGTATTCCTGTTCCTGTTCGTGGTCCTGCAGCTGCTGCCGGAACCGCGGCGCCTGCCCCAGCATCTGGTGCTGCTGGCGATGCCGCCGGTGATCCTGGCCCTGAACGGGCTGTCCGTGCGCGTGGGCGCGTCGCAGGTGCTGCTGGTGATCTGGGCCGCCTGTACCTTCGCCGTCTGGAAGCCACGCACGGCCGCGCTGGCGGTGCTGCTGGTCAATGTGGCGTTCTACCTGCTGCTGCGCCGGACCGGCCTCGCCTCACCGTTGCCCATGGTCCTGATCAACATGGGCTTCCAGGCGCTGGCGGGCATCTGCATCCACTACGCGCGCTCGGCCGAGAGCTCGCGCGACGCGCTGGCACGGGTCAACGCCGACCTGCTGGCCACCCGCGCGCTGCTGGCCGACAGCGCGCGCAACGCCGAGCGGCTGCGCGTGGCCCGCGAACTGCACGACGTGGCCGGGCACAAGCTCACCGCGATGCGCCTGAACCTGCGTGCCCTGGCCACCGACCCGGCGCTGGCCCGGCGCGAGGAGATCGCGCTGGCCGAGCGCCTGTCCGGGGAACTGCTCGGCGACCTGCGCCAGGTGGTGCAGTCGCTGCGCGACGACCGCGGCCTGGACCTGGCCACCGCGCTGCGCGCGCTCGCCGCCCCCTTCCCGCGACCGGCGTTGCAACTCACAATCGCCGCGGACGTGCGCGTCACCGACCCGGCCGTGGCCGAGACGGTGCTGCGCCTGGCGCAGGAAGCGCTGACCAATGCCGCGCGCCATGCCGGCGCCGAGCGGGTGTGGCTGAGTATCGACAGCGGGGAAGACGGCTTGCGCATCGACATCCACGACGACGGGCAATGCAGCCCGCAGATCCGCGAAGGCAACGGCATGGCCGGCATGCGCGAGCGCCTGGCGGCGCTGGACGGGGCGCTCGAGGTCGGCCGCACCGCCGGCGGCGGACTGCGCCTGCGGGCAAGGCTGCCTGCGTGAACCCGGCACCGGAGCAACTGCGCGTCGCCCTGGCCGACGACCAGGCGCTGGTGCGCGCCGGCCTGCGCGCGCTGCTCGAACGGCTGGGGATTTCGGTCGCGTTCGAGGCCGAGGACGGGCAGGACCTGCTGGACGCGCTGCTGCTGCAGCGGGTGGACGTGGTGCTCAGCGACATCCGCATGCCCGGCCTGGACGGCATCGCCGCGCTGCGCGAACTGCGCGAGACCGGCGACCGCACCCCGGTCCTGCTGCTGACCACCTTCGATGACAGCGACCTGCTGCTGCACGCGCGCGAAGCTGGCGCGCAGGGCTTCCTGCTCAAGGACGCCGCGCCGGAGGACCTGCACGAGGCGATCGTCCGGGTGGCCGGCGGCGAGACCCTGCTGGCGCCGGTCAGCACCGACCCGGTGCGCGCCCGCTACCGCTTCCATGACGAGGCACCGCCGCACGACACCTTCGGCGAACGCGAGGTCGCGATCCTGCGCCTGCTCGCCGGCGGCTACTCCAACAAGGAGATCGCCCGCAGCCTGTTCCTGGCCGAGGGCACGGTGAAGAACTACGTGTCCACCATCCTCGACAAGCTCGGCACCCGCGACCGCACGCGCGCGGTGCTCAAGGCGATCACGCTGCGGATCATCTGAGCCGTACGGGCCGCCGATCGGAGGGCCGGCCGCGGGGATGTTTCTACATCGGCATCGGTAGCCGGCGCACGGAACGCGCCGGCTACTGCCGGGCCGGTTTACGGGAAGTCGGCGAACATCTTGGCCACGCCCGCCTCGATGGCGGCATGCTGCTTCTTCGGATCGCTCGACACGGTGTCGCTGGCGGTGCCGCGCCAGACCGCCTGCTTGGTCTTGGTGTCGAACATGTCCACGATCAGCGTGCCGACGGTATAGGTGCGCACCTGGGTGGTGGTGGCGCCCATGCCCACGCCGCCGTACCAGTGGGGACCCCAGCCCCAGCCGCCGAAGGCCGGCGCGGCGTACATCGTGTCCAGTGTCTGCTTCTGCTGGGTGGCCACGTGCGCGACCAGGGCCACGTCGCCGCTGGCGGACTCGGTCCAGCCCTTGGCGCGCAACTGGGCGTTGACGCTGTCGACGATGCGCTGCGCCACCAGCGGCGGCACGCCCTGCTGGTCCGGCTTGCTCAGCCAGGTATAGGTGCGGTAGCCGGCCAGGTTGGCCTGCGGATCGGCATCGGTATGCACGGTCGGGGTACTGGCGCAGCCGGCCAGCAGCAGGGCGAAGGCGGCGGTCAAGGCGAGATGCTTCATGGCTTGGCTCCTCTCTCTGGTGGTGCGGACAGTGGGGATCGGAAGGCTAAAGCGGCGTGACGACAGGCCGGCAGCGCCTGCGGGGATTGCGGCCGCCGCCGGCCCCGGGACGACGGCCCGATGGACGCGTCGCTCCGGTCAGTACGGTGGGTCGACCACGATGTACTGCACCGACGTGCCGACGTACTGCGGGCGGTACCAGGCATCGCCGCACTGCTGGTAGGTCACGTTGTCGAAGGTCGCCACCGTGCAGCTGGGTGGCAGCGAATAGACCACCGAGCCGATCAGCGCCGAGGTCGCCACCACGCCGGCGGTGAACGCGGCCGCGTCCCAGAACGGGTAGTCCCAGCCCCAGTAGGGCGGCGGCGGTAGCGGGTGCGGACCTGGGCCCGGATGGGGACCCGGGCCTGGGCCGGGACCCGGCGGATGCGGGTCGGGACCAGGCCCTGGCGGGTGAGGGCCGGGGCCTGGACCCGGATGCGGGCCGGGACCCGGACCCGGACCTGGGCCCGGACCTGGGCCCGGGTGCGGCGCCGGATGCGGATGCTGGATGCCTCCGCCATGGGCCCCGGGCATCCCGTGGATGCCGCCCGCCGGCAGGTTGATCGCCGGCCGCGCCATGCCGCGCACGCCCAGCCCGCCTCCGCCGAGGCGGGCATCGGCCGGTGGTGCGATCGTGCCCAACACCAGGCAGATCGCCGCCGCCATGCCGGCCAGCGGCCGAGACGCCCTGGAAGAACGAGGGTTCCGCTTGTCCATTTCAGCGCTCCTCGCCGGCGCTGCCGGCATTGGCGGGAACGAAGTCGATCCGCCGCGCATCGGCCGGCGGCTTGAATGCGAACGCCGCGTCGCCGGTCGCCGGGGCCTTGTCCCAGTGCAGGCGCGCGGTATACGACGGCAGCGCCGGATCGGCCTGGCTGGTGATCGCCACCTTGGCCGGCAGCGAGTCCTTGCGCGAGATCCAGACCTGCCAGTCCACGCCCGGTTGCCGGTAGGCGTAGTGGTCGGTCTGCTCGCCGTCCAGCAGCGCCGGGCCGACCAGGAATGCGGAAGTCACTTGCTCCAGCGGCGCCTGCGGGGTGCCCCACAGGAACAGGTCCGGCAGCGGGAACTCGATGCCCTTGGCCGCCACCTGCGTCACCAGCTCGCCGATGGTCGGCGGCACCGGATCGATCACCGCGTAGTACTTCAGCTTCGGCGACCACAGGGTCAGCGACTGGCCGTCGTAGTAGAACTCGCGCTGCTGCCGGTCGTTGCCGACGCTGGCGACGAAACGGTCCGGTGCGCGCACTCGCCAGGAGGCGTGGCCGTCCACCGACACCTTCTGCCCGCTGTCGGTGACGTAGTCGGTGCTGGTCTCCGCCTTCAGGCCGAAGCGGTCCAGACCGCGCAGCGCGGCACCCATCTTTTCCAGTGCGGCGATCGCCTCGGCGTCGCGGACCGGCGCGGCATCGCCCGGCGCCGCCGCGGGCGCTACCGGTGAGATCGCATCCGCGGCCGGCGCGGCCGCATCGTCCTGCCGCTGGCCGCAGGCCGCGACCGCGATCGACGCGGCCAGGGCCAGCAACGTGCATCGTGCTCGTGTCGGAACCATGTTCCTGCTCCAGGTTGGGACCCGATGCCAACAGGCCATCGGGCGGTACGACGGTGGTGCTCAGAAGCCGAAGCTGGCACTGACCAGCAGCGGCTCGCCCTCGAAGCGTCGCTCGACGCCGAACTCCTTCACGTAGCGCAACGACAGGTCCAGGTGCGCGCCGTCCTGCCACTTCTTGCCGTAGGTGAGCACCGGGCCGAGCCCGAACGAACGGCCGCGGAAGCCGTCGAGCCGGTCGGCGGTCGGACCGGAGTCGTCCTGGAGTTGCTGGATCCAGCCACCGACGCCACCGAAGCCCCAGCCGCTGGCGGTGCGCTTGACCAGCAGCGCGTCCAGGCGCCAGACCAGGCCGTTCTTGTAGTCGGTGTCGTCGTTCTTGCTGTACCAGTCCACCGCGCCCAGCGCGCTGAACTCCAGGGTGCCGTTCTGGAACAGGTGGGTGTAGCCGACGCCCGGCGAGACGGTCCACACGTTGAGGCCCGGGTTGGCCAGCCGATTGGGGTCGTAGTCGGCGGTCGGCGCGTAGACGTACAGGCCGAACGACCAGTGCTCGACCTGGCTTACGTGGTAGCTGGCGATCACCGGCGCGAAGTACAGGTCGAACAGGCCCGAAGCGCTGTCCTGCACCTGGCGGCGTATGTCGCCGACGGCGAGCGTGGCGGTCACGTCCGGCATGATGTAGGGCACGGTCAGCATCGAGGCGTAGTTCCAGCGGCCTTCGCCGGTGGGCCAGACGTAGACGCCGGTGGCACTGAACAGGTCGACGTCCGCTTCCAGCCCCAGCGCGACCTGGCCGGCGATGGGCGCCTCGCGGCTGGCGCCGAGCCGGCCGTCGTAGCTGACGTAGCCCAGCGTCCACTGGAAGCCTGGCTCCGGCGGCACGATGCCGGCATAGGACGTGATCTGCATGCCGGTGATCGAGCGGCCCATTGCGCCCTCGGTGGCCGAGGCGTGCCCGGCCAGCAGCGCCGCCGCGGCCAGCCATGGCGCGAGCCGGCATGCGGCGCGTCTCCGCGGGAATATCGTCTGCCCTGGATGTCGGTTCATGTCGCTCGCCTTCCGCGTCGGTCGGGGAGGGGAATGTTCACGGCGTGGTAATGAGGCCGAGCCGGGTGGCCTCGCGCACCAGCTCGATGCTGTTGCGTGCGTTCATGGCCTGCATCAGCGCGTGCCGGTGGGCCTCGACCGTGCGCACCGACAGGCCCAGCCGCGCGGCGATCTCGCGCGAGCGCAGGCCTTCGGCCAGCAGGGTCAGCACGGTCTTCTGGCGGGCGGTGAGTGCGGGCCGCGAGGAGCGACCGATCACGCTCCGCCACAGCGCCGGACTGACGTAGGCACCACCGGCCAGCACTTCGCGCATCGCCTGCAGCAGTTCCTCGCCGGCAGCCGCCTTGAGCACGTAGCCGCGCGCGCCGGCGTCGAGCGCCTCCTCCACCATCGCCGGCTCGTTGTGCATTGTCAGGAACACCACCGGCGCCATCGATCCGGCCTGGCGCAACTGGCGCAGGGCCTCGATCCCGCTCATGTCCGGCATGGCGATGTCGGCGATGACGATGTCGGGCCGTTCCTCCAGCACCGCGTCCACCAGCGCGTTGCCGTTGGACAGGATCGCCAGCAGTTCGTAATCGGGTGCCAGCAGCCGGGCCACGCCTTCGGCCACGATCTGGTGGTCGTCGGCGAGCAGGACGCGCGGACGGGCGGCGCTTGCGATGACCGCGGTCATGGCCTGGCCTCGCGCGGGATGCTGGCCCGGACCTGGGTTCCCGCCCCAGGATTGGAGACGATGATGATCCGCCCGCCCTGCAGCGCAGCCCGCTCCTGCATGCTCAGCAGGCCCAGCCCGCCGGCAAGGTAGATCTGTTCGAGGTCGAAGCCGATGCCGTCGTCTTCCACCACCAGCAGGTAGCCGTCCCCGCCGGCTTCCAGCTGCACGCGGATGTGCCGCGCCTGCGAATGCGCGATCGCGTTGCGCAGCGCCTCCTGCGCGATGCGGTACATGCACACCGTGGCCTCGGTACCCGGCCGGGATGTACCGGGCTCCCACTCGTAGAGGATCTGTCCGTCCCAGCGCTCGGCCGCCTCGCGCACGAGCACGTCCAGCGCGGCGCCCAGCCCGACGTGTTCCAGCAGACCCGGATGCAGGTTGTGCGAGATCCGCCGCACGTCCTCCGACAGCCGGAGCATGGACAGGTGCAGTTCGTCCAGGCCGCTGGCGACCGGGTCCGGCGACAGCCGCTTGAGGCTGCTGACGGCGATGGCCAGCGAGGCGATCTGCTGGTTGACGTCGTCGTGCAGTTCGCGCGCGATGCGCGAGCGTTCTTCTTCCTGTCCCTGCATCAGCCGCCCGGCCAGGCTGCGTGCATGGCGATGGCTGGCCGTGAGCAGCAGGCGCACCGATTCGTACTGCCGCGAGACGATCGCCAGTGCATGAACCAGGAAGCCGACCGCAAGCAGCCAGAGCTGGACGACGTGCGCGTTCATCTGCTCGCCGTCGAAGCGGAACTGGCCGCCACCGTAGACCCCCATCCAGGCCGCCGGCACCGACACCAGGAACAGCGCCAGTGCCGCACCCGGCGAACCGAAGCGCATCGCCGCCAGCATGATCAGTGGAACCGGCGCGAACAGCAGCAGCGGCAACAGCACACTGGACGCAGGCACCAGGATCCACAGCCCGATCGACAGCAGCAGCAGCCCGATGGCGATGAGCATTGCCTCGGCCACGCGTGCCCACCGCTGGAAAACATCACGCCCCTGGATTCCGGCGAACGCCAGAAGCATCGTCCCGATCAGCAGGTAGCCCATCGCGAAGTTGGGCGCAAGCGAAAGCCACAGGTCGAGCAGGCTGAAACCCGGGCGGAATCCGCTGCTGTGCACCAGGGCCGCAGTGGTCAGGCCGGTGACGGCCGGTACGAGCAGGACGGCCAGCAGAAAATAGCGGCTGAAGCCCGGGACCGTGTCGAATATCCGGCCATTCCCGCCTTGCAGATAAAGCGCCACCAGCACCACGCCGATGAAATTGGGCAGGTAGATACCCAGGGCCTGGAGGAGCGACGCCTGCCTCCAAAGGGCCACGCAGACGCACCCCGCGAGAACACCGGACAGCCAGGCCGGCCATTCACGGCGAGGACGCAGGACCAGGATGGCCAACAGGACTCCACCCGGAATCCATGCGAAGGAGAAGTTGACCGGCCGGATCCAGAGCTTGAACGAGATGAACTGCCCGACCAGGCCGACCAGGAATGCCGCGGCCAGCATCAGCACCTGTCCCAGCCAGCCGACCCGGGGAAAGGCGGGGGAGCCCTCCTTGCCCGGCGTCGCCAACTCGCGCACGTCGCTGGCCGGTACGTTTGCCATTGCCCATCAACCCTTGTGCGCCTGCGTGGCCGGATGCGACGACCCGGCATCGCGCTCGCGGATCTCGGCCACGTCGCGCTCGAGGAAGTAGTTCAGGAACGTGCGGATCGCTGCGATCGCGCCGAGCTGGCCGATCGCCTCCCACGAGGGCGCGATCGAGGACTCGATGATGTCCGCGGCCAGCTGGAAGGTCAGTCCGGCCACCAGCCAGCGCGCGTAGTTCAGCCACAGCGCTCGGCGCCTGTGACCGTCCTTCTCGCGTGACAGCACCATGCCGACCACCGCGATGAAGGTGTACACGGTGGCCCCGGCGATCAGCAGCAGCGCCATCAGGTCGATGGCGGCGATCACCGGTTCGCTCAGCGCGTACAGCCATTCCCTCAGCATGGCTCATCCCTCCCCGGGCTCGCGGACGATGCAGCGAAAGCCGACGTGCGAGGTCGAGGTATCGACCGGCTGCGCCATCCGCGCCGCCGGCCGGTAGCGCCGGCAGTAGTTCGGTGCGCAGGCGTGCGAGCCGCCCTTGGTGACCCGGCGCGGGATGCGCAGCTGCGGCGTGCGCGGGTCGGCGCTGTCCTCGGCGCTGCCGCCGCGCGGGTTGTCCAGGGTGCAGCAGGTGCGCTGGATGCGGCCATGGTCCTGGTACCAGTCCACGGTCCATTCCCAGACGTTGCCGATCATGTCGAACAGGCCGTAGCCATTGGCCGGGAATGCGCCGACCGGCGAGGTCCACGGATAACCGTCCAGCGCCTGCTGCTCCCACGGAAATTCGCCCTGCCAGGTGTTGGCCATGTAGCGCCCGTCGGGCACCAGCTCGTCGCCCCAGGCGAACTCGCTGCCGTCGCTGCCGCCCTTGGATGCGTACTCCCATTCGGCCTCGGTCGGCAGCTCCTTGCCGGCCCAGCGCGCGTAGGCCAGCGCATCCTCGTAGGCCACGTGCACGACCGGGTGGTCTTCCAGGCCTTCGATCGAACTGTCCGGCCCACGCGGATGGCGCCAGTCGGCGCCGGGGACGTACTGCCACCAGTTGTAGTGGTTGCGCAGGTCCACCCGCCCCGGTGGCGGCATCAGTACCACCGAGGCCGGCGCCAGCAGCGCCGGGTCGGCGCCGGGATAGTCGTCCGGGTCGACAGGCTTCTCGGCCAGGGTGACGTGGCCCGTCTCGGCGACGAAGCGCGCGAACTGGCGGTTGCTCACCAGGTGCCGGTCGATCCAGAACCCGTCCACCCGCACCTTGTGGGCCGGCTTCTCCTCCGGGTAGTGGTGGTCCGAGCCCATGGTGAAGGTGCCGCCAGGCACCTTCACCATCTCGTCGAGGACCGGTGGGCGGTTGGTCTCGATGTTCATGGCCGAACAGGATCCTTCCTCGTCCGAGGCGCCCAATATCCGTCAGCGGCCCGGCCTTGTCGAATGGGCGAACGGAGACCGACCGCACAGGCGATTTCCTCGCGCGAATCGATGCCGGATGTGTCGTGTACCACGTCGCTCTCCCGTTGTTGAGCAATTGCCCTCGCGTACGAGGGCAGCGGTTGATGCTCAGTCGACGAAAACCGTTGTCCAGTCGTTCTTCACGCTCGCCACCGCCCAGCCGTTTTCATTGGCTGCCTGCAGCAGCTTCTCGGCGCCCGCGGTGTACGCCGGCTCGCGCTCGCCGTCGTCGTGGTGCACGACCAGCGCCAGCGATGCGGGCGCGTCCCAGGTCGTGGCCTTGAGCATCGGCAGGTCGCCGTTGGCGTTGCCGGCCGCGAACACCGGCCGCGCGCCGATCCGGCTCCAGATGCGCGCGACCTTGGTCGGGCCGTCGTCGAACACCTCCAGCTTCGGCGTGTGGTACAGGCCCGGCCTGCCCTCGGCGTCTTCGCGGTATTCCAGTTCGACGCTCGTGCCGACCACGCGCTCCGGCGGCACTCCGTAGAGTTCGCGAGCAATCGGGCGTATGAAGTCGCGGCCGCCGCCGGAAACGATGTAGCTGGTGAAGCCATTGTCGGCCAGGTAGCGCAGCAGCTCGCGCATCGGCGCGTAGGCCGTCTTGAGGTTGGGGCGCTTGAGCACCGGATTCTCCGAATTGCGCAGGAATGCTTCGGCCTTCGCCGCGAAATCCTCCACACGCTCGCCGGCATAGGCCGACAGCAGCCCCGCCGCCATCACCTTCAGGTCGCTGTCGTCGCCGCCGTAGTGCTTGGTGATGGCGTTGCCCAGCCACGCATGGTCGTTCTCGACCACCGCCTTCCAGGGTTGTTTCGCGCCCAGCAATGGATCGGCCTTGACCTGCTCGGCGAGCTTGCCGAACAGGAAGCCGGTCTGGATCGGGAACGGCTGCTCGCACCACAGGGTGCCGTCGTTGTCGAACACGGCGATGCGCGCCTCGGGCGGCAGGTGGTCCGGCGAACCCTCGGCGGTCACGCGCTGCACGAAATCGACGATCGCGGTCCGGGTCGGACTGTCCTTCCAGCTGGGGAGCACGCTTGCGGTCATGGAAGTCGTATCTCCTGTTCTGCGGTCATTGCATCGGCTGGGCTTCGGGGAACTTCCAGCAGCCGTCGCTCATGGCCGGAGAAGCCCTTCGCGGTCGCGCTGCTCATCATCAATTCTTCGCCCTGCGGACTGGTCGTGCAGTTGTGGTGAAGGAGGCCCGGCGTCTTACTTCAAGACCGCTCCACATCGGGCAACTTGTAACTTCCGTCGAGGATCGGGCCTGTCGGAACATAGGCGCGGACCAGGAGCGCGAACTGCTCGCCGGGAGCAGGCAGCCAGTTGGCCTTGTCATCTTGGTCAACCGGTTCCTCGTGTGAAAGCACCAATGTCAGCGAACCGTCGGCGGCAAATCGGAGTTCGTTGGCGTCGAGGTTCACGCTGCCGATGTTGTGCCGCCCGTTCGGGCTGGTCGGCATCATGAAATAGTCGCGGTCGTACATGGTGAGCGACCAGAAGCCGCCGCGCGCGCGATCGACGGGCGGCAGCTGGTCCTTCTCGAAACGCATGGTGTAGCGGTAGCGCCCCTGAAGCAACTCACCCTTCGCGTCGACACCACGGATAAAATAGGTGGCCTCGTGATAGTCGTTGACGAAGATGTAGATCGCGGCTGCCTGCGCGCGCCCGAACCAATCGGTTCCCCACGTTCCGCCGTTTTCCTGCCGCTGCCAGCCATTGCCGCAGTCGACTCCCACCTGCTCGTAGCGGGCACCCTCGTACAGCTCGGTGTCGGCGGCGAGCGCCGCGCGATCGAGCAGGCCCTTCCAGCGAGGATCACTCTTGCGCAATGCGATCAGGGTGCGCGCCTGCTCTGCCATGGCCGCGTCGTCGGGACCCACCTTCGGATTGGCATCGAGCGCCTTCTCCAGTTCCTCCCAGAAGGTGTCGCCATGGACAGGCCGGTTGCGGAGAAGGTCGGGGTCGGCCGCCAGCATCTCGGCGGTCAGGTCCTTCGGGTAGACCTTGTTGCGCGCGCTCGCCTCGCAGTCGAACTCACGCCGCCCCGGGGCGTCCTCGCTCAGGGGCGTCGCGCCCATCTGGTTGAGCACCGCCCGCGCCCGGGCCTTTGCCTCGGCCGTGCGCGCCGCGAAACTGCGGGCCATGATCACGGCCAGGTTGGTCGGCGATCGCAATACCCTTGCGAACCCAGGTGGCGCGTCGCCCGTCCAGTCCGGACCGACCAGCAGGTACTTGCCGGCCGGCGTGGCGGACGCAGAGCCCAGCTGGTGGGTGACCGTGGTGAACGCGTCGACGATCTGGATCGTCCAGTAGTGGCCTTCGGGCACGTCCGCCGGTGTCTGCACCACCACCGGTTCCTCGCCGAGATCCGCGAAGCAGGCGCCGTAGATCGTGTCGTTGTTGGGCGTAACGATCTTGCGCTGCGCAGCCGGCAGGTAATCGTCGACATAGCCCATGCGGTTCTTGGGCGACCCCGGGAACAGACCCATTGCCATGCCTGCGCCGTGACCTTTCATCAGCTCCCATGTGCCGGTACGGCCGAACACGTTCACCAACGCATGGCCCCAGATGTAAACGACGCGGGCAAGCGCCTCCACGTAACGCTCGTTGGCCAGGACCGCCGGCGCGCCGGCCCCGTTCCTGAGCCCGGGATTGGCCGGATTCAAGGATCGCGAGCGGTAGGGGACGGCCTGGGATTCGTTCGCGGTCGCCATGATGATCTCCGGGTGCGCCTGGCCGATGACCAGGGTCGAAAGGTGGCCAGGTCTGCGGAGGCAGCCCGGCCCGGTCTCATTTCTTCATGCGTTCGAAGTCGCCGGGCTCAGTCCCTGGCCAGCGCCGCGGCGAACCGCCGCTCGATGTCGATGTAGGCGTCGTCGGCCACGTCGTAGATCACCTTGATGACCCGGCCGCCCTTGAAGGGGAAGCCCGGCGGGTACTCCTTCGACACCGGGTCGCCGCTGTCGTAGCCGACGGCCAGGCCCTCGCCCGCCAGCGAGTAGTGGCCGCTGTTGGTGCGCATGTCGGCGCTGCCGATGGCCTCGTCATCCACGTACAGCGTCGTCGTGCCCAGCGTTTCGTTCTTCTCGCTGATCGAGGCCTTCTTGAACTCGACGCCGACGACGTGCTTGCCCGGCGCCGGCACCGGGCCGGCGAGCTTCTGCTCGGGCGGGATGCCGAGGAAGTTGTAGACGAAATTGAGCTTGTCGTCCTTGACGAACAGGGTATAGCCGCCGAAGCGCGAGCCCTGCGATACGACCACGCCCTGCGAATCGGCGGTGAACTCGACCTCGGCCAGGATCTTGAACGACGCGCCCAGCGTCCTCGCGGCCGAAGCCTCGGGCACCTCCGTCGTACCCGGATAGTAGACGTAGCGGCCGTCCTCGGGCGGCGCCACCTTGTACTCCAGCGAATGGATGCCGACCACACCATAGTCGTTGAGCGGCAGGGCGTTGTACTTCTCCGCCTCGGCCAGCCAGAGCGCGGCCAGTTCCTTGACCTTCTCCGGATGCCTGTCCGCCAGGTCGTGCGCCTCGGCGCGGTCCTCGTCGGTGTGGAACAGCTGCCAGCGGTCCTGGTCGAACTTGCCGGTGTTGATCATCGGGCCGTGTTCCGTGGCCGCCTTCCAGCCCTTGTGCCAGATGCCGCGCGTGCTGAGCATCTCGTAGTACTGGGTTTCCTTGCGTGTGGGCGTCCCGGCATCGTCGAAGCTGTAGCGCATCGATACGCCGTGGAGCGGCGCCTGCTTTACGCCTTCCACGACGTCCGGGAACCGGATTCCGCAGCATTCGAGGATGGTGGGCACGATGTCGGTGCAATGGTGGTATTGGTTCCGCACCTCGCCCCTGGCCTTGATGCCCTTCGGCCAGTGCACGACCAGCGGGTCGCAGGTGCCTCCTGCGTATTGGGAATAGCGCTTGAACATCCGGTACGGCGTGCTGAATGCGACCGCCCAGCCGGTGGGATAGTGGTTGTAGGTGTCGGGCGAACCGAGCCGGTCGATCATCGCCAGGTTCGACTCGATGTCATCGGGATAGCCGTTGAAGAACCGGTTCTCGTTGACCGATCCGTCGGGGCTGCCTTCGCCGGAGGCACCGTTGTCGGCGCAGTAGAGGATCAGCGTGTTGTCCAGCTGGCCCGATTCCTCCAGGTAGTCGACCAGGCGCCCGATCTGCACGTCGGTGTATTCCGAGAACGCCGCATACACCTCGGCCATCCGGCTGAACAGGCGCTTCTCGTCGGCCGACAGCGTGTCCCAGGGCCGCACGCCATCAGCCTCCACGAACGTGCCGTCGCTCATCGGGTTGAACGGGGTCAACGCGGTGCCGTCGGGCAGGATGCCCTTCTCGATCATCCGCGCCAGCACCCACGTCCGGTAGGCGTCGTAGCCATCGTCGAACTTGCCCTTGTACTTGTCGATGTACTCCTGGGGCGCGTGGTGCGGGGCGTGGTTGGCGCCGGGGCACAGCCACAGGTACCAGGGCTTGTCGGCGCGCGACTGTCGGGTGTCGCGGATGAAGCCGATCGCCTTGTCGACGATGTCCCGCGAGAAGTGGTAACCCTCCTCGGGCATGTATGGCTGCTGGACGAAGTGGTTGTCCTCGATCAGTTCCGGGTACCACTGGTTGGTCTCGCCGCCGATGAAGCCGTAGAAGCGGTCATAGCCCAGCCCCAGCGGCCAGTGCTTGCGGTTTGCGCCGATGTCGAAGGCGTCCACCGGCACGTTGTGGTTCTTGCCGACCCAGAAGGTGCTCCATCCCGCGTCGCGCAGGACCGTGGCGATGGTCGCGTTCTCCGGCGGGATGTGGCCGGCATAGCCGGGGAACCCGGCCGCCGACTCGGCGATCGTGCCGAAGCCATTGGAGTGGTGGTTGCGGCCGGTCAGGAAGCACGAGCGGGTGGGCGAGCATACCGACGTGGTGTGCCATTGCGTATACGTCAGTCCGTTCTTCGCCAGCCTGTCGAGGGTAGGCATCTCGATCCGGCCGCCGTACGGCGACCAGGCCGCCTGGCCCGTATCGTCGTACAGGATCACCAGCACGTTGGGCGCGTCCTTCGGCGCCTTGGCGTCGAGGAAGGCTTCCCAGTCCGGTTCCGAATCGCGGATGTCGAGGCTGATGGTTCCGTTGAACGTCCGGCTCATGTCCGTCTCCACTTCAGTCGGGGAAGCCCGCCGGGCAGCAGCGGCGGGCCGATGCGATGCATGCACATCCGTTCAGTCGCCTGCGGCAGCCTCACTCATCTTCGCCATTGCGTCATCGATGGTGAAGCTGTTGGGCTTCTGGACGGCCGGGAATTCCTTGAACGTCTCCGCGAACTTCCCGGCGACCGCCTGTACGGCATAGATGAGGAAAGCGTGCTGCATCATCCAGTCGTTGTAGGTGTTGGAAGTGACCGTCGCGAACTCGTACGGATCGGTACGCAGGTTGTAGAGGACCGGCGCACGCAGTCGAACGAATGGATCCCGCCAGACGGCAAGCCCCCCCGCGGTACGCTGCTCCATGAAGGTGACCTTCCAGTTGTCCATGCGTACGGCCAGCACGTCGCCGTCGTCACTGAAGTAGAAGAAGAAATTGCGGGGACTCTTCTTCTCCTTGCCGGTGATGTATCCGAGCAGGCTCACGCCATCGATGTGGTTCTTGTACGTGCGGCCGATGGCCTTGTAGCCCTTCTTCAGCTTGTCGACGACGTCGGGCGCGCCGGCCATGTCGAGGAAGGTGGGGAGCCAGTCGTGGTGCTGGACGATCTCGTTGCTGACCGACCCGGCCTCGACGCGGCCGGGCCAGCGCACGATCAGCGGGACCCGGAACGCGCCCTCCCAGTTGGTGTTCTTCTCGCTGCGGAACGGGGTGGTCCCCGCATCCGGCCAGGAATTGCGGTGCGGACCATTGTCGGTCGAGTACTGCACGAAGGTGTCGTCGGCGACCCCGATCTCATCCAGGAAGTCCAGCATCTGGCCCACGTTCTTGTCGTGGTCGACCATCGTGTCGTGGTAGGCGGATTGCCAGCGCCCCGCCTGGCCGCGGCTCTTGGGCTTGGTGTGCGTGTACAGGTGCATGTGGGTGGTGTTCAGCCACACGAACCAGGGCTTGCCGGCCTTCTCCTGCCGCTTGATGAAATCCTTCGCCGCCGCAACGAAGTCGTCGTCGCAGGTCTCCATCCGCTTGCGCGTGAGCGGCCCGGTATCCTCGATCTTCTGCTTGCCGACCCTGCCCCAGCGCGGATGCGTCGTGGCGTCGTCCTTGTCCGTGGCCCACGAGTGGAGCACGCCGCGTGGCCCGAAGGTGTCGCGGAACTTCGGGAAATCCGTGGCCGGCGGATAGTCCTCCATCTCCGGCTCTTCCTCGGCGTTGAGGTGGTAGAGGTTGCCGTAGAACTCGTCGAACCCGTGGTTGGTGGGCAGCATGTGGTTGAGATCGCCCAGGTGGTTCTTGCCGAACTGGCCGGTGGCGTAGCCCTGCTCCTTGAGCAGGGCAGCGATCGTCACCAGCTTCTCGCTCATGCCGACCGGCGCGCCCGGCAAGCCCACCTTCGACAGGCCCGTGCGGTACACGCTCTGGCCGGTGATGAAGGACGAGCGGCCGGCGGTGCAGCTCTGCTCGCCGTAGCTATCGGTGAAAATCATGCCTTCGCGCGCGATGCGGTCGATGTTGGGCGTCCGGTAGCCCATCAGGCCGTGCGAGTAGCAACTCAGGTTCGAGATGCCGATGTCGTCGCCCCAGATGACCAGGATGTTCGGCTGCTTCCTGGCGGAACCGCCCGCCTTGCCCGTCGCCGGCTTCGCGGACTTCGCGGACTTCGTTGTTTCTTTCGCCCTCACCATTTCCGTATCTCCTTGAACTGGCTTGCGTTGCCGCCGATGGGTGCGCGTCCACCGACAAGGCGGAGGGAGCGCTTTCCTTGTGGTTGCGACCGGGACGGGCTTTACCCGAACGGCGCGATGCCGAACACCATGCTGACGATGGCAAGCAGCCCCAGCACTAGTAGTGCCAGCGCGGTCAGCAGGGTGAACGAGAGGGGATACCGCGACTCGCCATGGATCAGGCCATCGCCAGTCATGGCGCTGCGCTCGGCGCGCAGTTCCTTCATGTAGTTGACGTGGTAGACGATGCCCAGCACCAGCATCGCGATGCCGAGCGCGACCAGCGATACGCCGAAGTTGCGAGGCGCCTCGCTGCCGAGCTTGACCCCGGGCACGTCCACCAGCTTGGCGAAGACCTGGTAGATGGTGAAGCCGAAGCCGATCAGCGACAGCGAGGTGCGGATCACCGACATCAACGTGCGCTCGGCGCTGAGCCGGGTGCGCTGGAACGACATGCCGGTGCGGCGCATCGACATCTCGGTACGCTCGGTCGACAGATCGGTGCGGTGCATCGACAGGTCCGTGCGGTATTCGGACAGGTCGGTGCGATGGTCGGACAGCCCGGTGCGGTGGTGCGAAAGCTCGGTGCGGTAGGCCGAGTATTCGACCGAGGCCATGTCCGAATTGGATTTGTCGACCGTGGGAACCGGCGGCAACTGCCATTCCGGAAGCCGCGCGGGTCGCGCGGGCAGCACATCGTCCCGCACCGAAGGGGAACCCACCGGTATCGCTTTGCCGATCGAAGCCATGCAATGCACCCCTTCTGCCAGGGAACAAGGGAACGGGATCAGTCCGGCTTGATGAATTTCCTGGCGATGCGCGTGACCGGACCGCGCAGGACCAGGTACGGCAGGAAGCCGAGCACGATGGCGATGACGAATGTCTCCACCGGATAGCGGAAGCCGCCGAACACCCTGAACTGGTAGATCACATCCATGCCCACGCCCAGCAGCAGGATGCGCGCGGTCGCGCTGACGCCTTCGCGCCAGGCGCGCTTGCGCTCCGCCGGTTCTGCGTCGCGCATGTGCACGTAATACGGCTGGCGGCCAGCCCTGGCGTCCTTGATCCCGTCGCGCAGCGCCATCAGCAGCGCCATGGTCGGCTGCAGGAAGAAGCGGAACGTCATCGGTCCGTCGGAGCGGCCGACCATGTCGGCCCAGAACCGGTGAGGGATATCCAGAAACGCATCCATGGCGTGCTCCTGGTTCGGCTGCGCAAGGGTCGTCCTTACCTGCATCCGCGACAAGCGGATTTACCCCGAGTGGCGGCTAGGTATTTCCACCGTGGCCGCGCGCAAACCGGAGGCGCAATATGCGCCGGCACGGAGCGGCGCGCAACAGCGGGAATAGGCAACACGTGCAGCGTTTTTCGGTGGTCATGCTTAATGCTTCACACCGGCTTTCACGCCACTTTTACAAAGCGCGTCGTCATCGCGAATAACGCTGGAGGATCACGCCATGGAACGTCGTCCGCTGTTCTTCAGCGTGCTGCTGGTGGCGGGATGGTCTGCCTGCACTGGCGCCCAGGCACAGGCCGGCGGAAGCGTGGACGAGATCGCCAGGAAGCTGCAGGATCCGGGCGCGGCAATGGTGTCGGTGCCGTTCCAGTACAACTACCTCGGCTCGGCCGGCCCGGGTGGCGACTACGACAACCAGCAGTTCAAGGTGCAGCCGGTGATACCGTTCGTCGGCGAGCGCGGCAAGTTCCTGCTGCGGCCGATCCTGCCCTACCAGTGGAACGAGTTCCCCGAACGCAGGCACGGCTTCGGCGACCTGTTCGTGCAGGGCTACTACATCCCCACGCATCCCGGCCAGGAGAGGGCGACCGAGATCGGCTTCGGTGCGGCGGCCATGATCGATACCGCCGGCCACGACAGCCTGGGTACCGGCAAGTACTCGCTGGGACCGGCCTTCATCCTGGTGCACAAGGCCGGCAAGTGGACCCTGGGCATGCTCGGCAACCACCTGTGGTCGGTCGGCGGCGACCGCGACCGCGATGACGTGGTGATCACCAACGTGCAGCCATTCGTGGCCTACAGCCTGCCCAAGGGCTGGGCGATCAACTCGACCTCGGAGATCTCCTACAACTGGGAGGCCGCATCGGGCGACCGCTGGACGGTGCCTCTGGGCCTGACCGCGTCCAAGGTCGTGCCGATCGGACGGATGCCGGTCAGCTTCGGCTTCGGCGGCTTCTACAACGTCGAGCGGCCCGAGTACGCCAACCGCTGGACCGCGCGCCTGTCGGTGACGCTGGTATTCCCCGAATAGGTGGAGCGGCAACGTGCGTGTGGCCGCCGCCCTACTGGCCAGCGGCCGCCATCGTTCATGCAGGATCCGGCTTGCGCCCGGCACCGCGATGCCATGGAATCCTGCCGAGCGACCGTATGCCATTCGGGTGGACACACGTGAAGAGCAGGCCGATTTCCCCGCTTCTCCTCGCCGGCCTGCTCGCCCTGTTCGGCGGCCTGCCGCCCGAGCCGGCCGTCGCCGCCGAGCCCGGCCGGTCCTGCCCGCAGCGCGACGGTGACCTTACCCGCCCGCGCATAGGCCTGGCCCTGGGCGGCGGCGGCGCGCGCGGCATGGCCCACATCAGCGTGCTGCGCAAGCTGGAGGAATTGCGCATCCCGGTGGACTGCATCGCCGGCACCAGCATGGGCTCGCTGGTCGGCGGGCTGTACGCGGCGGGCGTGCCGCTCGAGGATATGGAGAAGCTGGTCCTGGAGACGGACTGGAAGCGGCTGTTCGACGATTCGATCCCGCGCCAGCAGCGCTCCTACCGGCGCAAGCAGGACGATCGCGACGGCGTGGCCACGATCGGCGTCGGCATCAGCGGCGGCCGGGTGCGAGTGTCGCCGGGCGTGCTGCAGGGCGAGCGGATCCTGTCGCTGTTCGAGCGCCAGACCCTGGCGGTCAGCACCACCCATGACTTCGACCGGCTGCCGATCCCGTTCCGCGCCATCGGCACCGACCTCAACACCGGCCAGCCGGTCGAGCTGGGCTCCGGCAGCCTGGCCGAGGCGATGCGTGCCTCGATGTCGCTGCCCGGCATCTTCCAGCCGGTGGAGATCGACGGCCGCGTGCTGATCGACGGCGGCATCGCCGAGCAGGTACCGATCGACACGGTGCGGCGGATGGGCGCCGATATCGTCATCGCCGTGGACGTGGGCACGCCATTGGCCGAACTGGGCAGCGACGCCAGCGTGCTGCAGGTGATTTCGCAGCTGACCGGCATGCTGACCGTGGGCAACACCCACAGTTCCACTGCGCGGCTGGGCGAGGGTGACGTGCTGATCGTGCCGGCGCTGGGCAGCGAGGTGGCCACGGCCGATTTCCAGAAGGCGGCCGAGGCGCTGCGCATCGGCGATGCCGCCGCCGCCGCGGCGGTGCCACGGCTGGCCGGGCTGCCCCGCTGGCGCGGCGCGGCACCGGTGCCGCAGGTGGACCAGCGGCCGATCGTCGTGCAGTACGTGCGCCTGGAGAACGAGAGCCGCTACGACGACGCGGTGCTCGCCGGCATCATCGACATCCCGGTGGGCCAGCCACTGGACGCGGGGAAGCTGGAAGAAGCGACGCTGCGCGCGTACAGCCAGGGCACTTTCGCCAGCGTCACCTACGCGGTCGAGCGCGACGCCGACGGGCGCACCGGGGTGGTGGTGCGGGCGCGCGAGAAGCCGCAGGGACCGAACTACCTGCAGGCCGGCTTCCGACTGGAGACCGACTTCAGCGGCACCTACGAATCGAGCCTGCGCCTGGCCCTGCTGCGTTCGCCGGTCACTGCCTACGGCGCCGAGGCGCGGGTGCTGGTCGGCCTGGGCAGCGAACCGACGGTGCAGGGCGAGTACTACCACCCGTTCGATCCGCAGGCGCGCTGGTACTTCTACGGCCGGCTCGGCGCGCAGAGCAGCACCGTGCCGGTGTTCGGCCCGGACGGCGACCGCATCGCCACCTACGATGCGCAGGTGGCCGGCGTCCTGCTCAGCCTGGGCAGGACGTTCGGTCTGTATGGCGCAGCCGAGGTTGGCGTCGAACGCAGCAGCGGCGAGGCGGAAGTGGAGGTCGGCAACCCGGCGCTGCCGGACGTGGATGTCGGCACCGGCGCCTGGTTCGCCTACGCCGCGGTGGACCGGCTCGACAGCCTGTACTTCCCGCGCCAGGGCTACTGGGGCCGGATCAGCTACCGCGCCACCGCCGACTGGCTCGGCGGCTCGTCCGAGTTCGAGGAAGCCGGCCTGGACCTGCTGGGCGCGCTGCCGTTCGGCCGCCACGCGCTGCAGGCCGGGCTGGCCTACCACAGCACCCTGTCCGGGTTCCTGCCGCTGCACGAGCGCTACCGGATGGGCGGCCGCGGGCGGCTGGTGGGCTTCCACTACAACGAGCTGACCGGGCAGAACTACGCGGTGGTGATGGTCGGCTACAGCTACCAGCTGGCCTCGGTGTTCAGCCGCTCGGCGGTGGTCGGCTCGACCCTGGAATACGGCAACGCCTGGGAGCGGCGCAGCGACATGGACTGGGGCGACGGCGTGCTCAACGGCAGCGTGTACCTGGGCTTCGACTCGTGGATCGGGCCGATGCTGTTCGGTTACGGCATGCGCGAGGGCGGGCGGGGACTGCTGTTCCTGGAGATCGGCAAGCCGTTCTAGGAGAGGTCGGCAGTTCGCATCTGCCCGTCATTCCCGCGAGGCGGCAGGCGCTTTCCCCAGCCGCGCCTCCCGGAAGCACGAGGCGCCGGCAATGTGCGCGCATCGGGCGGACGTGGAACGCTGATTCCGGTGGATCGCCTTGCCGCGGGATCGCCGCCTGCCTACGCTCGGCGACGTCCCGGCGCTGTGCCGCCAGTTCCTTCCGGAGCCGTCCATGATCCGCAATCCGCCTTCCCTGCTGATGGCCGCGCTGATGGCCGGCGCCGCACTGGCCGGCTGTTCGGAGCCGCCGCCTGGGCCCGCGCCGGACGCCGCCGCCGCGCAGCCGGTCGCCGATGCGGACGTCTTCCGCTTCCGCATCGGCGCGCTGGAGGCGGTCGCGCTGAAGGACGGTGACATCGAACTTGCCAACGACGGCTCGGTCTTCGGTGTCGGCCAGCCGACCGACCAGGTGGCCGCGCTGCTGACCGAAGCGGGGCTGCCGGCCGACACCCTGCACCTGAGCATCCAGCCGCTGCTGGTCCGCAGCGGCGCGCGGATCCTGCTGTTCGACACCGGCGCCGGGGACGCGGACTTCGCCCGCGCCGGCCGCCTGCCTGCCTCGCTGCGGCAGGCGGGCGTCGATCCTTCCGAAGTCACCGATGTCTTCGTGTCGCACGCGCACCCGGACCACATCGGCGGGCTGCTGACCGGCGAAGGCGCACCCGCCTTCCCGAATGCCGCCATCCATCTCTCCGCGCCGGAATGGTCGGCGCTGCAGGCGCGTGCCGGCGCTGCCGCGCTGGTGGCGGCGATCGCACCGCAGGTCGCGGCCTTCGAGCCAGGCGCGGCGATCATTCCCGGCGTGGTCGCCGCGGTGGCCGTGGACGGCCACACCGCGGGACACAGCGCCTACGAGATCGGGTCGGGCGACGAGCGCCTGCTCTATGTCGGCGACACCGTGCATCACCACGTGGTCTCGGTGCGACGCCCCGAGTGGACGCTGCAGTTCGACGGCGACGCGCCGGTGGCCGAAGCCAGCCGGCGCGCGCTGCTGCAGCGCGCCGCCGACGAAGGCCTGCGCATCCATGCGGTGCACTTCCCGTTCCCGGGCCTGGGGCATGTCCAGGCCGGCGACGACGGTTTCGTGTGGGTGCCCGAAGGCTGAGCCTCAGCGGCGCACGTCGTAGCGCCCTTCACCGACCAGTGCCTCGACCTCGGCTTCCGACACCAGGTTGAAGTCGCCCGGGATCGAATGCTTGAGGCAACCGGCGGCCAGGCCGAAGCGGATGGTGCGCTCCGGCTCCCAGCCGCCGATCAGGCCATGCAGCACGCCGGCGGCGAAGGCGTCGCCGCCACCGATGCGGTCGACGATCGGGCCCACTTCCTCCTGCGGCGCCAGCGCGGTGCCGCGGTCGCGGTCGACCAGCACGCCGGACAGGGCGTGGTGGTCGACGTTGCGCGGGGCGCGGATGGTGCAGGCCATCCACTGCAGGTGCGGGAAGGCGGCGAACGCGTCGGCCGCGGCGGCCTCGACCCGGGCCAGTGCCTCGGCCTGCGGGTACTGGCCGCCCAGGACCACGCCCATGTCGCGGTAGTCGGCGAACAGCAGGTCGGCCTCGGCCATCAGTTCGGACAGGATCGCCCTGGCGTCGCCCTGCCATACCTCCCACAGCTTCGGCCTGAAGTTGCCGTCGAAGGAGACCTTCGCTCCGGCAGCGCGCGCGGCGCGGGCCGCGGCCAGGGCGGCGGCGGCGGTGTTGGCGCCCAGCGCCGGGGTCACCCCGGACAGGTGCAGCCAGTCGGCGCCCTGCAGCAGCGCCGGCCAGTCGTAGGCGTCGGCCGGGGCCAGGGCGAAGGCCGAGCCGGCGCGGTCGTACAGCACCTCGGCCGGACGGTGGATCGCGCCGGGCGCGAGGAAGTACAGGCCCATGCGGCCGGGCGCCTTGCGCAGGCCGGAGGTGTCCAGCCCGTGGCGGCGCAGTTCGCCGGCGGCCGCTTCGCCCAGCGCGTTGTCGGCCACGGTGCCCACCGCCGCGACCTGGTGGCCGAAGCAGGACAGGGACACGCCGACGTTGGCCTCGGCGCCGCCGATCCGCACTTCCAGCTGCGGGCTCTGCAGCAGCCGCTCGCGGCCGGGCGCGCTCAGGCGCAGCAGCAGTTCGCCGAAACATACGACTCGCGCCATCTTCCCTCCTCGATGAAGTGCCGCCGGGCACCGGTGCGATGGTGGCATGCCGCGCAGGCGACAGCCGTTGACTATCGGTGTCAATTCTAGCGGCAGGTTCGCCCCGGGAGGCAGTAGCCGCTGCCGGACCGTGCTGCGCTGCAAGATGAAGCGGCCGTCGGCAGGTGTTAGGTTCCCGTTTGACCAGCGGTGTCATCCCGTTGGCAGAGACCTATACCGACACTCTCGATTTCACGAGTATTCCTCTGGGAGGGGATATGCACACCCGGAACATCCGCCGGAAGACACCGGTTACCTTGCTGGCCGCGTCGATCGGCCTGGCGCTGTACATGCCGTCGGCGTTCGCCCAGGACGCCGCCGCGCAGGATCCCGCCGCACAGGCCATCGACCTGGACACGGTGGTGGTCACCGGCTACCGGGCCAGCCTCGAGCGCGCCCTGGACATCAAGCGCGGCGAGGTGGGCATGGTCGACGCGGTCGTGGCCCAGGACATCGGCAAGTTCCCCGACCTGAACCTGGCCGAGTCGCTGCAGCGCATCCCGGGCGTGGTCATCACCCGCGACGGCGGCGAAGGCCGCCAGATCACCGTCCGTGGCCTTGGCCCGGACTTCACCCGCGTGCGCCTGAACGGGCTGGAAGCGCTGAGCACCGTCGGCAGCACCGATGGCCAGGGCGGCACCAACCGTGGCCGCGGCTTCGATTTCAACGTGTTCGCCTCGGACCTGTTCTCGCAGCTGATCGTGCGCAAGACCGCATCGGCCGACGTGGACGAAGGCTCCCTGGGTGCCACCGTGGACCTGCGGACCGCGCGCCCGTTCGACTACGACGGCTTCACCGCGGTCACCAACGTGCAGGCCAGCTGGAACGACGCTGCCGGCGCTGCCAGCCCGCGCTTCGCCGGCCTCATCGCCGACACCTGGGCCGACGGCAAGTTCGGCGCCCTGTTGTCGGTGGCCTATTCCGAGCGCCAGACCGTCGACGAAGGCACCGGCACGGTGCGCTGGGCCAACGGCCCGGCCAACGGCAACTTCAGCCCGGCCTCGCCATTCCAGCAGGCCAGGTCCGCCGATGTCTTCGCGCCGCGCTTCCCGCGCTACACGCTGATGGAACACGACCAGAAGCGCCTGGGCGTGACCGGCGCGCTGCAGTTCCGACCGACCGACCGCACCGAGTTCAACTTCGATGCGCTGTACTCGAAGATCGACGCGCAGCGCGACGAGAAGTACATCGAGGCCAACGGCCTGAGCAAGTCCACCGCCGACGGCAAGGCGCAGATCCTGGTCAACGATGGCGAGATCCGGAACGGCGCACTGGTCTACGCCCGGATGGACAACGTCGACATCCGCGCCGAGAACCGCCACGACGAGTGGACCACCGAGTTCTACCAGTTCAGCCTGGACGGCGAGCACGAGTTCAGCGACAGCTTCACCGTGTCGGGCAAGATCGGCACGTCCAAGTCGGAGCACAAGAATCCGGTCCAGGCCACGGTCATGATGGACAAGCTGGATGTCCAGGGTTACAGCTACGACTACCGCGGCAACATGAACAAGCCGGTGTTCAACTACGGCGTCGACCCGACCGACCCGAACGGCTGGACCCTGTCCACCATCCGCCTGCGCGAGAACTACGTCACCAACGAGTTCGACACCGGCCAGCTGGACTTCACCTGGCTGATCGGCCCCTCGTTCACCCTGGTCGGCGGCATCCAGGCCAAGGACTACAGCTTCGATTCGAGCGAGCGCCGCCGCACGGCTAACGAGACCATCGTGCCGAACTTCGCCAGCGGCACCCGGATCGTGCCGGCCGACATGACCGAGCTGGCCAGCCTCAAGGGCCTGACCGGCGCGCCGGGCACCTGGGTCGTGCCGGACTTCGACAAGATCGTCGACCTGTTCGATGTCCTCAGCGGCGAAGGCACGTTCGCCCTGTCCAACTTCGCGCCCAGCGACCGCGGCGTGGAGGAGAAGGACCGCGGCGCCTACCTGATGGGCAAGTTCTCCACCGACCTGGGCCCGATCCCGCTCTCGGGCAATTTCGGCGTGCGCTACGTCAAGACCGAGCAGACCTCGAGCGGCATCGCCACCGCCAGCGGCGTCCCGACCGCAGTCACCGTATCGCGCGAGTACAGCGACACCCTGCCGTCGCTGAACCTGGTGGCGGAGCTCGCCCCGGACTTCCTGGTCCGCTTCGGCGCGGCCAAGGTCATGTCGCGTCCGGGCCTGGGCAGCCTGACCCCGGGCGTCACGGTCAGCGTCAGCGGCAGCGCGCGCACGGTCAGCGGCGGCAACCCGCTGCTGAATCCGACGCGCGCGAAGACCGCCGACCTGGGCTTCGAGTGGTACTTCAACGAAGGCGCGATGCTCGGCCTTGCCGTGTTCTACAAGGACATCGACAGCTTCATCCAGAACACCCGCGAGTCCAGGGTCTATGCCGACAGCGGCCTGCCCGCCAGCCTGCTCGACGGCACCAACGCTTCGGTCACCGACGAGTTCGTGTTCACCGTTCCGATCAACACCCCCGGCGGCGACCTGACCGGCCTGGAATTCAACTACACCCAGCCGTTCACCTTCCTGCCCGGCTTCTGGCAGGACTTCGGCGTGCAGCTGAACTACACCTACGTCGACTCGGAGATCCAGTACCTGCTGTCGACCGGTGCCGCGGCGCAGAAGGCCGCCATGACCGGCCAGTCCAAGAACTCCTGGAACGCCACGCTGTTCTACGAAGGCGCACGCTTCTCCGGCCGCATCTCGGCCACCAACCGCGATGACTTCCTGATCCAGGTGCCCGGTACCGAAACCGGCTTCAACAGCGCCGCCAACGGCTACCACGGCCAGAGCGGCACCACCGTCCTGGACGCCTCCATCCGTTACAAGATCAGCGACAACGTCGAAGTGAGCCTGGAAGGCAGCAACCTGACCAACGAGGCGCAGGAATCGTGGGTCGCCAACCCGTCGGTGGCGCTGCCGCTGGAGTACAGCGAGACCGGCCGCACGTTCCTGCTGGGTCTGCGCTACAAGTTCTGATCGCCTGATACTGCGTGCCGTGCGAGGCCGGGGCGGCAAGAGCCGCCCCGGCCTTTTTTGTGCATCGCTCCCTTCCTTGCGGCCATCTTGATGGGCGCGCAAGCGCGATGGCCACGCTGCCGCGGCAGCAGGCGTGGTGCGCTGCAAGATGCCAAGGCCCGGTGGCGCTGCTAGCTTTCACGTTGACCAGCGGTGTCATTCCGGCATCCGCACGCGTTCGGCACGCTCTCGGCGTGCCCACATCACCACGTACCCTGGGGAGGGAGATGACGATGTCGCAGCACACCAGCCGTCGGAAGACACCGGTTACCATGCTCGCCGCCGCGATCGCGGTCGCACTGTCGGCCCCCGTCGCGGCGCTTGCGCAGCAAGCCGATGCCGCGCCCGCAGGCGCCGAGGTGACCGACCTCGACCAAATCGTGGTGGTCGGCAGCTTCCGCGCCAGCCTGGAGCGGGCGCTGGAGCAGAAGCGCTACAGCACCGAGCAGATCGATTCGATCATGGCCGAGGACATCGGCAAGTTCCCGGACCTGAACCTGGCCGAGGCGCTGCAGCGCATCCCGGGCGTGGCGATCGACCGCGACGCCGGCGAGGGCCGCTCGATCAGCGTGCGCGGCCTGGGCTCGGACTTCACCCGCGTGCGCATCAACGGCCTGGAGGCGCTGGCCACCACCGGTGCGACCGACAGCTCCGGCGGCGCCAACCGCAGCCGCGGCTTCGACTTCAACGTGTTCGCCTCCGAGCTGTTCAGCAACGTGCGCGTGCGCAAGACCCAGTCGGCGCAGGTCGACGAGGGCTCGCTGGGCGCCACCGTCGACCTGCGAGTGGCGCGGCCGTTCGACTACAAGGGATTCACCGCCTCTGTCGGCGTCAACGGCGGCTACAACGACCTGTCCGGCGAGGTGAACCCGCGTGCCTCGGCGCTGATCGCCAATACCTGGGCCGACGGCCGGGTCGGCGCATTGCTGTCGGCCGCCTACAGCGAGCGCACCCTGTTCGAGGAAGGCTTCAGCAGCGTGCGCTGGGCACCGGGCGACGCCACGCCCAGCAGCACCACCACCTTCTGCAGCCCGCTCGGCTACACCCCGCAGCAGCCGGCCAACAACAGCGGCCGCGGCTCCTCGGCGGCCAACTGCCACAACTCCGGCGGCGTGCTGATCCCGCGTCCGGCCAACACCCCGCAGAACGTGGCCGCCTACGTGGCCGCGCGCGACTCGTTCCACCCGCGCCTGCCGCGCTACGGGCGCCTGACCCACGATCAGGAGCGCACCGGCGTCACCGGCTCGCTGCAGTTCAAGCTCGGCGACGCGACCACGCTCAGCGTGGACGGCCTGTACTCCAAGCTGGACTCGACCCGCCAGGAGGACTTCCTGCAGTCGATCTCCTTCAGCCGCAACTCCTCGCAGGGCGGCAAGGCGCAGACCATCGTCCGCGCCGCAGAAGTCAACGACCGCGGCGACCTGGTCTACGGCGTGTTCGACAACGTCGACGTGCGCGCCGAGTCGCGCTTCGATGCGCTGACCACCGAGTTCACCCAGTTCAGCGCCCTGCTCGAGCACGAGTTCAACGACCGCCTGCGGATGGATGCGCTGGTCGGCACCTCCAAGTCGGAGTTCAGCAATCCGCGCCAGACCACGGTGACCTTCGACATCCAGAACATCCAGGGCTACAGCTGGGACTTCCGCAACAACCGCAACCTGCCGGACATCAACTACGGGTTCGACACCGGCGACGTCAACGCCTGGAACTGGATCAGCAACCCACCGGTCAACAGCACCGGCTCGGAGATCCGCATCCGCCCGCAGGGCACCGACAACCAGTTCGACAACGCCAAGGTCGACCTGGCGTTCCTGGCCAGCGAGAGCTACACCCTGCGTGGCGGCCTGGCCTGGAAGCAGTACGACATGCGCTCCTACGAGTCGCGCCGCGCCTCCGAAACGGTGGTGCCCGCGCTGCCGGCGGGCACGACCCTGGCCGACGTGGCCACCCGCATCACCGGGTTCGGCAAGGGCCTGGGCTCCAGCTCGCCCTCGTCGTGGGTGATCCCTGACTTGGGCAAGCTGGTCCAGCTGTTCGACATCTACTGCAACTGCAACACCGGCGCCCCCGGCGGCGACTTCACCCTCACCGGCATCACCAACGGCAACGCCCGCACTAACAACTTCGGCATCAAGGAAGAGGACACCGGCGGCTACCTGCAGGTGGACTTCAACCTGGACCTGGCCGACCGACCGCTGCGCGGCAACCTCGGCGTGCGCTACGCCCACACCGAGATCGAGGCGACCGGCTACACCTCCGTCGGCGGCGGCACCCAGGTCGTGTACGACCACGACTACGACGACTGGCTGCCGTCGCTGAACGTGGCCTGGGACGTGGCCGACGACGTGGTCCTGCGCTTCGGCGCGGCCAAGGTGATGGCGCGGCCGCAGCTGGCCTCGCTCAACCCCGGCTCGGGCATCAGCTTCAACGCCACCGGCGGCACCAGCACCGCCAACGTCGGCAATCCGTTCCTGGAACCGTTCCGCGCCACCACCGTGGACTTCAGCGCCGAGTGGTACTTCGCCGACGAGTCGCTGCTGTCGCTGGCGCTGTTCTACAAGGACATCGACACCTACATCCAGCAGTACCGGCAGAGCATGCCCTACGCCGACACCGGCCTGCCGCTGGAGTGGCTGCCGCCGGGCTTCGATCCGCAGAACGAGGTGGACTTCCGCCAGTGGATCAACACCCCGGGCGGCCCGCTCAAGGGCTTCGAGATCAGCTACCAGCAGCCGTTCACCTTCCTGCCCGGCTTCTGGAAGGATTTCGGCGCGATCATGAACTACACCCGCGTGCAGTCCGAGATCACCTACGGCAATCCGGACGTGCTGAACTCGGACGTGACCTTCGTCAACGACCTGGTGAACCTGTCGCCGACGTCCTACAACGCCACCCTGTTCTACGACAACGGCAGCTTCGCCGCACGCGTGGCCATGTCCTACCGCGACGACTACCTGCAGCGCGTGCCGGGCCAGAACGGCAACGACGTGGAAGGCAAGCGCGACACCCGCAGCGTCGACGCGATGCTGTCCTACAAGGTCAACAAGCACATGACCGTGACCCTGGAGGGCATCAACCTGACCGACACCTTCAACCAGCAGTACGTGGACTCGTACCGCGACAGCACCTCGGTCTACCACCACACCGGCCGCGAGTACTATCTGGGCCTTCGCTACAAGTTCTGACCCTCGATGGACCGGCCGCGCCCCACAATCCGTCGCCACGGGCGCCGCCGGGAAACCGGAAGCCGGCTTTCCTCCATGCCGATGCATGGAGGGGGCCGGCTTTTTTTCCTCCTGCCCGATAGAGGTGACGGCGGCACCAAGGCGCGGCCCATGTACCAGGCGCCGCTCCCATGAAAGGCGCCGGAATGCGCGCGCGGCTCGCGGTCCGCCTGCTCATGCTGGCGGGACTGCTGGCATGCGCGCTCGCGGCCACGGCCGACGCGCCGGCGCCGGGCATTGACCCGGTGGCCGAGAACATGCTCCTGCTGCAGACGCCCTCGGGCGGCTGGTCGAAGCACTACCGCGACAGGAAGGTCGACTACGGCCGCCGCTACGACGCGGGCGAGCGCGCCGCGCTGCGCGACCCGCAGCGGCACGACGACGCGACCCTGGACAACGAGGCCACCACCCGCGAGATCCGCTACCTGGCTCAGGCCCACGCCGACACCGGCAACCCGGCCTACCTCGATGCCGCGCGCCGCGGCGTGGCCTGGCTGCTGGGCGCGCAGTATCCCAATGGGGGATGGCCGCAGTTCCATCCCGACCGTTCCTCCTATCGCCACCAGATCACCCTCAACGACGACGCGATGGTGAACGCGCTGGCGCTGTTGCAGGACATCGCCGAAGGCGAGGGCGCACTGGCCGCGTTGACGCCCGAATACGGCGCGCGCGCCGCCGAAGCAGTACGGCGCGGCATCGACAACCTGCTCGCCCTCCAGGTCCGGATCGACGGCCGGCCGACGATCTGGGCGGCGCAGTACGACGAGGTCACCCTGCAGCCGGCCAAGGCCCGCGCCTACGAACTGCCGTCGCTGGCGGTGGCCGAGTCCGTCGGCGTGCTGCGCCTGCTGATGCGCCAGCCGCGACCCGATGCCCGCATCGTCGCCGCGGTCGACTCCGCCGCCCGCTGGCTGGAATCGCACCGCCTGCGCGACCTGGCCGTGCGGCGCATCGACGACCCGGGCGAGGAGACCGGCAAGGACGTGCAGGTGGTGCGCGAACCCGGCGCCTCACTATGGGCGCGCTTCTACGACCTGGAACGCCAGCAGCCGCTGTTCGTCAACCGCGACAGCCAGCGCGTGGCGTTCGCCGAACTGCCCAACGAACGCCGCACCGGCTACGCCTGGTACGGCACCTGGCCGGAGAAGCTGCTGGCACAGGAACTGCCGCGCTGGCGCGAGGTCCATGCCGTGGCGCCCGGCGCCGCCGACTGATGCCGCAACCCCTACCGTCCGTGCAAGTGGAACACCCCTCCGATGATTGAACCGATCCGCCCCGTCCTGTTCGCCGCCCTCGTCGCCGCCTTACTGGCCGCGCCGCCCGTTTGCGCGAACGCGGACGGCACCCCGCGGCTGCTGTTCCGGGTCTCGGCCGACCAGGGCTTCGTCGCCGACCACGCCGAAGGCGACGCGGTGCCGAACTTCCAGGACAAGGTGAAGATCGTCCCGACCGGCGTGCAGGGCGGCGCGATCGAATGGGCCGATGACGGCGTGCTGGCCTGGAACGCGCCGGGCAACATCTTCGCCGAGCGCGGCACGCTGTCGTTCTTCTGGCGGCCGCGCTACGCAGTGGGCGAGGCGCCGTTCGTGATCTTCCGCGTCGGCTACGCCGACCACAGCAGCTGGGACATGGTCTGGCTGCGGATCGACTGGAACGGGAACGGCTTCGACGCCTTCGTCACCGACGCCAACCTGGCGCGCACGCGGGTGTCGTTCAAGCTGGACAAGGTCCCCGGCCCGAAAGACTGGACGCACCTGGCCTTCGCCTGGGACGAGACCGCCGGCGTGCGCCTGTACGTGGACGGCAGCGAGGTCGCGCGCGAAGGGACCACCGGCGACTACGATGCGGCGCTCGACCAGCTCGGCCTGGCCGGGCGGGTGATGGCGCCCTACCAGGTGCAGAGCCGCTACAACTTCCTGCGCGGCAGCGACTTCGACGAGATCCGGGTCTATGACCGCATGCTCGACGCGCCCGGCGTGGCCACGCTGGCGCGCCGCGGCGACCTGGCGGCGGCCAGGCCCGCCTCGTCCGTCGCCATCGGCGACAACGCGCGGCAGTCCGCGTGGCGGCACCGCTACGGCTGGGAGCAGGGCAAGGCACCGCCGGCGCTGGCCGCGCCGGCCACCTCGATCCGCCACCTCGGCTTCGCCGACGTGAAGGACCTGAAGCAGTGGATGTGGAAAGGCAACGACGGCATCCCCGAGACCACCTGGCCGGGCGTGTACAACCGCTCGCGCCTGCCCGGCCGCGACGACTACTTCCAGCTGCCGGACTGGAACACCTACGTCGAAGGTGGCCAGGCGCTGGACCTGGCGATGCCCGACGAGCCGTTCAACCGGGTCGAGATCCGCGGCGCGGCCTACGGCCAGGCCAGCCACGGTCCTGACCGCGACCACCAGCAGCCGCTGTTCGAACGGCCGCAGGGCGTCGTGCGCAGCGTCGACCAGTTCGCCGCCCGCAGCGGCGGCCACCTGCGCTTCACCAACACCACCCAGGAAACGCCGATCCAGGAGATCTGGGCCTACCACGTCACCGACGCGGCGGAGCCGGAAGGCACGGTCAGGCAGACCTACGTGGTCGACAGCACGATCCTGCCCGACTACGGCAACGTGCAGGCGCTGCGGCAGTACATCGACGGGCGCTTCCTGCCGGCGCGGCGCAGCACGGTGATGGCGCTGCCCAAGGGCGCCGGCTCGCGCAAGCGTGGCGAAGACACCCTGCCGACCGCGGCCGAACCGATCGTGCACGTGCTCATCCCGTCGGGCGTCGGCGATGCACCGCCGGCGCAGCCGCTGATCCGCAGCTGGGCGCACAGCTGGGAGAACATGTACGACGGCCTGGACGGGGTCGCCATCGACCTGCCCGCGCTGGACCTGCCGGCCACGCAGGACGGCCTGATCCCGCTCAACATCCGGGTCAAGGACCCGATCTGGCCGGCGCGCGACATGATCGACGTGTCGGTGTCGGTGCAGCCGGGGCAGAAGCGCACGCTGTGGCTGGACCTGCGCGACCGCATCCTCACCGCCGACAGCCTGTGGATCAGCGTCGCCTCGGCCGCGCCCGGCTTCAACGCGCGCTCGCTGCACGGCGCCGAGGTCCGGCTGGTGTTCAAGGACCGCGCCGAAGCCAAGAAGCAGCACATCGCCGACCGCTTCGACCAGGTCCGCGACAACTGGGGCTTCCTGGTCGAGGAGCACACCACCTCCAAGCGCCAGCGCCTGTACGCGCGCGTGTATGCCGACCTGAGCGACCTGCTGCGGGTCGACCCGGACCACCAGCAGGGCCGCCAGTACTGGAACTACATCAGCTACAACAGCCAGGGCCGGCCGCTGTTCGTGCAGCCGCAACCGCCCAAGGGCGTGCCGCTGTGGGCGTTCCGCCAGGTCGAGGACCTGAAGGCCGCGCGCCGCTTCATCGACTGGTGGATCGACAACCGCCAGGTCGAATACGGCGATTTCGGCGGCGGCCTGTCCGACGACACCGATCTGGTCCAACAGTGGCCCGGGCTGGCGCTGATGGGGATCAAGCCCGACAAGATCAACGCCTCGCTCACCGCGCTGGCCGAGGCGGTCTATCGCAACGGCCTGTTCGCCAACGGCCTGAGCACGATCGAGACCGACGAGCTGCACGCCTACGAGGAAGGCATCAACAGCAACAGCGCGATGCTCTACCTCAACTGGGGCGACCCGCTCACCCTCGAGCGGCTGATGGAGACGGTCAAGGCGTACGACGAGCGGATCATCCTGACCAACCCGCAGGGCCACCTGCTGTGGTCGAGCAACTGGTTCGGCGGCCACAAGATCTACCGCGAACCGAACTGGCAGTGGCAGAAGCCGTACTCGTTCCCGGCGCTGCACCCGGCTTTCCTGCTCGGCGACTGGAACGCCGACCCGACCGGCCGCAGGCTGGTGACCGGCCTGGCCGACAGCTACCTGGCCCATGCCTACACCGACAAGGACGGGCGCTGGACGCTGCCCAACGAGATCCACTGGGCCACCGGCGAGACCCGCGGCGGCGAGCTGGTCCAGGGCTCCGGCGGCGGCGACACCATGCACCTGTTCTGGGCCGCGCACCGCTGGACCGGCGACGACAGGTACCTGCGCGCGCTCGACTACCGCGCCGAGCGCAGCGGGCCGGGCAGTCTGTCCAACCTGGGCGAGAACTTCATCAGTTTGCTCGGCCGCCAGGACGACTGGGGCCAGGCGCTGGTGGAAGCGGCCGACAAGGGCGCCACCGGCTTCCCCAGCCTGGCCGCCTGGCAGCAGACCGGCGACAAGCGGTACCTGGAGGCTTTGCACGCTGAGGGCATCGAGTCCAAGGCGCTGCGCGAGTACATGATCACCGAGGGCCACTGGTGGTCCGACCGCGTCGAGGCACCGACCGAGTTCCTGCAGCGCGCGCGCCTGGGCGGCATCGCGCTCAAGCGCAACCAGTCGTATCCGGGCCACACGGTGAGCTGGCGCTTCGAGCAGGACGGCGGCGCCGAGCAGGTCGCGATCCTGGTGCCCGACCCGCGCCGCGACCGCTTCAAGGTGATCGGCTTCAACCTCGGCGCCAAGCCGCAGCGCGCGAGCATGACCGGCTGGAACGTCGACGCCGGCACCTGGCGCATGACCTCGGGCATCGACCGTGACGGCGACGACCGCATCGACGGCAAGGCCGCCACGCGCGAGTTCGCGCTGGAGAAGGGCGCCTCAGTGGAAGTGGTGTTCCCGCCGATGCAGACGTTGGTGATGGAGTTCGAGTTGCTGGCGCCGGGCACGCCGGTGGAAACCCGCCCGGACCTGGGCATCGGCCGCGGCGACGTGCGCGTGGCCGGCGACGCGGTGGAAGTGACCGTGCACAGCCTCGGCCATGCCGGCACCGGCGCCGGTTACGCGGTGCTGGAGGACGCGCGCGGCCGCGAACTGTTGCGCGTGGCGGTGCCGGCGCTGGCCGCGCCCAGTGACCTGCTGCCGAAGACCACGGTGGTGACCCTGCCGCTGGGCGGCCGCGATCCGGAGGGGCTGTACGTGCGCGTGGCATTGGACGGCGACGCCGAGGAGGTCACCCGCGTCAACAACCGCCGCGCCGTGCGCTAGCGAAGCGGCACGCTGCGGCCGCGGGCAGCAGTGGCAGGCAAGAGGCCGGGCATGCCCGGCCTCTTGCTTTCATGCGCCACGGTATCCGGAGGGTTCCGATGCCGAGTCCGGGACAAACGCAGCCGCAGGCCGCAGGCGCTACAACGGCAGTATCCGCACCAGGACGATGACGGCGATCGCGGCGAACAGCCAGGCGACCACACGCTTGAGCAGCGCGGCGTCCACCGCGCCGGTAGTGCCCGGCCTCTGCCCGAACCCGACCACGAAGGCATGCGCCGGCAGCGCCACCACCAGCAGGAATGCCGCGATCCAGTACAGCGTGTCGTCGCCCAGCCGCGGCCAGAGCCAGGACATCGCCAGTCCGGTGAACACCCCGGCGAGCGCCGCCGTGAGCGGTGTGGGTGTGATCCTCATCCTGCCGCCTGCCTCGCTGTCGTCGGCCGCAGTCTACAGGGCGTGCGCAGCGCAATCCCCGCACCCGCTCGCCATTGCGGCGCGCCGCACGCGCCGGCACGCCGTTGCTCGACCCTGCGGGCAGCCCCGGGCGCCTGCGCGACTTGCCGGTGCCTGGCATCCGCAGGATCGCGCCTACATCGTCCCCCGCTGGATGAAGGGCGCCTGCTGCCACAGGCGGCGCTCGCCACCACGCGGATCGTCGGCCAGCGCCGGCGGCAGGTCGAACAGCAATGTCTGCCGCCGTGCCATGGAATACGGTTCCCAACCGGGGATGCCGGCGTGGTTCGGATCGCCGTGCCGGGCCAGCGCCAGCAGCGCATTGCTCATCGCATCGGCCATCTTCTGCGCACCGGGGCCGTCGCCGGTACGCGAGCCGGGCTGGCGGACGTTGTCGAACACCAGCGGGATGTCCAGCGTGTGGAATGCGCGCCATTTGCCGTCGTCCAGCGGCGAGCCCCAGTCCAGCTGGTAGGCCCAGGTCGGTGCCGCCGGCTCCGCCTGCCGCGCGCGCGCTTCCAGTTCCTCGACCGCGCCGCGCCAGGAGCGCCCGGCGGTGGTCGCGACGAAGAACACCTCCGACGGCGTGTAGTGCGGGTACAGGCGCCGGTACTCGGCCACCACCAGATCGGCGCGGAGGTCGACGTACTGCTGCCGTTCCAGCCGCGCCGGCAGCGCCTCCCAGGACAGGGCGAAGTTCTGCGGATCGTTGCCGAGGAACGCGCGCGTCTCGTCTCGGGTGTTGCCGACCACCATCGGGATCGCCGCCGACTGCGCCGGCGCGTCGGGCCAGAACGGATGCCTCGGCAGCGTCTCGCCGTCCATGACCGGGCCGAAGTACAGGCGCGTGTCCTCGATCCGCGAGAAGTCGCGCACCGCCGTCGCCTCCAGGATCCGTTCCACCGGCAGCGCGCCCAGCCGCGGCAACGCATCGGGCGCGGCCGGGTCGATGCCCAGCGCCTGCAGGAACAGCTGCGCGCGCTGGGTCGCCGCGCGCGGGCCGGCCGCGGTGACCTGCTGCCCGCTCATGGTCCAGGCGCGGTGGAACAGGCCGCGCGCGGACGGCATCGCCATCAGCGTGGCGATCTTGGCGCCGCCGCCGGACTGGCCGAACACGGTGACGTTGCCCGGATCGCCGCCGAACTCGGCAGCGTGGTCACGCACCCAGCGCAGCGCCTGCACCAGGTCGAGCTGGCCGGCGTTGCCCGATGCCGCGTACTCGCTTCCGCCGAGCAGGCCCAGGTACAGGTAGCCGAACGCGTTGAGCCGGTGGTTCACCGTGACCACGACCACGTCGCCGCGCCGGCACAGGCGGCCGCCGTCGTACAGCGGATCGCTGCCTGACCCGGTGTCGTAGCCGCCGCCGTGGAAATAGACCAGCACCGGCCGCCTGCCACCGTCGCGCAGGCCCGGGGTCCACAGGTTGAGGAACAGGCAGTCCTCGCTGCCGGGGCCGTCGTGGCCGCGCTGCGGCGCGGATGCACCGTAGGCGATCGCCTCGGCCACCCCGCGCCACGGTTGCGGCGAGCGTGGCGGCCGGAAGCGGGTGGCCGCGGTGTCGGCCCCGTAGCGGATGCCCCGGAACGCGTGCACGCCCTGCTCGAACACACCGCGCACCCGGCCACTGCGGGTAGTGGCGACCACGCTGGAAGCGGACGCGGCAAACGCCAGCGGGCCGATGCCGGCGAGGACGGCGCCGGCGCCGGCGGCCTGCAGCAGCCGGCGACGCCGGAAATCGGCCGGATCACCGCCGGCGGGGAAGGTCGGATCCGGCATCGTTCAGTCCTTCATCCGGGCCGGGCCCGGCGGTGCCTGTTCGTGTATCCAGGCCAGCGCCAGCTGCGGCCACAGCGCCAGCGTCCCGCGCGCCGCGCGCACGCCGAAGCCATGGCCGCCGTGCGCGTAGAGATGGGTTTCGTGTCCGATGCCCGCCTCGCGCAATGCGGCCTCGAACAGCAGGCTGTTCTCCACCGGCACGACGTCGTCGTCCTGCGCGTGCAGCAGGAACACCGGCGGCGTGGCTGCGTCGACGCGGTTCTGCAGCGAGTACGCCCGCACCGAAGCGGCGTCGGGCGCATCGCCGAGCAGTTCCTGCCGCGAACCCGGATGCGCGTGTGCGCCCATGTCGATCACCGGATAGACCAGCAGCACGTAGGCCGGTCGCGCATCCAGTCCGTCGGCCGCGTCGACCGGCGCGTACACCTGCTCGCGGTGCCGCGTGGCCAGGCTGGCGGCGACGTGCCCGCCGGCGGAGAAGCCCATGACTCCCACGCTGCCGGCGTCCACACCCCACTCGGCCGCGCGCCGGCGGATCAGGCGCATCGCCCGCTGCGTGTCGGCCAGGGGCACATCGCGCGCATCGCGATGGCCTTCGCCGGGCAGGCGGTACTGCAGCACGAACAGGGTCAGGCCGCCGGCCTCGGCGAAGGCGGGGACCAGCGCGGTGCCCTCCTTGTCCAGCACCACGCGCTGGTAGCCGCCGCCGGGGACGACCAGCAACGCGCGCCCATCCGGGTGGGCGGGGCGGTACACGGTCAGCGAGGGCGCGGCTATGCCGTCGGCATAGCGGTCGGGCAGGGCCGGGTCGGCGCTGCGTTCGACGATGCGCTGCGCCAGCGACAGCCCCTGCGAGCCCGGCGCCGGTCCGGGCCAGAGCGGCACCTGCACCGGCGCGGCGGCGCCATCGACCGGGGCCGGTGCCGCGAAGGCGGGAAGCGCCGCCGCCACGGACACGAACAACAGCCAGGCACGGCTACCGCGCGCGCGCCGCGACGCGCCGATCAGGTGCTCCAGTAGCCGGTACAGCGGATGCATGGGAGGCCCTCGCCGGATGTTGCGTTGCAGCGTGCAGAGGCGCATTGACGCGGTGCACATTGCGGCATGACACCGGTTTACCATATACAGCTTCCGCGCCCGCTGTCGATCCGCGGCGCAACACGCAAAGAGCACTTTTCCGGGGAGACACCTTGAGTACTGTCACAGGCCACCAGGACGATACGCCGGCCCCGCCGCAGCTGTCGGCCATCGCCGACGGCTTCGTCGGCGCCCGCCGCCGCGGCGCCGCGCTGGAAGGCTTTCCCGGCGCCATTCCCGAGGACCTGGCCACCGCCTACCGGGTCCAGGACCTGGCCATCGCCCGCTGGCCGGACACGGTGGTGGGCTGGAAGGTCGGCTACATCGCCCCCGAGCGCCGCGACGGGTCCGGGGACGAGCGCCTGCTGGGCCCGATCTTTTCCCGCCAGCTGTGGAATGCTACCGGTGGCAGCCTGCCGATTCCGGTGTTCACCGGTGGCTTCGGCGCGGTCGAGGCCGAGTACGTGCTGCGGCTGGAGGCCGACGTGCCGGCTGGCAAACTGGACTGGACGCCCGAAGAGGCCGCCGCGGTGCCGGCGACCCTGTTCGTCGGCGTCGAGGTGGCCAGCAGCCCGCTGGCCACGATCAACGAACTGGGGCCGCGGGTGGTGGTGTCGGACTTCGGCAACAACAACGGGCTGGTGCTGGGCCCGGCGGTACCAGACTGGGCCGTGCAGGACGAGTCGACGCTGACGGCCGAGACCTTCATCGACGGCACCAGCGTCGGCCGCGGCGGCGCGCAGCGCCTGCCCGGCGGGCTGCGCGCGGCGTTCGCCTTCGCCCTGTCGCGCTCGGCGCGGCGCGGGCGGCCGCTGAAGGCCGGCGAGTACATCGCCACCGGCAACGCCACCGGGATCCACGACATCGCCGCCGGCCAGCGCGCGCGCGTGGTGTTCGAGGGCTACGCCACGCTGGACTGCCACGCCGTGCCCGCCGGCGCGGACGGCGCGCCATGAGCCGGATGACCCGGCGCCGGCTGCTGCTGGGCGGCGTGGGCGCCGCCTGCGCCCTGCCGCTGGCGGCAGCCAGCCGCGCCTTCGCCGCCGGCGGCACGGCCTCTGCCGATGCCCCACGCGTGCTCACCGCCACCGACGTGCACGTGTCCGACTACCCGACCGTGGAGGCGGTGCGCTGGATCGGCCAGACCCTGGAACGCGAGACCGGCGGCCGCCTGAAGATCCGCCTGTACCACTCCGGCCAGCTCGGCCGCGAGGCCGAGGCGATCGACATGGCCCGCTACGGCGTCATCGACATCACCCGGGTGTTCTCCGGCGCGCTGAACAACGCCTTCCCGCTGACCCAGGCGCTGTGCCTGCCGTACGTGTTCGACTCGGTCGAGCACCTGCGCCGGGTGGTCGACGGCGACGTCGGCGACGCGGTGCTGCGCAGCTTCGAGAGCCGCGACCTGGTCGGCCTGGCGATCTACGACTCCAGCGGCCGCTGCTTCTACAACACCAAGCACCCGATCGCGCAGCCGAAGGACCTGCACGGCCTGAAGATGCGGGTGGCGCCTTCCGACATCTTCATCCGGCTGGTACGCCTGCTCGGCGCCAACCCGACGCCGATGTCGCTGGGCGAGACCTTCTCGGCGATGGAGACGCACATGATCGACGGCGCCGAGAACAACATGCGCAGCTTCCACTCCAGCCGCCACTTCGAGGCGGCCCGCTACTGGTCCGAGACCCGCCATTCCTATGCGCCGGACATCCTGGTGATGTCGCGCGCCAGCTTCCTGTCGCTGACCCCGGCCGACCGCGAACTGCTGGTGCGCACCGCGCGCGAGTCGGTGCCGGTGATGCGCGCCAAGTGGGAGGAATCGGAGACCCTCGCCCGTCAGGGCGTGCTCGACCACGGCATCCAGGCCAACGAAGTCGACCTGCCCGCGTTCCGCAAGGCCGCCGAACCGCTGCTGGAGGAGTACCGCCAGAAGCCGGAGATCGGGGACCTCTACCGCCGCATCCGCGAACTCGCCTGACCCGAACCATGACCGATACCGCCGCTTCCGTACCGGCCGGCCCCGCGCAACGCGCGCTGGACCGCATCGCCGGCATCGCCATCGCCATCGCCGCCGCCGCCCTGCTCGGGCTGGTGGTGGTGCAGAGCTGGCAGGTGTTCACCCGCTACGTGCTCAACGACTCGCCCAGCTGGACCGAACCGGTGACCCTGTTGCTGCTGGCCACCGCGATGGGCATGGGCGCCGCCGCGGGCGTGCATACCAACCGCCACTTCGGCTTCTTCCTGCTGCACGACCACGTCAAGCCGGCGGTGCGCCGCGCCATCGACGTGCTCGTGCCGCTGGTGATCATCGGCATCGGCGGGGTGATCGCGTACTGGGCGGCGGTGCTGCTGGTCGACGGCCTCGGCATCCGTGCCGCCGGCGCCAACCTGCCGCAGAGCATCAACTACCTGCCGCTGTCGCTGGGCGGCGCGCTGATGGCGCTGTTCGCGCTCAACCGCCTGGTCCTGGCACTGGCGCCGGACAGGCAGGACGAGCTTCCCGCGTCGCCGGCGCCGCAGGACGGAGACCTCTGACCATGGCCATCGCCCTGCTGTTCCTCGTGTTCGCGCTGCTGCTGGTGATCGGCGTGCCGGTCGCCTTCGCCCTGGCCGCCGCTGCGCTGGTCACCCTGCTGTACCTGGACCTGCCGTCGGTGGTGATGGTCCAGCAGATCTCGGCCGGTTCCGGCTCGGCCTCGCTGATCGCGATCCCGCTGTTCATCTTCGCCGGCGAGATCATGATGCGCGGCGGCATTTCCGAGCGCCTGATCGCGCTGGCCTCGTCGCTGGTCGGCCGCATGCGCGGCGGCCTGGGCCAGGTCTCGATCCTGTCCTCGCTGTTCTTCGGCGGCGTGTCCGGTTCGGCGATCGCCGACGTCTCGGCGGTCGGCGGCACGATGATCCCTCAGATGGTCAAGCGCGGCTACGACCGCGACTTCGCGGTCAACGTCAGCATCACTGCCGCGCTGGTCGCGCTGCTGGTGCCACCATCGCACAACCTGATCCTGTATTCGGCCGCGGCCGGCGGCGGGCTGTCGATCGCGCGGCTGTTCGCAGCGGGCATCGTCCCGGCGCTGCTGATGACCGCGGCACTGATGGTCACCGGCTATGTCGTGGCCCGCCACCGCGGTTACGGCGTCGAGGTCTTCCCGGGCTGGCGCGCGGTCCTGGTGCGGCTGGTCTCGGCGCTGCCCGGCCTGGGCCTGGTCGCGCTGATCTTCATCGGCATCCGCGCCGGCATCTTCACCGCGGTGGAATCGGCGGCGATCGCGGTGGTCTACGCGCTGCTGGTCACCGTGGTGCTGTACCGCCAGTTGCGCCTGCGCGAGTTCCTGGACACGGTCGTGCACGCCGCGCGCAGCACCGGCGTGATCCTGTTCGTGATCGCCACCGCGGCGGTATTCGGCTGGCTGCTGGCCTACCTGCAGGTGCCGTCGGCGGCGGTGGATTTCCTGCAGTCGTTCGCGCAGAGCAAGTACATGGTGCTGCTGATGATCGTGGTCATGCTGCTGCTGCTGGGCACCTTCATGGACCTGGCGCCGATGATCCTGATCTGCACCCCGATCTTCCTGCCGGTGGCCAGGGCCTACGGCATCGACCCGATCCACTTCGGCCTGGTCCTGGTGCTGACCGGCGGCCTGGGCCTGGTCACCCCGCCGGTGGGCTCGGTGCTGTTCATCGGCACGGCGATCGGCAAGATCAGCGTGGGCGAGAGCATGCGCACGATCTGGCCGTTCTGGCTGGCCGGCCTGGCGGTGCTGCTGGTGGTGACCTTCTTCCCGCAGCTGTCGCTGTGGCTGCCCGGGGTGCTGGCCTGATGACCGCGACCGGCCCGGCACCGACCGGGCGGTATCGCAGCCGCCGCTCCGGCTAGAATCGACCGACCCTTCCTCCGACCGCCTCCATGCCCGCGCGCTCCTCCCCCGCTTCCCAGGCCGCCCGGCCCACCGCCGGCAAGGCCGCGACCATCAACGACATCGCACGGCTGGCCGGGGTCTCGAAGAAGACGGTCTCGCGGATCATCAACAACTCCCCGCTGGTGCGTAAGGACACCCGCGAGAAGGTCGAGGCGCTTATGCGCGAGGTCGGCTACACGCCCGACCCGCTGGCGCGCGGCCTGGCGTTCCGGCGCTCGTTCCTGATCGGCATGGTCTACGACAACCCGACCGCGCAGTACATCGTCGACATGCAGTACGGCGCGCTGGACGCGCTGCGCGAGTCCGGCTTCGAGCTGGTGGTGCATCCCTGCGACACCCGCAGCCCCGGCTACATCGACGGCGTGCGCCGCTTCGTGCAGCAGCAGAAGCTGCACGGGGTGATGCTGATCCCGCGCGCCTCGGAGGACCAGAACCTGGTCGACATGCTGGCGGAAACGGGCTGCCGCTACACCCGCATCGTCCCGGTCGGGTTCGACGACCGCGACGGCCGCATGATCGTCACCCACGACCGCGACGGCGCGGCCGAGGCGGCCGACTACCTGCTGACCCTGGGCCACCGCGACGTCGCCCTGATCACCGGTCCGCTGGCGTACCGCTCGGCGATCGAGCGCACCGAGGGCTTCGTCGGCACTTTTGCCAAGCGCGGCATCGAGGTGCCCAAGTCGCGGATCATCGAGGCCAGCTACACCTTCGAGTCCGGCGTGGCCGCGGCCGAGAAGCTGCTGGCCGGCAAGCAGCGGCCGACCGCGATCTTCTGCGGCAACGACGAGATGGCCGCCGGCGTGTACAAGGTCGCCATGCGCGCAGGGATCAGCATCCCGCGCGACCTGTCGGTGATCGGCTACGACGACAGCCCGCTGGCCGCGCGCCTGTGGCCCTCGCTGACCTCGGTGCGCCGGCAGACCCGCGACACCGGCCGGATCGCCGCAACCATGCTGATCCGCCCGGACAACGGCCCGCTGCCGGTGGCCAGCGTGCGTCCGCACCTGATCGTCCGCGACTCCTGCCAACCCCCCGCCTGACTCCCGCGCCGCGCCCGCCTTCCGGGTGCACGGCCGATTGACGCATTGCGGAATGACACCGGTTACCAACGTCCGCTAGAATCCACCCCCAACGCACTGCCATGGCCGGTTCCGCGGCCATGGGCACCGCCCCGAGGAGCCCGTCCCCGATGTACCAGAAGACCTATTACGCGACCCACCCCGGCGTCATGCAGGGCGCCAGCAACGACGAGTTGCGCGACCTGTACCTGATCGGCGACCTGTTCGCCGCCGACGAGGTGCGGCTGAACTACACCCACTACGAGCGCTTCGTGATCGGCGGCGCCGCGCCGGTGAACCAGGCCGTGTCGCTGCCCCGGCAGACCGAGCCGGCCTCGGCCGCCGGCAAGCCGTTCCTGGAGCGGCGCGAGCTGGGCGTGATCAACGTCGGCGGCGGCACCGGCACGGTGACCGTGGACGGCACCGACTACGTGCTCGGCCCGAAGGATGGCCTGTACGTGGCCATGGGCAGCGAGGAGGTCAGCTTCGCCTCGGCCGACGCGGCCAACCCGGCGAAGTTCTACCTCACCTCGACCCCGGCGCACGCGCGCTTCGAGACCAAGCAGCTGTCGATCAAGGACGCGGTGGCACTGGAACGCGGCGCGCTGGAAACCAGCAACGAGCGCACCATCTACCAGTTCATCGTCCCGGCCACCTGCCAGTCCTCGCAGCTGCTGCTGGGCCTGACCGTGCTCAAGCCGGGCAGCGTCTGGAACACGATGCCGCCGCACCTGCACGACCGCCGCAGCGAGGTCTACTTCTACTTCGACCTGGGTGCCAACGACCGCGTCTACCACTTCATGGGCCAGCCGGACCAGCAGCGCCACATCGTCATGCAGAACGACGAGGCGGTGGTCTCGCCGCCGTGGTCGATCCACATGGGTTCGGGCACCAGCAACTACGCCTTCATCTGGGCGATGGGCGGCGAGAACCTGGACTACACCGACATGAACGTGCTGGACATCTGCCAGCTCAAGTGACGCGCGCGCGCCGCTTGGCCGCGGCGCGTCCCCCCGCATACATCCGCACGCACAACGCTCGCACAGGAAGGGTAATCCGATGACGAATCCGTTCAGCCTGGAAGGCAAGGTCGCGCTGGTCACCGGCGCCAACACCGGCCTGGGCCAGGGCATCGCGCTGGCGCTGGCTGAAGCCGGCGCCGACATCGCCGCCGCCGGCATCGTGCCGGCCGAGGAAACCGGCGAGAAGATCAAGGCCCTCGGCCGCCGCTTCCTCAACCTCGAGGCCAACCTGATCTCGATCGAACCGGTCGAGCGCCTGGTGAAGGACACCGTCGCCGGCCTCGGCGGCCTGGACATCCTGGTCAACAACGCCGGCCTGATCCGCCGCGCCGATGCGGTCGACTTCAGTGAGAAGGACTGGGACGACGTGATGAACGTCAACATCAAGTCCGCGTTCTTCATGTCGCAGGCCGCAGGCCGCCACTTCATCGCCCAAGGCCGCGGCAAGGTCATCAACATCGCCTCGATGCTGTCGTTCCAGGGTGGCATCCGGGTGCCGTCGTACACCGCGTCCAAGAGCGGCATCGCCGGCATCACCCGCCTGCTGGCCAACGAATGGGGCGCCAAGGGCGTGAACATCAACGCGATCGCGCCGGGCTACATGGCCACCGACAACACCGCCCAGCTGCGCGCCGACGAGGAGCGCAGCAAGGCGATCCTCGACCGCATCCCGGCCGGGCGCTGGGGCGTGCCGGCCGACCTCGGCGGCACCGCGGTGTTCCTGGCCAGCGCCGCGTCGGACTACGTCAACGGCGCCGTGATCCCGGTCGACGGCGGCTGGCTGGCGCGCTGAACCCCGCCCCGGGACGGCTCCAGCCGCGGGTGCACACCCGGCGCGCCGGGTGCACTCTCTCCGCATCCGCGTCCGGGGCCGGTACCGACCCTCCTCGCCCCGCCCGGCCGAGCCGACCGCGGGGCGTCTTTTTTTCCGGAGCGACCGCCATGTCCATCCGCCTGCTGCCGATCGTGCTGTTGCTTGCCGCGCTGTCGTGCGCGGACGAGGCCCGGGCCGAGGCACGCCGCGTGTTCATCGCCGGCGACTCCACCGCCGCCGGGTACGGGCCCGAGCGCGCGCCGCGCAACGGCTGGGGCCAGCACCTGCAAGGTTTCCTCGACCCGGCGCAGTTCGAGGTCCGCAACCATGCCGCCGGCGGACGCAGCGCGCGCAGCTTCGTCGAGGAAGGCCGGCTCGAGCCGATCGCGCGCGAACTGCGCAAGGGCGACGTGCTGTTGGTGCAGTTCGGCCACAACGACGCCAAGGTCGAGGACACGCGCCGCTACGACGACCCGGAAACGGCCTATCCGCAGTGGCTGATGCGCTACGTAACGCTGGCCCGCGAACGCGGCGCCACGCCCATCCTGGTGACACCGGTATCGCGGCGGGTCTGGGACTTCGGCTCGCTGCTGGACACCCACGCACGCTACACCCAGGCAGTGCGAGCACTGGCCGCGCGCGAACAGGTGGCGCTGATCGACCTCAATGCCAGCAGTGCGGACTGGCTGCGCGCGCTCGGCGACGAGACTTCGAAGGCCTACTTCGAGCACGTCCCCGAACGCGGCGTGCGCGACGACACGCATTTCAGCGCCGCCGGCGCGACCCTGGTCGCCTGCCTGGTGGTGCGCGACTGGAAGGCGCTGGATCCGTCGCTGGCCGGGCACGTTGTCCGCGACACCGATTGCGGCGCGCCGGCCAGCGCACGCGCCGACCTGGCCGCGCAGCCGCATCCTTCATCGGTGGTGCACGAACGCGATTTCGCCCGCCGGCAGCCCGGCCCGCACGGCGGCGCCGGCACCACCACCGCCCATCCGCTGTTCACCGACGCACCCGGCCTGCCGTTCGTGATGCGCAAGCGCGTGCTGCACCCGGGTGCCGGCATCGGCCTGCACCAGCACCACAAGGACGAGATCTACTACGTGCTCTCCGGCCGCGGCCGCTACGTGATGGACGGCAAGGCCTACGAGGTCGCCGCCGGCAACGCGATGCTGACCCGGCCCGGCAGCACGCATGCGATCGAGCAGGTCGGCGAGGACGATCTGGTTTTGCTGATCGCCTATCCGGTCGATCCGCGCTGAAGCTGAACAACGTTTTCGTCACTTTGCTTAACGCGGTTTTTGTCCTGCATCCGCACCGGTAGCCGTTCTTCTGGATACAACACGTTCCGTCGCTCCGCATTTCGGAGAAGACATGATCCGGGGGAATCTGCTCATGCTGTCGTGTGTCGTTCCGCTGCCTGTCCCGCACGCGCATCCTCGTTCCGCGTGCATGCCCACGAGTCTGCCGCCCGCGCCCGGGGCCTGTCCGCGCTGACCTCCGGTCCTGAATCCGACGCCTCTCCGCCGCACGACGGCGGTGATCGCGTCCCCGGAATTCAGGCCGTTGTCATGGAGCGATGGCAGGCTGCCGATGCCTGCCCGCGCAGGGGCCGCGATGGCGAACCCGCCTTCGTTTGCCCGGATGGAATCCAGGAGCACGACATGGCGGCTGTTCCCGATATCCGCAAACGCTGCATCATCTGGCTGGGCCGTCCCGCGCCGCAGGAGCGCGAACTGCTTGCGGCCGCCGGATGGGAACTGCGCGTGATCGAGGATGCCGGCAGCACGCGCATCGGCTTGCGCGGCGGCGACCAGGTCGCCGCGCTGGTCGACCTGCGCGGCGCCGACCGCGCCTGGCTCACGGCGATGCGCGACCTGCTCGCGCGCCATCCCGACCTGCCGCTGGTGACGCTGGGCGAGGCCGACGACGCGCGCCACGTCCCGGCCGGAATATCCGGCGGCTGCCTGTTCACGCTGCGCGAGCCGCTCGACCTCCAGCAGGTCAGCCGGCTGCAGCAGGTGGTGGAAGGCGACCAGGCCGGCAACGATCCGGACAGCGACAGCCTGATCGGCAACAGCCCGGCGCTGCTGCAGGTGCGCGCGAACCTGAACAAGTTCGCCCCGATCGACCTGCCGGTCCTGGTGACCGGCGAAACCGGCACCGGCAAGGAACTGGCCGCGCGCGCGCTGCACCGGCTGTCGCCGCGTCACGCCGCGCCCTTCATCGCGATCAACTGCGGCGCGCTGCCGCCCAACCTGGTGCAGGCCGAACTGTTCGGCCACGAGCGCGGTGCGTTCACCGGCGCTTCCGCGCGCAGGATCGGCCTGTTCGAGGCCGCCGACGGCGGCACGGTGTTCCTGGACGAGGTCGGCGACCTGCCGCTGGATGCGCAGGCCAACCTGCTGCGGGTCCTGCAGGAAGGCACGATCGAACGCATCGGCAGCCACCGTTCGATCCACGTCAACGTGCGCGTGCTCGCCGCCACCCATGTCGACCTGGAGCAGGCCGTCGCGCAGGGACGTTTCCGCGAAGACCTGTTCTACCGGCTGGACGTGCTGAGGCTGCACATGCCGCCGCTGCGCGAGCGCGGCAACGACGTCGAACTGCTGGCCAGGCACTTCCTCGACGCGTTCCGCCGCCAGCACCGGGTGCGCGCGCGCGGCTTCGATGCCGGCGCGTGGCGCGCCCTGCGCGAGCACGCCTGGCCGGGCAACGTGCGCGAACTGCTCAACCGGGTGCGGCGCGGCGCGGTGGTCAGCGAGGGCGACCTGATCGGCATCCAGGCCCTGCAGCTGGAGGGCGCGGCCGCTACCGGCGCGGCCGCCGAAGGCCTGGACGGCGTTCGCGTGCAGGCCGAACGGGAAGTGGTCCTGTCGGCCCTGCGCAACTCGGGCTTCAACGTCAGCGAGTGCGCGCGACGGCTGCGCGTCTCGCGGGTCACCGTCTACCGGCTGTGCAAGAAGCACCAGCTGGAGCTTGAGGCACTACGGCTGTAGGAGCCGGACTTGCCCGCGACCCGACGCCGTCGGCACAGGCGACGTCCTTATGGTCCCGACGCCCGTGTCGCCGACTGAAGTCAGCTCCTACAGGAGAGCGGCCGTGCCGCAGTTGTTGTAGGAGCCGGGTTCAGCCGGCGACCCGACGCCGTCGGCACAAGCGACATCTTCCTGACCCCGACGCCCGTGTCGCCGACTGAAGTCAGCTCCTACACAGGAGAACGGCCGCGTCGTGGCTGTTGTAGGAGCCGGGTTCAGCCGGCGACGCGACGCCGCCGGCACAAGCGACGTTCTCGTGATTCCGGCGCCCGTGCCATCGCCAGCAAGCCGGGCCCCTACAGCGAATACGGCAACCGGAAACCGAGGGTAAAGTCCGGCGCGTCCGGGGTCAGTCCAATGCCGAGCAGCCCGACCATGGTCGCTTGCTCGTTCAGCGCGTAGGTGACGCCGAGGTTGAACATCGCCGAGTTGGCGTCGCTGCCGATCACCTTGCTCCACGGTTGGCCGTCGTAGCGCGTGCGCGCGCGTGCGCTGAGCCGGTTGCTCAGCGACATGGAGAAGCTGGTGCGTTCGTTGAACGCGAACGCCACCCCCGCGCCGAAGTAGAACGAGTTGCCCAGCTTGACGTCGCCGGGGTTGACCGTGGCCGGGTTGTTGTCGATGTCGTCGAAGCTGGCCTCGCGCGAGTAGGTGTAGCCGATGTTGCCGAACATGATCGCCGGATCGCTGGTCTTCACCGCGGACAGCCCGACGCTGGCCTGCCAGGCGCCGTTGCCGGTGGGCTGCTTCTCCGGCACGGCGAAGCGGATGAATTCGTCGTCGTCGCGCTCGAGTACGATCCACGGGATCCCGTAGGGCTCCTGCCCGGTGGGCGCGGTGACGCCGAAGTTGAGCACCGTCTCCGGCCGGCTGTTCTTCTCCGGCAGCAGCAGGAAATTGCCGCTGAAGGTGACATCGCCAATGCCGCTGCCGGTGGTTTCCTCCTGCGCGATCGCCCCGGCCGCGCCGCCGGCGCCGCCCTTCTGGTAGATGGTCTTGCGCCACAGGTAGGGGACGTCCATGTTCAGCGTCAGGCGCGGGAGGACGCCCCAGCGAGCGGCAAGGTTGTAGTTCACCGTGTCCGACTCGACGTTCTCGATGGCGATGCTGCCGAGGAAGATCGCGTCCAGCGCGAGGAAGCCGTTGAGGGTGAGCTGCTTGCGGTCGTAGCGGTTGTAGCTGAGTCCGTTCTCGATCACGAAGCGCTGGGTGAACAGGGTCCGGGTCTGCTCCTTCACGTCGGACACGCTGCGGCTGACCGACTCGGCGCGCGCCTTCTCCGCCTCGGCGGCGGTGCTGGCATAGCCCTCCTGCGAAGGCGGCGGGGCCGTGGACGACGGGGCCGGCGCCGCCTGGGCGGTGGCGGCCGCCGCAGCCGCCGCGGCCGGTGCCGCCACGACCTGGCCGGCGGCAGGCACCCGGCCGGCCAGACGCGCCTGCAGCGCCTGCACCTGCATGTCTAGTTCGCGCAGGCGGCGGACCTCCTGGGCATAGGCGGCCTTGAGCTCGGCCAGATCCTGGGTGAGCTGGCGCAGTTCGGCTTCGTCGGCGGGCGTGGCGCCCTGTGCCTGCTGCGCCACCGCCAGCGGCGCGAACGCGGACGCGGCCAGGGCCGCGACGATGGCCACGGGCAATGCCGGGCGGGATACGGCCGGAGTCTTCCTGATCACCTGCTTCTCCTTAGGTTGGTCTGGCCGTCAGTACCCGATCGCGATGCCACGGCTGAGCGCGATCGCCTGCGCCACGTTCTGTCCGAGCACGGGCCGCCCCTGGGTCGTGTTGCGGACCACTTCCAGTTCCATCCAGTTACTGGCGCGCTGGCCGTCGGCGGCCAGCTGGATGGTCTGGCCCAGGCCGCTGCGGCCGATCCACTGCTCGACCGCGCCCTGGCCGTCGATCTGCAGCAGCACCCGGACGGCGTTGTTCTCGACTTGGGCCACGGCGTTCATGCCGGCCACGGTGGTCGTGGCGATGGCGGTGGTCGCCGGCGCCGACAGGGGGGCGGACAGCGACGGCGCCGACGGCAGGGGCAGGGGCGCCGTCGCGGACGCCACCGGCGCTTCCGACGCAGGGGAGGCACCGGAGGCTTCGGACGGCGGCGGCTGGTCGCGCACGGTGACGTGGGCGATGTTGTGGGCCAGGTTGCCGTCGCCGGCTACCTGGACGCTCTGGGTCACGCCGGTCACGTTGGCCAGGCCGGCGTTGTCGATCTCGCGCAGCCCGGACGGCACCGGTGACGGGGCGTCGATCGCGGTGATGCTCACGTGCGGTTGGAAGGTCACGGTCGGCTTGCCGGGGCGGCTCGCGTCCATCGCCACCTTCATGGTGCTCTGCAGCTGCGCCCCGCTCTGGGTCTGCCAGGTGGACACCATGGTCACGCCGAACCAGGCCACGGTGTTGCTGTTGACCGTGTAGCGGCCGCGCATGTCGCCCATTTCCTCGTCGGTCAGCTCGACGAGCCCGCTGGCGGGGGACGGGGTCGCCGCCGCATCCGTCGGCGGCTGTTGCGCCAGGGCGGGCAGCGCGGCCGGTGCGGTCGCCAGTCCTATGGCGATGCAGAGCGTGCGTTTTCCGGTCATGGTCGGCTCCCTTCAGAACAGGTCGGCATGGGAGAAACCGAAGTCGAGCAGCTCGGCGTCGGTGATCGGCCCCTGCCGTGCATAGAGCGCCTTGGCACTGGGCCGGGTGCTGGGCTGCAACAGGACCGTGTTGCGGTCGAAGTCGGTGCCGATAACGACGAACACCGCCCGCGACGGCCACGAGTCAAGGAATACGGGCAAGGGGACGACCCGGTTGCCCAGGATCGGGTCGCCGATCTCGACCAGGTCGCCGCGCACCTGCTTGAGCACGACGAAGTGGCGGAAACCGTTCACGTCCATCAGCACGAGGCTGGGGACGCGCAGCTGGCGCAGGCGGTCCTCGTCGACCCGGTAGCCGCGCCCGCGCATACCCAGCGATTCGACGTAGCGCTTGATGTCCAGCAGGGAGAAGCCGCGCTCGCGCACGATCTCCGGGTCGGCCAGGGCGAGCATGCCCTCGATCACCGTGTCCTCGTCGGCGTCCAGGTGGTAGGCGTAGCGCAGGATCGTCGCCAGCGAGGCGGCGCCGCAGCTGTAGTCGGTCTTCTGCCGGACCAGGTGGCGGTAGCGCGACTCGCGCATGCTCTCCACCGGCAGGTGGTACAGCGCCCCGTTCGGCAGCACGCCGGAGAAGGCCACGTCGGCGGCCCTCGCCGGCTGCGCCGGAACGGCGAAAAGCAGCAGCAACAGCATCAGGCTCGGCGTCGGCAGTCGCGACATGGCGGCAGGTTCCTGTTGCGGTCGGTCATGGAAGAGGTCCGCCGTCCATGGAGTGGAAGCCCCGTCCCGCGGGGGAGGCGGGACGGGGCGTTCCGTGAGTTCCCGGCCACGGCGGATGGCCGGGAGTCACTCCTTCATCCCGTGACGGGATGTTTCATGCGGACCGGCTCACTCGCCGCCGGGCGGGCCGGACGGCGGCGGCGCCGCCGACGGCTGCGCGACGGCCAGGGCCAGGCTGTTGGCCTGCTGGTTGCCGGTGCCGGCCGACACGTTCACACCGATGTTGCCGGTCGCGCGCGCGAAGGCGTCGCCGGACAACGAGGCGGTGTTGGTCGTGTAGGTATCGACGACGTTGCGCGCAATGGTCACGTAGCCGCTCAGGCTGGCCCACAGGTCGGCGTAGCCCAGTTCGACGAAGACCAGCTCGCCTTCCTCGCTGCCCTCGTAGGTGCCGCCCTCCGTCGTGTCGAAGGAGAAGCCGCCCACGCCTGCCCGGTTCGGGTTCAGCGCCGCACCCTGGCTTTCGGCGTCGTAGTCGATGTGGCCGTTGTTGCCTCCGCTGGGATGGCTCGATCCCGTCCACACGTCGGCATACAGGTTGTTGGCCTGGACTTCGTACCCTTCGCCCTCGTACGAACCGCTGCTGGTGCCCTCGTAGACGCCGGCGCCGACGGCGATGGTGGCGCCGCTGACGCGGCCGGACAGCGAGATGCCGATCTGGTCGTATTCCACGGTGCGCGACGGCGCATTGGCCACGAAGTTGCCGGACGACTGCTGGTTGGAGCTGACCGCCGCCGAAGCGTAGCGGGAGGTCGCGACCGAGGCGGTCAGTGCGTTCTTCTGCTGGTTGTTGTTGCCGGAGGTGACGTTCACGCCGATGTTGCCGGTGGCGTCGGCGAACGCGGCGTCGCCCACGCTGGCCCAGTTGGTCTGGCCCAGGTTCTTGGTGACGTTGGCGGCACCGGTCTGCTGCACGAACACCTTCGAGTCGGCCAGGCCGAATGCGAAGCTGGCGTCGGCAGCCGACAGCGCAGCGGCGTTGTCCTGCTGGTTGTTGTCGCCGGCGGCGACGTTGAACTGCAGGTTGCCCTCGCCCTCGGTGGCGGTGTTGCCGCTGATCGTGGCGCTGTTGGTCAGCGTGTCGTTCAGGCCCAGGTTGCCGGTGTTGGTCTGGCGGTTGTCGATCACCGCGATCGCCGCGGAATCGATCTCCAGGTCGCCGGAAACCGTCGGGTTGCCGCTGAAGTTGATGCTCGACGTCAGGGACAGGTCGGACTCGAGCTCGGCCGACACGCCGTGCTCGTCGACTTCCTTGTTGATGCTGATGTCGTGGTTGACGTTGACGTCTTCGTCGTGGGTGATGTCGTTGTCGACGACGAGGCGGTTGTAGTCGATCACGGTCGAGCGGTCGAACGAATCGCTGTACGAGATGTCCTTGGTGATCGTGGTGCTGCGATCGAAGGAGTCGCTGTACGAGGTGTCGACCGTGTGGGTCGCGGTCGAGGTCCGCTCGAACGAGTCGCTGTACGAGGTTTCCACGTCATGGGTGATCGTGGTGGCGCGGTCGAAGCTGTCGCTGTACGAAGTATCGACCGTGGCGTTACGCTCGAACGAGTCGCTGTAGGAGATGTCCTTGCTGAGCGTGGTGGTGCTGTCGAAGCTGTCGCTGTACGAAGTGTCGACAGTAGCGGTGCGGTCGAACGAATCACTGTACGAGGTGTCGACGGTAGCGGTACGGTCGAACGAATCGCTGTACGAGGTGTCGATGGTAGTGGTGCGGTCGAACGAATCACTGTAGGAGATGTCGGTATCGACCGTGGTGTTCGTCGTCGAGTTGTTCTCGACGTTGTTGGTCCAGTTGTTCTCAGCGTTGTTCGTCAGGTTGTTCTCGACGTTGCTGGTCCAGTTGTTCTCGACGTTGTTGGTCCAGTTGTTCGTGATGTTGTTTTCGATGTTGTTCACGACCTGGGCGTTGGCGGCCGTCGCGGCGGCAATCGCCACGGCAAGCACGGTCCACTTCAGATTCCCTTTCATGGTGTCCTCTCTCTCTTGCTCTTGGTTGGGTGGATTACCGCCTTCACGGGCCCGGAGGGAGCGACAACGTCAGGACGTTGCCGGTCTCGTTGGCCGAGCCCGCGATCTGGTTGAGTTGCAGCACGCCCTCGAACCCGCGCAGCGCGGTGGCTTCCACTGCCACGTTGCGGCTGGCGGTCCTCCCCGCCGGGTCGGGGGCGGGCTGCCGCTCCGCCGACGCGGAAACGCTGGAGGACAGCAGGCTGTCCGGCGTCTCGCGTATGCCCTGTTGCGCCAGCAGCAGCGCCACCGCGTTGTATTCCGCGTTGCCGCTGCCGCTGGCCTGGTTGATCGATGCGATGCCGCTGGCGCCGGCGAGCGCGGATCCGCCGATCGTCGCGCTGGCGGCCAGCGGGGTGTCGTACACGTCGTCGCTGCGCGCCTGCCGCACGCCGACCTGCACGCTGGCGAAGTCGCCCACCGCCAGCGCGCGCAGGTTGGACTGCTGGTTCAGGTCGCCGGCGGCCATGTTCACGGCGATGGCGCCGCTGCTGCCGGCCAGCACGCGGTCGTCGATGCGCGTCTGCGCCAGGTAGCCGATCATTTCGGCGTAGTCGTCGCCCGCGCGTGCGCGGCCGCTGGCCAGCGCCGCGGCACAGGCGATCGCTGCCAGGAACAGGAGCAGGCGCCTGTCCCAGGGTGCGAGGCCGGCCCGTGCGCTCACGGACCGGTCCCTTGGCCGCCGGTCGGGAACTGCGACAGCGCGCCGGTCACGGTCGGGGCGATCCCGCGGGTGGCACCGGTGATGGCGCCGGTGGCCCCGCCGACGCTGCGGCCGAAGCCGCTGCCGGAAAGGACGCTGCCCTCGCCGACCAGCCGGCCGGTCGAGCCCTGCAGCGCGCGGTCCGTCATCTGCTGCGGCAAGGTGCCGCCGCGTGCGTCGACCCGGCCGGAGGACATCCCGGCGATCTCGTCGTCGGACATCTCGCCGGTGCCGAGGCTATGGTCGATCTCGCGGTTCGGCGTCGGATCGACGATCAGGGCGATGCTGGGCGGCGCCTTGCGGTAGGCGTGGCGGGCGTTCACGTCGCGCAGCAGCACGATTTCCCCGCGCTCGGGATGGACGCCGACATGCGCATCGGCGGCGCGGGCATCGGCCGGCGCCGCCAGAAGGGCGAGCAGGGGCAGGCAGACAAGGCTTCGAGGCATGGACGCGTTCCCCGCGGTTAGGCGGGAACAACAGCGCACGACCCGTGCCAAGCATTTTTTTCCTTCAGGAACAGTGGCTTGCGGAAATCCCCGGCACCACGACCGGCGGCCGGTGTTACATCTCCGCAGCGGCGCACCGCGCTGCTTCGCCCGGCAAGGCCCGTCGTGGCTGGGTTTGCCGGTGCTGTTTCATTGCTGATACACCCCCGGCGCCGGGTTTACACCCGCTTAGAACAGTTGGCCCTGCGGCGACGCCGGGCGCGGCGGGACGAAGCGGCTGCCATCCAGGGGCGCCGGCGGCACGTCGGCGTAACCGAAGCGCCGGTGCGCCAGCGCGAACCGCTGCGCGAGCAGGTCGGCGTACTGGCCGCGGCCGCGCATGCGGGCGCCGAAGGCGGCCTCGTAGTCCTTGCCGCCGCGCATCTGCCGCACCGCCGCCATCACCCGGTCGGCGCGGTCGGGCAGGTGCGCCTGCAGCCAGTCGCGGAACAGCGGGGCCACCTCATGCGGCAGGCGCAGCAGCACGTAGCCGGCGCTGCCGGCACCGGCCGCGCGCGCCGCCTCCAGCACCGCTTCCAGTTCGTGGTCGTTCACCCAGGGAATCGCCGGCGCGAACATCACGCCCACCGGGATGCCGGCCTCGTGCAGCCGGTGCATCGCGCGCAGCCGCGCGTGCGGCGCCGCTGCGCGCGGTTCCAGCCTCGCGCTCAGGTGCGGATCCAGGGTGGTGACCGAGAAATGCACCTGGACCAGGCGCTGTTCGGCCAGCGGCTGCAGCAGGTCGATGTCGCGTTCGACCAGCGCGTTCTTGGTGATCAGGCTGAACGGGTGGCGGCATTCGAGCATCACCTCGATCAGGCGCCGGGTCAGCTGCAGGCGCCGTTCCGCCGGCTGGTAGGCGTCAGTGTTGATCCCCAGCGCGATCGGGCTGGGGCGGTAGCCGGCACGGGCGAACTCGCGGCGCAGCAGTTCCGGCGCGTTGGTCTTGGCGAAGATCCTGGTCTCGAAGTCCAGGCCGGGCGACAGGTTGAGGTAGGCGTGCGACGGCCGCGCGAAGCAATAGCTGCAGCCGTGCTCGCAGCCGCGGTAGGGGTTCACCGACTGGGAGAAGCCCACGTCGGGCGAATCGTTGCGGGTGACGATGCTGCGCGCGGTCTCCTCGCGCAGCTCGGTGCGCGGGCGCGACGGATCAGGCCCGCTTTCGGCCTCGGCCGGCGCGGCCCAGCCGTCGTCCAACGCTTCGGCTGTGGTGACCTCGAAGCGGCCGGGCAGGTACTGCCGCGAACCGCGGCCCTTGATCGTCTCGGCCATACGGCAAAGGCTACGCTGGCGCCGTCTCAGTACCGGCGACCATGCCCGGCGCGGACAGCCGGCGGTCATGTTCCGGCCGGCGCGCGAAGCTCGCCTAGAATCCTGCCATGACCTACTTCGACGCCGCTTGGGCATGGCTGGACGATCCACCGCGTCTGGCCCTGTACCTGGGCCTGGCCTGGCTGGCCTACCTGTTCGGACTGGGCCTGTGGATCGTGCTGCAGAAGCGCGAGCCGGTCGCCACCCTCAGCTGGGTGATGTCGCTGGCGCTGCTGCCGTACGTGGGCTTCCTGATCTATTTCCTGTTCGGCCCGCAGAAGATCCAGCGCCAGCGGCTGCGCCGCGGCCGTTCGCGCTCGGGTCTGGAGCAGTTCGCCGGGCCGCTGGCCGGCAACCCCGACTGCGTGGAACTGGCGCGGCTGGGCCAGGCCACCACCGGCCTGGCGCCCTCCAGCGCCACCGCCGTGCAGTGGCTGGTCGACGGCCACGCGACCTACGGGGCGCTGCTGGAGGCGATCGCCGCGGCGCGCCACCACGTGCACCTGGAGTACTACATCTGGAACCCGGACCGCACCGGCCTGCGCCTGCGCGACGCGCTGGTCGAACGCGCGCGCGCCGGCGTGCAGGTGCGCCTGCTGCTGGACGCCGTCGGCTCCGGGCGCATGCGCCGGCGCCACCTGCAGCCGCTGGTCGATGCCGGGGCGGAAGTGTGCTGGTTCCATCCGACCCGGCTGCGGCCCTTCAGCCGGCCCTGGCTCAACATGCGCAGCCACCGCAAGATCGTGGTCGTCGACGGCGCGACCGGCTTCGTCGGCGGGATCAACGTCACCGACGAGCAGGACGAGGTCCTGTACCCGGGCGCCTACCGCGACCTGCACGTGCGGGTGGACGGCGCGGTCGTGCGCAGCCTGCAGCTGGTGTTCGTGGAGGACTGGGTCTACGCCAACGGCTGCGAGGCGCGCGTCTTCGGCGACGCCGGGTACTGGCCGGACCTGGCGCACGGCCCGGTCGGCGCGCAGGTCCTGGTCTCCGGCCCGGATTCGTCCTGGGAAGCGATCCATCGGGTGCACGTGGGCGCGATCCACGAGGCCCGCCGCCGGGTGTGGCTGGTCACGCCCTACTTCGTGCCCGGCGAGGCGGCGCGCATGGCGCTGACCTCGGCCGCGCTGGGCGGGCTGGACACGCGCCTGCTGGTGCCACGCTGGAGCGATTCGAAGCTGGTGACCCTGGCCGCGCGTTCCTACTACGACGAACTGCTCAGGGCCGGGGTGCAGGTCTACGAGTACGGGCCGCGCATGCTGCACACCAAGGCGCTGCTGGTCGACGAGGACCTGTGCGTCGTCGGCAGCGCCAACTTCGACCACCGCAGCTTCCGGCTGAACTTCGAGGTGTCGCTGCTGCTGCGCGACCTAGGCAGCTGCGAATCGCTGGCGCAGCTGCTGGAACGCGAGTTCGCGCGCGCCCGGCGCGTGCGCGTGGACCGGCCCATGGGCCTGTGGCGGCATCGGCTGCCGGAGGCGTTCGCACGCCTGCTCTCGCCGCTGCTTTGATGACGACGGGCGGGCGGCGGCGGCGGACGCGCGGTGGCCGCGGCGGCCGTCGAGGCGTCATCATGGCCGCGCCTGGCCGTATCCCGCGACCGGGCGGCACCCATCGGGGAGGTTTGCGATGCACTGGCTCTATCTTCTGCTGGCGCTAGGCGCCCTGCTGCTGGCGATCACCACCGTGCACGGCTGGTTGCTGCTGCTGTCCCTGCTGGCCGCGCTGGCGCTGTTCGTGGCCTGGATCCGCGGCTGGTACCTGGAGCGCATCGGCGGACGCCAGCAGGACGAGCTGGCGATGATCGACCCGGTCGAACTGCGCCGCCTGCGCGAGCTGGTCGAGGCGCGCAAGCGCGAAGCGGCCAATCCCCCGCCGCAGGATCCGACCTCGCCCTCGGCATGAGCACCCGGATCAGCGTCAACGTCAACAAGATCGCGGTCCTGCGCAATTCGCGCGGCGGCCACGAGCCGGACGTTACTGCCGCCGCGCGCGCATGCCTGGAGGCGGGCGCGCACGGCATCACCGTGCACCCGCGGCCCGACCGCAGGCATGTCGTCGCCGAGGACCTGCCGCCGCTGGCCGCGCTCACGGCGCAGTTCGGCGTGGAACTGAACATCGAGGGCAATCCGTTCGCACCGCCACGACCCGGCTATCCCGGGCTGCTCGCGCTGTGCGAGCAGGCACGGCCGGCGCAGGTGACCCTGGTCCCGGACAGCGACGGCCAGCTCACCTCTGACCACGGTTTCGCCTTCGACGGCGACACCGCCGCGCTGGCCGGGCAGGTCGCCGCCTTCGCCGCGCTCGGCTGCCGGGTCAGCCTGTTCGTCGACGCCGGGGTGGCATCGCTGGAGCGCGCCGCCGCGCTGGGCGCGCACCGCGTCGAGATCTATACCGGGCCTTATGCGCAGGCGTTCGCGGAAGGCGATGCCGACGCGGCCTTGCGCCTGTGCGCCGAGACCGCGCGGCGGGCACAGGCGGCCGGACTGGGCGTCAACGCCGGCCACGACCTGTCGCAGGCCAACCTGGGCGCGTTCCTGGCCGGAGTGCCGGACGTGCTCGAAGTGTCGATCGGGCACGCGCTGGTCGGCGAGGCCCTGTACGACGGCCTGGATGCCACGGTCCGCGCCTACCTGGCGATCCTCGGGCGGGGCGGCGGGGCCTGAACACCGCGCCGGGCCGCACCGGTGCCTTCCTCCGTTCCTGCAAAAGAAAACGCCGCCCGAAGGCGGCGTTTCCAGCTGCTTGGCGTTGCGGGTTCCCGCCGCTGCAGGAAGCGGGAGCCGCAGGCCTCGCGGTTACTGCTGCACGAAGTTGATCTTCTTCATGTCCGCGTTCTTGGCCGCGGCCAGTACCCGGGCCGTGACCTCGTACTCCGAATCGTTGCTGGCGTCGATGCGCAGCTCCGGCTGGTTGGTCGGATCGCGCTGCACCTCGGTCTCCATCATCTGCAGAAGCGAGGTGACCGACACCGGGCTGTTGTTCCAGAAGACCTGGTTGGAAGCGTCGATGCGCAGCTCGATCGGCGGCGGCGGCTCCCTCGTGACCGGCGGCGGGTTGATGACCCGCTGCGGCAGGGCCACGTCGATCGGATAGGTCATGATCGGCGCGGTCACGATGAAGATGATCAGCAGCACCAGCATCACGTCCACCAGGGGCGTGACGTTGATGTCGGCCATGGGGCCTTGGGAACCGGAACTGAAAGCCATGGCTCAGTGACCCTTCTCTTTGGTGGCGACGAAGCCGATGTCCAGCATGCCGTTGCGCTGGGCGATCTGGGTGACTTCGCTGATCGTGCGCATCTTGGTGGTACGGTCGCCGCGCAGGTTCAGCTTGGGCTGAGGCACCTGCTGGGCGGCGCTGGACAGACGCGACTCGAGGATCTCGCGGGTGATCTCCTCGTCGCCCCAGAACAGCGAACCGTTCTCCGTCACCGAAATGGTGATGGGCATGGTCCGCGCCTCTTCGTCGTCCTTGGCGACCACATCCGTTTCCGGCAGCTCGATCTTCACTTTGTGCTGCATCAGCGGCGCGGTGATGATGAAGATGATGAGCAGCACCAGCATCACGTCCACGAGGGGCGTGACGTTGATGTCGGCCATCGGGCCGCCGCTGTTGTCCGAACTGAAGGCCATGCGGGCTCTCCGTTACTTGGATCGTTCTTCGGGACTACCGGCTCAGCGCACGCGCGAGCCGGTGGCGAAGAAGTCGTGCAGATCGTGGGCGAACGAATCGAACTTGGCGATCGTGGCGCTGTTGATCTTGTTGAAGAAGTTGTAGGCGAACACCGCCGGGATCGCGACGAACAGACCGATCGCGGTCATGATCAGCGCCTCGCCCACCGGGCCGGCCACCGCGTCGATCGAGGCCGAGCCGGTGGCGCCGATGCGGATCAGGGCGCCGTAGATGCCCCACACCGTACCCAGCAGGCCCACGAACGGGGCGGTCGCACCGACAGTCGCCAGCAGCACCATGCCCGACTGCAGCCGCGAGCTCTCGCGGGTCACGGCCTGGCGCAGGGCGCGGTCGACGAACTCCGAGCGGGTCAGGTTCTCGCCCAGGCCGGCGCCGGCACCTTCCGAGCGCTGGTGGTGGGCGGCGGCCTGCGCGGCGTCCAGGGCGATCTTGGAGAACGGCTCGCTACGCGGCTGCTCTTCCATGACGCGGATGGCTTCCTGCGCGTTGGGGGCTTCCCAGAACGCATTGACCACGCGATCGGCGTAGGACTTCAGGCGGGTGTTCTTGATGGCGTTGAAGACCGTCCAGTACCAGGCCGCGGCCGACATGAACACCAGGGTCAGCAGCACGATCCAGGAGACGGCGAATTCTCCGGGCTTGGAGACCATCTCCGAGATCATGTGGTCGAAGCCCATCTGCGTGAGGGCGGAGGCGTTGCCCCCCGCAGCGGCGGCGATGAAGAGTTCCTGCAGCATGACGCTTACCTTTGGTTTGTTTGGTGGAGAAGGAAGGCGGAAACGCTAGGCCCGGTTTCCCTTAGGGGGTTCCCCCAAGGAAACGGACATCAACCCAGGGTGAAGTTCACCGGGACCCGAACGCGACCGGCCGCCTTCTGGCCGTTCACAGTAGCGGGATTGAAACGCCATTTACGCGCGGCCTCCATGGCGGCCCGGTCCAGATCGCGGTTGCGGCTGGATCGTTCGACCGACACGTTGGTCACGTTGCCGTTGGCGTCGACGTCGATGACGAGGATGACCTCGCCCTCGATGCCGGCGCGCGCGGCTGCCGGCGGGTAGCGCGGCGGGTTCATGTTCTTGGAGGAGATGTCGACGCTGGCGCCGATGTCGGCGACCGGCTGCGGCGGCGCGGGCGGCGACGGCTCCTGGTAGACGTCGGTCGGGCGCGGCTCGGCCACGTCGATCGGCGGGGCCTCCGGCGGTGGCGGCACCGGCGAGGGCTTCGGCGGCGCCAGGTCCTTGATCGGCGGCGGCGGCTTGTCCTGCGGCGGCGGCGGCGGCGGCGGCGGGGGTGGCGGCGGCGGCGCGTCGACCAGGGTGACCAGGATGTTGCGTTCCTTCTCCGTTTCCGCCTTCGGCGCCACGGCGGGGATGAGCAGCAGCATCAGCGCGGCCAGGTGCAGCGCAATGACGAACGCAATGCCGATGATGCGCGGCCAGCTGAGGCCGCTCTCCTCGGTTTCTTCGTAGTTCCTGTGGTGGACAACCAGTTGTTCAGCCATGCGCCTAGTGACTCAGGTGTGGGGCCGGGTGCCGCCGGGGGAAGGTCCCGTCCGGGGGCAGCCCAGGTTCTCGCGGGTGACACCGCATGAACCGCCAAGCATATACCAATCCCGCGCCCGTGTGCCTAGGGCGCGGCGCTTTTCCGTGAAGTTACTTCAAGTTGATGATTTTCCTGGCGTCTTCCGGCTTCCTCACGCCCTTGTCCAGGGCCTGCTGGGCGGCCTGCTTGGCTTCGGGGACCCGACCCTCCTGCCACAGCACGCGGGCGAGGTTGAGGTAGGTCTCGCCGTCCTTGGACAGCGGGGCGGCCTTCTGCCAGTTCTCGATCGCCTGCGGGATCTGTTCGCTGTAGTAGTACGACTGGGCCAGGGCCAGGTGGGTCTGGTAGTCGGGCTTGAGCGCGCCCTTCTGCAGGCCTTCGTTGATCACCGAGATGACGTCCTTCTCGCGGTTGTCCATGTTGGCGTAGGTGATGTACAGCTGGCGGTACTCGCGCTCCTCGCTCAGCTGGCCGGCCGCGCGCAGCTTCTCCAGCACCACGGCGGCCTTGTCCATCTGGTCGGCCTGGGCATAGATCGCGGCCAGGTTCATCTGGGTCTTCTTGTCGCTCGGGTTCTTCGCCGCCAGCTGTTCGGCCAGGGCGATCGCATCGCCGCTCTGGTTGGCTTCGGCGTAGGAGGCCATCAGCAGCTGCACCCAGCTGTCCTTCGGCTCGGGCGTCGACTCGACCGCCTGCTTCAGCGGCGGGATCGCCTCCTGGTAGCGCTCCATCTGGTACAGCGCCTGGCCCTTGAGCACCAGGTCGTCGGGCCGGGTCGACCGGGTCTCGGTCAGGTAACGGTCGAGCGTGGCCATGCCGGCGTCGAGCTCGTCGTCGGCCAGCTGCAGCTGCGCCAGCATCAGCATCGTCTGGTAGTGGCCGTTGTTGTCCAGGGCGTCGAACTGCAGCGCCTGCTGCAGGTAGGTCTTGGCCGCGGCGGTGTCGTCGAGGTTGTAGGCGGCCTGCGCGGCGAGCTGGGTGGCCAGTGCCTTGTCGTACTCGTTGGCGCCGTCGGTGGTCAGCACGTCGTCGGCCAGCGTGCGGGTCTGCGCGTAATCGTCCTTGTTGTAGACGTCGATCAGCTTCTGCAGCTTCTTGCCGGCCTTGGTGGACGCCTTGGCCGCCGGTTCCTGGCGGGTCGCCTGCGGGTACAGCTGCTCGACCTTGTCGGACTTCTTGCTCGAGCGCGACGACTGCGCGGAGGCATCGCCCACGACCATCCCGCCGAGGGCGGCGGCGATGAAGATCGACAGGACGGCATGCTTGCTGCTGAATTTCATTGGATCACCTCGTACGGGCCACCGCTCGCGGGCGGGGGCGGGAACCGGGCCGGCAACGCTATCAGAACCGGCTTTCTTTCGGAATGGCAGGAAAAACGCGTTGTTCTCGCGGTCAGGTCCCACACCGGGGCGTATGGCCGGCCTGGCGTGCGGCCTGGTAGAGCGGCTGCAGCGACGGCGCCCGGGCTTCCAGCGCCCGGATCCGGTTCTGCGGATCGGGGTGGGTGGACAGCCATTCGGGCGCGCGGCCGGCGGAGGCCGCGACCATGTTCTTCCACAGGTCCACGGCCTGCGCCGGGTCGAAACCGGCCTGCGCCATCAACCGCTGGCCGATCTCGTCGGATTCGGTTTCCTGGGTGCGGGAGAACGGCAGCAGCACGCCCATCTGCGCGGCCATGCCGCCGCCCTGGGTGACCAGGTCGGTGCCGGTCTGGCCGTAGCGGGCGCCGGCAAGCGCACCGAGCACTGCCAGGCCGGTCGAGGTCGCGCTCTGCCGCGACGCGCGCTCGTTGGTGTGGCGCGCGTAGACGTGGCCGATCTCGTGGCCGATCACCGCCGCCAGCTGGTCCTGGTTCTTAGCCACCGTGAACATGCCCGTGTTCACGCCGACCTTGCCGCCGGGCAGGGCGAAGGCGTTGGGACTGTCGTCGACGAACACCGCCGTTTCCCATTGCAGCTGGCGCCATTCCGCAGGCAGTTGCGCGACCAGCGCCTGGACCACGCACTGCACGTACTGGCTCTGCTGGCCGCCGGACAGGGTCTTCTGCTTGCTCTTCATCTCGGCGAAGGCCTGCGCGCCCATCTGGTTGAGCTGGCTGTCCGAGTAGGCCATGTACTGGGTGCGACCCGTGGGCGATGTCGTGGTCGCGCACGCGGCCAGCACGACCGCGGCCGCCAATACCAACCCTGCCCGCTTCAGATGCATCTGTTGTCCCGCCCTGTTCACTTTCGGCGACAGTGTCCTCGCAGCCGGCTTAACTTTTCGTCAAGCGCAACGCTAGATCAGGCCGTGTACGACCAATGCCAGCGCGTTGTTCAGCGCGTGTGCGAGAAACGGCGCCCACAGGCTGCCGGTGCGCCAGTACAGCCAGGCGAAGGCCGCGCCCATGCCGCCGTAGATCAGCCACAGCTGCAGGACCGCCAGCGGCGGGTTGTGGCTGATCCCGGGGACTTCGTGGACCAGGGCGAAGGCCAGGCTGCTCACCACCAGGCCCAGCCAGGGCCGGCCGGCCGCCAGGAAGCGGCCGAAGAACACCCGCCGGAACAGCAGCTCCTCGTAGGCCGGCGCGAGCACCACCGCGAACAGGAACAGGAATACCGGCCAGTTGCGCGCGGCCTCCTCCACCAGCGCCAGGTTGGTGGGCACCGGCTCGCTGCCGAGCTGCCGGGCCAGCCAGCCGAGCAGCGAACTGCCCAGGAACACCGCCACGCCGACCAGCACGGTCCAGCCCCACGTGGAACGGCGCCGCAATGCCGCATGCGCCGTGGTCCGTTCGCCGGCATCGGCACGCCGCCGCCAGAAATACAGGACCAGCGCCGCGAAGGACGTGGCGAACAGCGCGAACAGGATCTGCGCCAGCGCTCCCGGCTGGCCGATCGCCGCCTGGATCGCGGCCGCATCCGGCTGGCCGCCGGCGGCCAGCGTTGCCGCGCGCCAGACGGTCCAGACCGCGGCGGCGGCGATGCTGCCGCCGACCACCAGCAGCACGGCCAGCAGCGCGTCGAACAAGAACGCGCGCAGCAGCGGCGCCATGCGCGATGGCGGCACGGCGGCGTGCATGGTCCCGGCCACGGGTTCCCCGGTCACCGGCTCAGACGTCGAGATTGGCGACCTTGAGCGCGTTGGTCTCGATGAACTCGCGCCGCGGCTCGACCACGTCGCCCATCAGCGTGCTGAAGATCTGGTCGGCGGCGACCGCGTCCTCGATCCGCACGCGCAGCAACCGGCGGGAATCCGGATTGACCGTGGTCTCCCACAGCTGCTCGGGGTTCATCTCGCCCAGGCCCTTGAAGCGCTGGATCTGGCGGCCCTTCTTCGCTTCCTCCAGCAGCCAGGCCTGGGCCTGGGCGAAGCTGGCCACCGCCTGCGAACGGCCGCCGCGCATGACCTGCGCGCCGTCGCGCACCAGTCCGTGCAGCTGCGCGGCCGCATCGCGCAGCGGACGCAGTTCGCCGTGCTCGAAGATCGACAGCGGCAGCACCTGCAGCAGTTCCTCGCCCATGTGCCGGCGGGTGATCTGCAGCGCGGCCGGGCGCGACTCGGTGGCCGGCAGCAGCTTCAGCGCGAAGCGCGGGCTGCCGAGCTTGCCGCGGTTGAGGCGCGCTTCCAGCGCGTCGAGCTCGTGGCGTTCGTCGGTGTTCTTCGCCAGGTGCTCGGCGTCGAGCGGCGTGAAGTCGATCAGCGCTTCCAGCAGCAGCGGATCGAAGCGGTGGCTGTTGCGGGCGATCGCCTCGCGCGCGCCGGCGTAGGCCAGCAGCAGCTTCTCCAGGCCCTCGCCACTGACCGGCGGTTCGCCCTCGGCCGGGATCAGCGCGGCGTTCTCCACCGCGTTGCTGGCCAGGTACGTGTCCAGTGCCGCATCGTCCTTCAGGTACAGCTCTGTCTTGCCCTGCTTGATCTTGTACAGCGGCGGCAGGCCGATGTAGATGTGGCCGCGCTCGATCAGCTCCGGCATCTGCCGGTAGAAGAACGTGAGCAACAGCGTGCGGATGTGCGAGCCGTCCACGTCCGCGTCGGTCATGATGATGATGCGGTGGTAGCGCAGCTTGTCCGGGTTGTACTCGTCCTTGCCGATGCCGGTGCCCAGCGCGGTGATCAGGGTGCCGACCTCGGCCGAGCCGAGCATGCGGTCGAAGCGCGCGCGCTCGACGTTGAGGATCTTGCCGCGCAGCGGCAGCACCGCCTGGTTCTTGCGGTTGCGGCCCTGCTTGGCCGAGCCGCCGGCCGAGTCGCCCTCGACGATGAACAGTTCCGACAGCGCCGGGTCCTTCTCCTGGCAGTCGGCCAGCTTGCCGGGCAGGCCGGCGATGTCGAGCGCGCCCTTGCGGCGGGTCAGCTCGCGCGCCTTGCGCGCGGCCTCGCGGGCGCGGGCGGCATCGACCACCTTCTCCGCGATGGCGCGCGCCTCGTTCGGGTGTTCCTGCAGGAACTCCTCCAAACGTGCACCGAACGTGTTCTCAACGGCCGGCTTCACCTCCGAACTGACCAGCTTCTCCTTGGTCTGGCTGGAGAAGCTCGGGTCCGGCACCTTCACCGACAGCACCGCGATCATGCCTTCGCGCATGTCGTCGCCGGAGAGATTGATCTTGGCCTGCTTGGCCAGCCCGTTCTGCTCGATGTAGTTGCTGAGCGTGCGGGTCAGCGCGGCCCGGAAACCGGCCAGGTGGGTGCCGCCGTCCTTCTGCGGGATGTTGTTGGTGAAGCAGAACATCGTTTCCTGGTAGGCGTCGGTCCACTGCAGGGCCACGTCCACCACGATCCCGTTCTGCTCCCCGCTGACCGAGATCACGTTCGAGTGCAGCGGCGTCTTCAGTTGGGCCAGGTGCTCGACGAAGCTGCGGATGCCGCCTTCGTACTGGAAGGTGTCCTGGCGCACGCTTCCATCGGGCGTGCCGCCGCGCTCGTCGATCAGGGTGATCTTGACCCCGGAGTTCAGGAACGACAGCTCGCGCAGGCGGCGGGCCAGGATGTCGTAGTGGAACTCGGTGTCGGTGAAGATCTCGGCGGCCGGCAGGAAGCGCAGCATGGTGCCGCGCCTGGTCGACGCCTCCAGCTGCTTGAGCGGATACAGCGGCTCGCCCAGCGAGTATTCCTGCTGCCAGTGGTAACCGTCGCGCCAGATGTCCAGCCACAGGTGCGAGGACAGCGCGTTGACCACCGACACGCCCACGCCGTGCAGGCCGCCGGAGACCTTGTAGCTGTTGTCATCGAACTTGCCGCCGGCGTGCAGCACGGTGAGGATCACCTCGGCCGCCGAACGGCCCTCCTCCTTGTGCGTGTCGACCGGGATGCCGCGGCCGTTGTCGGACACCGCGACCGAGCCGTCCTCGAGGATGCGCACGATGATGTCGTCGGCATGCCCGGCCAGGGCTTCGTCGACCGAGTTGTCGACCACCTCGAACACCATGTGGTGCAGGCCGGTGCCGTCGTGCACGTCGCCGATGTACATGCCCGGGCGCTTGCGGACCGCTTCCAGGCCGCGCAGGACGGTGATCTTGCTGGAGTCGTAGGAATCGTTGCCGGGGGGGGAACTCGGGATGTGCTCGCTCATGCCTTCGCCGCAGTCGGGACCGGGCCCGCGGCCGGGTCGGCAGCGGACACCTTAGCTATAGGGTTGACGGCCGATTATACCCCAGCCCGGACCTCTCCCCCGGTCCGCGGGATCAGTCTTCAGCTGCGATCCGGCCCTGTTCCACGTGGAACAGGCGGTAGCCGTCGCGGTCCACCGCAAGGGCCTGCGGGATCTCGGTGGCGGTGACGAACAGCTGCAGGTCGGGCTGGTCGCGCAGGAAGGCCAGCACCCGCTGCTGGTGTTCCCGGTCCAGTTCGGACGGCAGGTCGTCCAGGGCAATCACCGGCCATTGCCCGCGCCGGCCGGCGTAATCGCTGGCCTGGGCCAGGAGCATGGCCAGCGCGGTGAGTTTGGTCTGGCCGCGCGACAGGGCTTCGCGGCCCGGCAGGCCGGCCAGCTGCACACTCCAGTCCGCCCGGTGCGGGCCGACGCCGGTATGGCCGCTGGCGCGGTCGCGGTCGCGGGCCAGCAGCAGGGCGTCGGCCAGGGAAAGCTCCTGGCGGCGCCAGCCAGGCTGGAAGTCGAGCCCGCGCAGGGCCAGTCCGTCGGTCAGCCTCCCCGCCACCTCCAGTACACACGGCGCCAGTTCGCCCAGGTACCGCTCACGGAACGCGGTCAGTGTTTCACCCGCCTCGGCCAGTTCGTGATCCCAGGCGTCGAGCTGGGCGTTGGACCCCCCAGCCTTGAGCAAGGCATTGCGTTGTTTCAGGGCCCGGGCATACCGCCGCCACAGCGGCAGGAAATCCTGTTCCACGTGGAACAGGCCCCAATCGAGATAGCGACGCCGGTTCTCCGCACCCCCGCTGACCAGGGCGTGGCTGCCGGGCTCGAAGGTCACCACTGCCAGGGCGGCGCACAGCTGACCGAGATGGGCGACGTCGCGCCCGTCCAGGCGCCCGGTCCATTCCTGACCCGCATGCCGCAGTCCGGCCCGCCGCTGCAACGCGGCTCCGCCCGCACCCTGCTCCTGCCACTCGACGAAGACCTCCAGTGCCGGCGCATGCTCGCGGATCAGGCCGTCGCGCACCCGGCCACGGAAACTGCGGCCGTAGGCCATCAGATGCAGTGCTTCCAGCACGCTGGTCTTGCCGGCGCCGTTCGGCCCGGTCAGGAGGTTCAACCCCGGCGCCGGGGCCAGTTCGACCGCCTCGAAACGCCGCAGGTCGTGCAGAGTCAGGCGGGTCACACGCACAAGACCACCCCTACAGCACGACGCCCGGCCAGAGCCGGGCGTCGAATGGGTTCCACGTGGAACACAGGCGCAGCAGCAAGGTCACAGGCGCAGCGGCATCACCACGTGCCGGCACTTGCTGCTGCTGGCCTCGCGGACCAGGGCCGAGGAGTTGGCGTCGCGCAGCGCGATCACGATGTTCTCTTCGCGCAGCGCACCCAGGGCATCCAGCAGGTAGTTCACGTTGAAGCCGATCGCCAGGTTGTCCACCCGGGTATCGGCCTCGATCTCCTCCTGCGCCTCTTCCTGCTCGGGATTGTGCGCGTTGATCTTCAACTGGCCCGGGGATATCTCCACCCGCACGCCGCGGTACTTCTCGTTGGACAGGATCGCTGCACGCTGCAGTGCCGCGCGCAGGACCTCGCGGTCCAGCTTGACTTCCTTCTCCGCGCCGATCGGGATCACCGCCTCGTAGTCCGGGAAGCGGCCATCGATCAGCTTCGAGGTGAAGGTGACATCGTCGCGCTTGACCCGCACGTGGCTGCGGCCCAGTTCCAGTTCCAGTGCGCGGTCGCCGCCTTCCAGCAGGCGCTGCAGTTCGGTCACGCCCTTGCGCGGCACGATGATCTGGCGCTTGGCGCCGACCGGCTGTTCCAGCGGGGCCTCGCACAGGGCCAGGCGGTGGCCGTCGGTGGCCACGCAGCGCAGGGTCTGCTCGCGCAGGTCGAACAACAGGCCGTTGAGGTAGTAGCGCACGTCCTGCTGGGCCATCGCGAACGCGGTGCGTTCGATCAGCTCCTTCAGCCCGGCTTCCGGGACGCTGATCCGTTCGGTGGCCTCGACCTCGTCCACCGACGGGAAGTCGTTGGCCGGCAGGGTCGCCAGGGTGAAGCGGCTGCGTCCGGCCTGGACCGTGACCTTGTCGCCGGACTGGCTGACCGTGACCCGGCTGCCGTCCGGCAGGGCTCGGACGATCTCGAACAGCTTGCGGGCCGGGATCGTGGTTTCGCCGTCCTGCGCGTCGTCGACTGCAGCGCGCGCGATCATCTCCACTTCCAGATCGGTACCGGTCAGCGAGAGCTGTCCGTTCTGCACCTGCACCAGGAAGTTGGCCAGGACCGGCAGGGTCTGGCGTCGTTCAACCACGTTGACGACCTGGGCCAGGGGTTTGAGAAAGGCCTCGCGTTGCAGAGTGAAACGCATGGGAATCCGTGCCTCTACGCTTTGAAGGAATGTGGAATAAATCTAAAAGTGGTGGTGCTGGAGTCGCCCCAAATCTGTGGAAAACCAAGGCAACCTATTGAATTTAAAATATTTTCTGTGCCGGTCAAGGCTGCGGACAAGTGCCGGTCCGGGGTCGGGACAAGCTGTGGATCGTTTCCGGCCCTCGATTCTGTCCCCGGTTTATCCCCAGCTCGTCCCCTGTCTATCCCGGGAAATTACCCCAAGCATTCACTCGCCGGGCGTTCGAATCAACTTCCGCTTCGTTCCGCAGCCTCGTTCACTCGCTGAGCTTGCGGATCAACTTGTCCCAGTCCTCGCGCAACTTGCCATCGGTCTCCATCAGGCTGCGGATCTGCCGGCAGGCGTGCAGCACCGTGGTGTGGTCACGGCCGGCGAACGCGTCGCCGATTTCCGGCAGGCTGTGCTCGGTCAGTTCCTTGGTCAGGGCCATGGCCACCTGCCGCGGCCGCGCCAGCGAACGCGTGCGGCGTTTGGACAGCAGGTCCTTGATCTGCAGGCCGTAGTAGTCGGCCACGGTCTTCTGGATGTTGGGAATGCCGATGGCCTGCTGCTGTGCGCGCAGCAGGTCGCGCAGCGTTTCCTGGGCGAACTCGACGCTGATCGAGCGGCCGGTGAAATTGGCGCGGGCGGCGAGCGTGTTGAGCGCGCCTTCCAGGTCGCGCACGTTGCTGCGCATCTTCTTGGCCAGCAGGAACGCGACCTCGTCGGGGATCTGCGCGCCGCGTTCGTTGGCCTTGGCCAGCACGATCGCCGCGCGCGTCTCGAAGTCCGGCGGGTCGATCGCCACCGACAGGCCCCAGGCCAGGCGCGACTTGAGCCGCGGCTCCAGGCCGTCGACTTCGCGCGGGTAGCGGTCGCAGGTCATGATGATCTGCTGGCGGCTGTCGAACAGCGAGTTGAAGGTGTGGAAGAACTCCTCCTGGGTGCGGTCCTTGCCGGCGAAGAACTGGATATCGTCGATCAGCAGCGCGTCGATCTGCTGGAACTGGCGCTTGAACTGGTCGGCGGTCTTTTCCTGCAGCGCGCGGAAGAACGCGCTGTAGAACTGTTCAGAGCGCAGGTACAGCACCCGCGCGCCGGGATTGGCCGCGCGCATCGCATTGCCGGCGGCGAACATCAGGTGGGTCTTGCCCAGGCCGGTGCCGCCGTACAGCAGCAGCGGATTGTGGGCGCGGTCGCCGGGGCGCTGCGCGGCCTGCCAGGCGGCGGCGCGGCCGAGCTGGTTGCTGCGGCCCTCGACGAAGTTCTCGAAGGTGTAGTGCGGGTCGAGGTTGCCGTTGAACGGCTCGGCCGGTGCCGGCGTGGCCCGCGTGCTGGCCAGGCCGCCGCTGGCGGCCGGGGCCAGCGGCCGGGCCGGTTCGGCCGTGCGCGGTCGCGAGCCGATCTCCAGGGCCACGTTCAGGTGGCCGGCGAAATGCTGGGCCAGCTCGCGGATCCGCGGCAGGTAGCGGTCGCGGACCTGTTCGACGATGAAGGCGTTGGGCGCGTACAGCACGACGCTGTCCGGCCGCTCCTCGGCCTGCAGGGGTTTGAGCAACATGTGGATGTCCTCGGCCGGGAATTCGGCTTCGAGGCGTTCCAGACAGCGGGGCCAGGCATCCATTGGACAGGCAAAGCTCATGGGGCGATCGCCGCGCCGCCAGAGCGTCGCCGGACGACCGCGGGGGTCGGAATTCGGACTCGGCAGCCTATCATCGGGCCTGGGTTTCCCCAAGACTTATTCACAGGGCATCCACAGCGCGGCGCACGCCCTCTGGCCGCCACCTTCCGGGCCAGCTTGACCGGGGAGGTCGGCCGCCCTAGAATTTCCGGTTCTTTCGATCCGAATACAGCCGAGTGCCGCCATGGCCACCAAGCGCACCTTCCAGCCCAGCAACCTCAAGCGCAAGCGCGACCACGGATTCCGTGCCCGCATGAAGACCGCCGACGGCCGCAAGATCCTGGCGCGTCGCCGCGCCAAGGGCCGCAAGCGCCTCAGCGCCTGATCGCTGCCCGTCCCCTGCCCCGCGCCCTGTGTGCGGGACGCGCGGGGAATGGCCGCCGCGATCCGCAACACCCGATGACCTCCGACCCGCGCGCGCGATTCCCTCGCAGCGCGCGGGTTCGTTTGCGCGCCGAATATACCGCCGTGTTCGAGCACGGCCGCCGGTCCGGCGATGCCCTGCTCGGCCTGCACTGGGCGCCTGGCCCGCAGCCGCCGCGGCTGGGCCTGGCGGTGTCGCGCAAGGTCGATCCGCGCGCGGTCGGCCGCAACCGGATCAAGCGCATCCTCCGCGAAGCGACCCGTCGGCTGCGTCCGCAGCTGGCCGGCGGCGACTACGTGGTGGTCGCGCGCCCGGCCGCCGGCCGCGCCAGCCGCGGGCAGATCCTCGAGGCCTACCTGAAGCTGCTGCGCCGCGCCGGCGCATTGCCCGGCCCGGCCGCCGGCGTCACAATGCCCGCGGCCGTTTCGCCAGAATTCCCGACCCCTTCTTCTTCCACGCCGGACACCTGAGCCGGCCGAGCCTGCCTGCCCGATGAACCAGACCCGCGTATTCCTGATCCTTGCCTGGCTGATGGTGGCGATGCTGCTGTGGATGGAGTGGGGCAAGGAACAGGCCGCTCCGCCGGCCACCGCGACCACCACGACCACTGTCGTCGACGGCGACGCGTCGGTCCCGGCCGCGGTACCCGCCGCGACCGCCGGCAGCGATGCCGCCGTGCCCACCGCGACCGCGCCGCCGCCCACCGCCGTGGTCGCCGCCGCACCCGCCGCCGGCGCGACCCGGGTCAGCGTCCGCACCGACGTGCTGGACCTGGTCCTGGACGGCGGCAGCGTGCTGCAGGCCGACCTGCTGCAGTTCCCGCAGAGCCGCGAGCCGGGCAGCGCGCCGGTGCGGCTGTTCGATGCCGACCCGGCGCACTTCTACGCGGCCCAGGCCGGCTGGGTCAGCGCCAGCGGCGCCGCCCCCACCCACCAGTCCGGTTTCGTGCCGGAAGGCGCAGAGCGCGCGTTCGTCCTGGCCGACGGCCAGGACCGGCTGGAGGTGCCCTTCGTCTGGCACGGTCCGGACGGGGTCAGCATCCGCCGCACCTACGCCCTGACCCGCGGCTCCTACGCGGTGGAAGTGCGCGACGAGATCGTCAACCAGGGCAGCGCGCCCTGGCAGGGCCAGGTCTACCGCCAGCTGATCCGCAAGCCGCCGGTCATCGAGCGCGGCTATACCCGGCCGGAGTCCTTCAGCTTCAACGGCGCGGCCTGGTATGACGGTGACTACCAGCGCCGCAAGTTCGACGAGGACTACCTCGAGGACGGCCGCGTCAATGCGCAGACCGACCGCGGCTGGATCGCGATGCTGCAGCACCACTTCTTCAGCGCCTGGCTCCCCGAGGGCCAGCAGCGCACCACGATTTCGCTCGATGCCCCGGCCAGCGGCGCGCTGGTGCGCGAACTCGGCGAGGCCGTGCAGGTCGCCCCGGGCGCGACCGCCACCACCCAGGCGCGCCTGTACGTCGGCCCGAAGCTGGTCTCGCAGATCCGCGCCCAGCAGGTGCCGGGCCTGGAGCGCGCGGTCGACTACAGCCAGTTCTCGATCCTGGCCATCCTCGGCGAGGGCCTGTTCTGGGTGCTGAGCCACCTGTACGGCCTGTTCGGCAACTGGGGCTGGGCGATCATCGGCCTGGTGGTGCTGGTCAAGCTGGTGCTCTATCCGCTGTCGGCGGCGCAGTACAAGAGCTTCGCCAAGATGCGCAAGTTCCAGCCGCGCATCCAGCAGCTCAAGGAGCGCTACGGCGACGACAAGCAGAAGTTCCAGACTGCGATGATGGAGCTGTACAAGAAGGAGAAGATCAACCCGATGGGCGGCTGTCTGCCGATCCTGGTGCAGATGCCGGTGTTCCTGGCGCTGTACTGGGTGCTGGTGGAGTCGGTGGAGCTGCGCCACGCGCCGTGGATCGGGTGGATCCAGGACCTGACCGCGCGCGACCCGTACTTCATCCTGCCGGTCATCAACGTGGCGGTGATGTGGTTCACCCAGAAGCTGCAGCCGGCGCCGGGCATGGACCCGATGCAGCAGAAGATGATGCAGTTCATGCCGGTCGCCTTCGGCGTGATGATGGCGTTCTTCCCCGCCGGCCTGGTGCTGTACTGGGTCACCAACGGCGCGCTGGGCCTGCTGCAGCAGTGGTGGATGATGAAGAAGCACGGCGAGCCGGCAGCGAAGGCCAGCCCGGCCAAGTGACCGCCGCCGTCCGCCGCGTCCCCGCAGAAACCCGCCTGACCGGCGGGTTTTTGCTGTGCCAGACTTTCCCGCGATGAACCGCCCGCCCGCCGGCAACGACACCATCGCCGCCATCGCCACCGCGCCCGGTGCGGGCGGGGTCGGCATCGTGCGCCTGTCCGGGCCGCGCGCGCTGGAGATCGCCCGCGTCCTGGCCGGCCGCGAGGCGCTGCCGCGACGCGCGTTGCGCGCGGTGTTCGCCGATGCCGCCGGCGAGCCGATCGACGACGGCATCGTCCTCGCCTTCCCCGGACCGCACAGCTTCACCGGCGAGGACGTGGCCGAACTGCAGGCGCACGGCAGCCCGGTGCTGCTGCGCCGGCTGGTCGAGCGCTGCTGCGAGCTCGGCGCGCGCCCCGCGCGCCCGGGCGAGTTCAGCGAACGCGCCTTCCTCAACGGCAAGCTCGACCTGGTCCAGGCCGAGGCCATCGCCGACCTGATCGCCGCCGCCGACCTGCGCGCGGCGCGCGCGGCGCGGCGTTCGCTGGAAGGCGTGTTCTCGCGGCGGATCGAGAGCGTCGCCGCCACCCTGCTGCGGTTGCGGATCCACGTGGAGGCGGCGATCGACTTCGTCGACGAGCCGATCGAGACGCTCGGCATCGGCCAGGTGCGCGCCGACCTGGCACGCCTGGGCGATGACCTGCGCATCCTGCTGGCCGAAGCCGAACGCGGCCGACGGCTGCGCGACGGCCTGCACGCGGTGCTGCTGGGCCCGCCGAATGCGGGCAAGAGCTCGCTGCTCAACGCGCTGGCCGGCGACGCGCGCGCGATCGTCGCCGACATCGCCGGCACCACCCGCGACGTGCTGCGCGAGACCGTGCGCATCGACGGCCTGGAGCTGGAACTGTCCGACACCGCCGGCCTGCGCGAGGGCGGCGACGCGATCGAACGCGAAGGCATGCGCCGGGCGCACGCGGAGCTGCAGCGCGCCGACGTGGCCCTGCTGGTGCTGGACGCGCGCGACCCGCAGGCCGGCCGCGCCGCGCTGGAGCAGGCCTCGGCCGGCGTGCCGGCGCGGCTGTGGATCCTGAACAAGGCCGACCTGGCGGACGCCGCCGCCCGCCCGGCGGCGGCCGACGAGGTCCGGGTCTCGGCCCTGACCGGCGCCGGCCTGGACGCGTTGCACGCGGTGCTGCGGAACCTGGCCAGTGGTGGCGCGCCGGAAGCGGCCGAAGGCGAGTTCAGCGCGCGCACCCGCCAGGTCGAAGGCCTGCGCGCGACCCTGGACCACGCCATGGCCGCCGCCGCCGAGCTGTCCGCCGAACGCATGGAACTGGCGGCCGAGGAGCTGCGCCTGGCGCACCAGGCGCTGGGCCGGATCACCGGCCAGACCAGCGCCGACGAACTGCTCGGCCACATCTTCTCGAGCTTCTGCATCGGCAAGTAGCGTGCCGGCGCTTGACCGTCGTCACGTTTTCACGGCCGCCGGGGCCTGGCCGGCGGACCGGCGGCGCTTGTGGCCGGCCCCGTCGCGGTTGACAATCCCGGACGGATTGCGCGATCTAGGGGGCGCCATCCGGCCGTATTGTGCTTTTCCACGGGGGATTACCAATGTTGTCCATGACGATTTCGCCGAAATCGCGGCTGTGCGCGTGCCTGATGCTGGCCGTCGCGCTGGCTGCCTGCTCCAAGCAGGAAGAGGCCGCCCCGGCGGCGACCGCGCCTGCCGCAGCGGACGCACCTGCCGCCGAGCCGGCGGCGACGCCGCCCGCCCCCGCGGTCGCGGCCACGGTCCAGGCGATGGGCGCCGACCAGCTGCGCGACGCCGCCAGCCAGGCGCTGCGCGAGAACCGGATGTACGCGCCGGCCGGCGACAACGCGATGGAGTACTACCTCGCGCTGCGCGACAAGCTGCCCGACGACGCCGGCGTCTCCAGCGCACTGACCGACCTGATGCCGTATACGCTCATCGCCGCCGAGCAGGCGGTGGCGCGCGAGCAGTTCGAGGAAGCGCAGCGCCTGCTGGCGCTGATCGAGAAGGCTGACCAGACCGCGCCGGCACTGCCGCGCATCCGCCAGAGCATCACTTCCTCGCAGCAGGCCGTGGCCCAGCGCAGCGAAGCCGACGCTGCGCGCGCGCGCGCCGACGCCGAGGCCCGCGCCCAGGCCCAGCAGCAGCAGCTCGCCACGCAGCAGGCGGCCGAGGCCGAGGCGGCACGCCGCCTTGCCGAGCAGGAAACCGCGCGCCAGGCCGCCGCCGCGCGCGAGGCCGAGGAACAGCGCGAAGCGGCCGCACGCCAGGCCGCGGCGCAGCAGCAGGCCGCCGCCGTCGCCCAGCCCGCGCCGGCCCAGCGCAGCCTGCGCCCGATCAGCATGCCCTCGCCGCGCTATCCGCCCGACGCGCTGCGTGCCGGCACCGCGGGCGAGGTGCTGGTCGAGTTCACCGTCGGCACCGACGGCTCGGTCACCGACGCCCGCGTGCTGCGCGCCAATCCGGCACGCACCTTCGACCGCGAGGCGCTCAACGCGGTGCGCCGCTGGCGCTTCGAGCCGGTCGACGCGCCGGTCACCACCCGCCGCACGGTGGCCTTCAGCCCGGGCGGCTGACCGGCGCCGCAGGCCCGACACGAAGAGGCCCGGCATCGCCGGGCCTTTTTCTTGGTTCACCCAACTCCGCGGAGGACAACCCGGCCGGCGGAAAAGCGCCGCGCCCGAGATGGCGCCGGGCATTCTCCTGCAGGAGCCCATTCATGGGCGACACGGGCGTCGGAACCACGAGGGCGTCGCCTGGGCCGACGGCGTCGGGTCGCCGGCTGAACCCGGCTCCTACAACAGCCGCGCCACCGCCGCTCTTCTGTAGGAGCTGACTTCAGTCGGCGACACGGGCGTCGGGATCATGAGCGCGTCGCCTGTGCCGACGGTGTCGGGTCGCGGGCAAGCCCGGCTCCTACACAAGAGCGGGTCGTCGGGCGGCGAACGAAGTTACGACCCCGAAGTGCCCCGAAGACGTGGCAGGCCGGGTGCGTTGCGGCAGCGGCCAGGGATGGCCGCGTCGGCGAGTCGGCACACGGACGTGCCGCCGAGACGACCGCAACGCACCCGGCCTGCCGCGGCTCAGCCCGAAGCCGACCACCCAAACGCTCTTGCCGTTGCCGCTTCCCGTGTCGCTGCGGTTGCGGCGCCCCCCATCCCCTCGAATCGGCGAAGAATCTTTCTCTTCCCACGGTGGCGGAGGGTCGCCGGCTCAGGTCGAGATCGCCAGCTTCTCCTGCCGGTAGCGCATCACCGCCGCCAGCCACAGCAGCAGCGCCAGGCCCAGGCTGCAGGCCAGGTACAGGGCCCATACCTGCGCGCTGATCGGCTCGGCGCGGATCACCTTCAGCAGCAGCTGGTTCTGCGCCAGGAACGGCACCGCGAACTGCCACAGCTGGGTCTTCACCGGGTTGGCCATCAGCATGATGGTCGGGACCATCGGCAACAGCATCAGCCAGGTCATGTGGCTCTGCGCCTCCTTCAGGCTCTTGGCGGCGGCGGCCAGGAAGGTGAGCAGCGAAGTGCCGATCAGCAGCATCGGCAGCAGCACCAGCAGGAAGCGGCCGATCGCCAGCATCGACACGTCCAGCTGGCGGGCGATGCCGGCCGAGGCCTGCGCGCTGAGCTTGAATGCCAGCAGGGTCAGCAGCAGCGATGCCACGCCCAGCAGGCAGGCGGCCAGTATCTTGCCGCTGACGATCGCCCCGCGCGCCGCTGGCGTGGCCAGCAGCGGTTCCAGCGTCTGCCGCTCGCGTTCGCCGGCAGTGGCGTCCAGCACCAGCGCGGCGCCGCCGAGGAACGCGGTGATGATCAGGAAGTACGGCAGCATCACCGACATCAGCATGCCGCGCTTGGCCTCCGGCGTGGCCAGGTCCAGCGTGCCGCTGCTCACCGGCTGTGCCACCGCCGGGTCGATGCCGCGCGCCAGCAGGCGCAAGGCGCCGACCTGGCCGCTGTAGGCGGCCAACGCGCCGCGCAGGCGGCGGCCGGGGATCTCCGCGTCGCGGCGGGTGCTGTCGAGCATGATCTCCACCAGCGCCGGCCGGCCGGCGCGCCAGTCCTCGGCGAAGCGGTCGGAGATGCGCAGCGCCACGTCGACCTTCTGCTCGCGGATGTCGCCTTCCAGGTCCTGCGGCGGCGGCACCGCCTTGATCCCGTGGGTGGCCAGGAACGCGACCAGGTTCGGCGCGTGTTCCATGCCGATCACCGGCACCTCCAGGGTCTTGTCGATCTGGGTCTTGGCCCGCTTCTCGACCAGCGAGCCCATGCCCAGGATCAGCGCCGGGAACAGCAGCGGGCCCAACAGCAGCGTGAGCGCCAGGGTGCGGCGGTCGCGGGCGATGTCGCGCAGTTCCTTGACCAGCACGGTCCATATCGTCGCCAGTGCGTTCATGCCAGCAGGCCCTCCTCCGAACCGATCGCCTTGACGAAGGCATCCTCGAGATTGTCCTCGCCGGTCTGCTCGCGCAGCTGGTCGGCGGTGCCGGCGGCGACCACCTGGCCCTTGGCCACGATCACGATGCGGTCACAGAGTGCGGCGACCTCCTGCATGATGTGGCTGGAGAAGATCACGCAGCGTCCCTCGGCGCGCAGGCCGCGCAGGAATTCGCGCATCGCCCGGGTGGTCATCACGTCCAGGCCGTTGGTCGGCTCGTCGAGGATCACGTTGCGCGGGTCGTGGACCAGGGCGCGGGCGATCGCGGTCTTGGTCCGCTGGCCTTGCGAGAAACCCTCGGTCTGCCGGTCCAGGATCTCGCCCATGTCCAGCGCCTTCGACAGCTTGTCGATGCGCTCGGCGGTGAGCCGTGCCGACAGGCCGTGCAGGCGCGCGAAATAGGCGATGTTCTCGCGCGCGGTCAGGCGCTTGTAGACGCCGCGCGCGTCGGGCAGCACGCCCAGTGCGCGGCGCACCGCGACCGGATCCTTCGCCGGATCCACGCCGTCCACCTCGATCCGGCCCTGGTCGGGCTTCATCAGGGTGTAGAGCATGCGCAGGGTGGTGGTCTTGCCGGCGCCGTTGGGGCCGAGCAGGCCGGTGATCTGGCCGTCGTGGGCTTCGAAGCTCACGCCGTCCACGGCGGCCACCGTGCCGGTCTTGGTCTTGAAGCTCTTGTGCAGGTCGTGGGCGCGGATCATGGCGCGGCTCCCGCTGGAATGTGTCGGCGCATCAGGGTTCCCATCCGTTGAAACTGGTGAAAGGCGGCACGTAGGTGAGCGTGTCCAGGCAGGCGGCATCGAGCGCCTTGGCGTCGGCCGACTCGATGAACTGGCCGGTGAGCTTGGGCATGCAGCCCAGCCCCAGGGTGCCGTGGCCCTGGCCGTGCAGGACCAGGTGGCGGCCGTTGGGCAGGCCTTCGAGCACGCGCTCGGCGTAGCGCGGCGGCGTCACCGGATCGAGTTCGCCGGACAGCAGCAGCACCGGGATCTCCGAGCGGAACGGATCGGTGAAGCCGTCGGGCCGGGTGCCGTGCGGCCAACTGGCGCAGGCGGCGAAGAACATGCGCGCCACGTCCTGGCCGAGCACGGTGTCGCGGCCGCTGTCGTCCTCGCGGAAGCGGTCGGCGTCCTCGGCGCAGATCACCGACCACTGCATGCCGCGCGCCATCGAACCGCCCATGCTGCGGCCCATCAGTTCCGAGAGCGACTTCAGCGGCGCGAAGCGGCCGTGGGCGGCTTCGTCCAGCACCAGCGGCAGCAGCGCGGCGGTCTGCGGCATGTACGAGAACATGAAGGCCAGTCCGGTGACGGTGTCCGCGTCGACCTGCCCGCGCCGGCTCTCGCCGCTGGCCGGATCGCGGAATTCCACCTCGGCCGGCGCTTCCTTCAGCTTCGCCACCAGTGCATCGAGCTGGGCGCGCGCGTCCTGCGGGAAGCGCTGCGCGCAGGCCGGCAGCTGCCGGCACTGCGCCGACTGCAGCGCCAGCGCATCCTCGAAGGTGTGGGCGAACTCGCCGCCGACGACCAGGTCGTTCGGCGCCACGCCGTCCAGGACGATGCTGCGCACGCGCTGCGGGAAACGGCCGGCGTACTGCTGGGCCACGCGGGTGCCATAGGAACCGCCGACCAGGTTGACCCGGGAAGCGCCGATCGCCTCGCGCACCGCGTCCAGGTCGCGGATCGCGTCGGTGGTGGTGTAGAAGCGCGGGTCGGCGCGGTCGGCGGCGGCGGCGGCGCACTCGGCGGCGAACGCGGCGATGGCATCGGCATCGACCACCGGCGTGGCTTCGCCGTCGTGGTCGGGCGGCAGGCATTCCAGCGCGTTGGAACCGCCGGTGCCGCGCTGGTCGACCAGCACGATGTGGCGCTGCTTGCGCACTTCGCCGAAGGCCGGGTTCAGCGACGGCCACACCGACACCGCCGACTGGCCCGGGCCGCCGGCCAGGAAGAACACCGGGTCGGGGCTGGCGTTGGCCTCGTCGGTGGCCGGCAGCCAGGCCAGGTTGAGGCGGATGCGCCGGCCATCGGGAGCGTCGTGGTCTTCCGGCACCTCGAACGTGGCGCACTGCGCCTGCACGTTGGCCGCCGCCGCGCCGCTGGCCAGGGTGCAGGGCTCGAACGCGATCGAGCCGTAGTGGCGCGTCGAGGACACGGGCGCCGCCGGGTCGGCGGCGTTGTCGCAGCCGGCCAGGAGCGCCGCGGAGGCGATGGCGACGGCCAGCGGGATGGAGGTCTTGCGCGACATCATCGAAGCGGTCCCTCGGGGTTCGTGCAGCGGTGGAGCGGGAAGAAGGGCGGCCGGTGCACCGGGTCACCCATCGGGAACGAACACGTCCTCGATATGCAGGCCGAACAGGCGGGCGATGCGGAACGCCAGCGGCAGGCTCGGATCGTACTTGCCGGTCTCCAGCGCGTTGACGGTCTGCCGCGAGACCTCCAGCCGCTCGGCCAGTTCGCCCTGCGACCAGCCCTGCGCCTCGCGCAGCTCGCGCAGCCGGTTGTTCAACGGTAGCGCCTCATGACCACGATCTTGGCCAGGCCGTAGCTGAAGCAGACCAGCGGGAACACCCAGATCATCGCCGACGCGGCGGGCACGTCGATCACCTTCGCCGCCTGCAGGAAGCCGCCGGCCATGTACAGCAGCGAGACGAACGCGGTGGCGATGCAGACCGCCTCCAGTTCGATGCGCTGCTGCATCTCGTCGGTATCGCGGATGTAGCGGACGATCGCGCGCAGCGCCAGCGCGATCGGCGGCAGCGGCAGCAGCGCGACCAGCGCGCGCAGCGCAGGCTCCTCCACCTGCTTGAGCAGCCAGACCGACGCGAACAGGACCAGCACGTAGGCGCCCATCGCCAGCATCAGTTCCCGGGTGTAGCGGCGGCGCAGCGCCGGCGAGGCGACGTCGCAGGAATCGGGCAGGCGTCCGCGCAGCAGCGCGGCGAAGGCCAGCATGAGCGCGGTGCCGTACAGGATGACGCTCACCGCGCCGGGGATCCGGTCCGGAAACAGGTAGGGCAGCGCGTAGCCGATCACGCCGAGCGTGACGGCGGCAGTGAGGATGTGGCCGGGCCGGATGCGATCCATGGCTTCAGCACGCCCCCTGCGACCGGTGCCGGAAGGCGATCGCCAGCCCGGCCAGGGCCAGACCCACGCCCAGGAACACCGGCTGGCCGGCACCCACCACGGTGATGAAAGCGAGGCCGCAGGCAAGGAACGGCGTGCCTGCGGGACGGCAGCGGGTCATCGGTGACATGGGACGCATCGTGTCAAGGAAGCTTGACAGGACGATAGCGGTCCATGCGCGGTTCTGTCAAGCGTCCTTTACAAGCAGGAACGGTCGCAGTGTTTCCGCCGCGCCGCCGGCTACTTGTTGCTGACGTACTTCTCGCGGCGGATCTGAGGCACCGGCAATCCATACCCCTTCAGCGCCTCGAAGCAGGCGTCGACCATGTCCGGGTTGCCGCACAGGTAGGCGATGTCGGTGGCCGGATCCGGGGCGAACTCGGCCAGCTGCTGCTGCACATAGCCGTGGCGCACGTCGGGGTGCGCCTGCGGCGAACCGGCCGCGGGCAGTTCGCGCGACAGGCACGGCACGTAGCGGAAGCGCGGGTGCGCGTCGGCGAAGGCGCGGAAGTCCTCCGCGTAGAGCAGTTCGCCCGGGGTGCGCGCGCCGGACAGCACCACCACCTCGGTCCCGCGTTCGGCCATCTGCTGCGCCAGCACCGGCAGCATCGAGCGGTACGGGGTCACGCCGGTGCCGGTGCCGATCAGCAGGTAGCGCCGGTTGTGGTCGCCGGGCATCAGGCAGAAGCGGCCGTAGGGGCCGCTGGCGTTGATCCGGTCGCCGAGCGCCAGGCCTTCGAACAGCGCGGTCGCCGCCCCGCCGGGCACGTGGCTGACCGCGATCTCCACCGCTTCGCCCGGTCCCATCGCGTGGTCGTGGATGGTCGCCAGCGAATAGCTGCGCCGCGCCGGGGTGCCGTCGGCGTAGTCGAAGTGGATCTGGATGAACTGGCCGGGGATGAAGTCCAGCGGCTGGCCGTCGTCGCGGGCGAGCACGTAGTGGCCGATGGTGGGCGCCAGCATGCGGCGGTCGACGAGGCGGAGCGGGAACTGGACGGGCACGATGGTCGTTTTCGCAACGGTCTGTAGCCGGGGCCGGGCCCGGCGGCGACCTATAATAGCCGCAGCCCAAGAACAGTCGCCGGCCCACGGCGCGAAGGCCTCCATGACTCCCCCCGGCGAGGCAGCGGTCCCCGCGCTGCGCGTGCGCGACCTGCGCAAGACCTACGAAAACGGCGTGCAGGCGCTGAAAGGCGTCTCGCTCGACGTCGCCCCCGGCGATTTCTTCGCCCTGCTCGGCCCCAACGGCGCCGGCAAGTCGACCCTGATCGGCATCGCCAGCTCGCTGGTGAACCTCACCGAGGGCTCGGTACAGGTGTTCGGCATCGACATGGTCGCCCACCGCAGCGATGCGATGCGCCTGATCGGGCTTGTGCCGCAGGAAATCAACTTCAACCTGTTCGAGCAGCCGTTCGACATCCTGGTCAACTACGCCGGCTTCTACGGGATCCCGCGCGAGGAAGCCGAAGCCATGGCCGAGGCCGAGTTGCGCCGCGCCTACCTGTGGGAGAAGGCGCGGGTGATGAGCCGCACCCTGTCCGGCGGCATGAAGCGGCGGCTGATGATCGCCCGGGCGATGATGACCCGGCCGCGCCTGCTGATCCTGGACGAGCCCACCGCCGGCGTGGACATCGAGATCCGCCGCGACATGTGGCGGGTGCTGCGCGAGATCAACGCCGCCGGCACCACCATCATCCTGACCACGCACTACCTCGAGGAAGCCGAGAGCCTGTGCCGCAACCTGGCGATCATCGACCACGGCGCGATCGTGGAGCAGGGGCCGATGCGCGCGCTGCTAGCCAAGCTGGACGTGGAGGGCTTCCTGTTCGACATCGACGGCCGCCTGCCGGCGCAGTTGCCGGTGATCGAGGGCACCACCCTGGCCGCCGTCGACGACCACACCCTGGACCTGGACATGCCGCGGGCGATGGACCTCAACCGGGTGTTCGCCGCGCTGGATGCGGCCGGTATCCGGGTGCGCTCGATGCGGACCAAGAGCAACCGGCTGGAGGAGTTGTTCGTGCGATTGACGGGTGACAAGGCACAGAAGGCGGCCTGACCACCGTCGTTCCCGCGAAGGCAGGAATGACGGCAAGAGCAACGGCAGCACGGCACAGCAACCGCAATAGCAACCGCAACAAAGCTTGCGAGACACGAATGAACCAGGCCACGACCACCCCCGCCGAACCCACCATCACCCAGCGCAACCTCGTCGCCCTCGGCACCATCGTGCGCCGCGAGGTACGCCGGATCCTGCGCATCTGGGGCCAGACCCTGGTGCCGCCAGCGATCACCATGACCCTGTACTTCCTGATCTTCGGCGGCCTGATCGGCTCGAAGATCGGTGACATGGGCGGCTTCAGCTACATGCAGTTCATCGTCCCCGGCCTGGTGATGATGAGCGTGATCCAGAACAGCTACGGCAACATCTCCTCCTCGTTCTTCGGCGCCAAGTTCGGCCGCCACGTCGAGGAGCTGCTGGTCAGCCCGATGCCGAACTGGGTGATCCTGTGGGGCTACGTGTCCGGCGCGGTGCTGCGCGGTCTGCTGGTCGGGGTGATCGTGCTGGGGATCGCCATGTTCTTCACCCCGGTGCGGATACCGCACCCGCTGGTGACGCTGAGCACGGTGCTGCTGGGCGCGACCATCTTCTCGCTGGCCGGTTTCGTCAACGCGGTCTACGCCAAGAAGTTCGACGACGTGGCGATCGTGCCGACCTTCATCCTGACCCCGCTGACCTACCTGGGCGGGGTGTTCTATTCGGTCACGCTGCTGCCGGGCTGGGCGCAGGCGCTGACCCACGCCAATCCGATCTTCTACATGGTCAACGCGTTCCGCTATGGCCTGCTCGGCACCTCCGACGTGCCGCTGTGGGTGGCCTACGCGCTGATGCTCGGCTTCGTCGCCGCGCTGTCGACGCTGTCGCTGTGGCTGCTGCGCCGCGGCGTGGGCCTGCGCAGCTGAGGCCGGCCATGCGCCTGCTCGTGCTCGGCGCCGGCGGCACCGGCGGCTATTTCGGCGGCCGGCTGGCGCAGTCGGGCGCGGACGTCACCTTTCTGGTCCGCCCCGCGCGCGCGGCGCTGCTGCGCGAGCGCGGCCTGCGCATCCGCAGCCCGCTGGGCGATGCCGACCTGGCGGTGGCCGCGGTCACCGCCGCGGAGCTGGCCGCACTGCCGCCGTTCGACCTGGTCCTGCTCAGTTGCAAGGCCTACGACCTGGGCAGCGCGATGGACGTCCTCGGCGCGACCGGTCCGGACACGGCCATCCTGCCGATCCTCAACGGCCTGCTCCACTACGAGGCACTGGATGTGCGCTTTGGCAGCGCACGCGTGCTCGGCGGGCTGTGCTTCATCAGCGCCACGCTCGGCGCCGATGGCGAGGTCCTGCACATGGGCCGGCCGGCCTCGATCACCTTCGGCCTGCGCGAGGGCAATGCCGACACCGGCGCGCTGGCGTCGCTGGCCGCGGCCTGCGCCCATGCGGGTGTGGACCACCTGGTCGCGCCCGACATCGCCCGTGCGCAATGGATCAAGTTCAGTTTCCTCGCCGCGCTGGCCGCGGGCACCTGCCTGATGCGCGGCAGCGTTGGCGCCATCGTCGCCACCGAGGGCGGCGCGGCGTTCATGGCCACGCTGCACGAGGAATGCCTGGCGGTGGCCGCCGCCGAAGGCCAGCCGGTGCCCGAAGACGAAGCGCGAAGCGCGCGCGACCAGCTGGTCCGTGCCAGCTCGCCGGTCACCGCCTCGATGCTGCGCGACCTGGAGGCCGGACGGCCGGTGGAGGCGTTGCAGATCGTCGGCGACATGGTCCACCGGGCGCATCGCGCCGGCCTGCCCGTGCCGTTGCTGGAGGCGGCATGGTCGCACCTGCAGGTGTACGAGGCGCAGCAGCAGCGCTGAGCGCTACTCGCAGATCGCGCCGTCCCCGTGCGGACGGCATTGTTCCGGGAAGCCGTGCTTTCGCCAGTAGTCGAGAATGCCGTTGTCGCGCAGGTACGCCTGGAAGGCCGGATCACGGCGCAGCCAGGCCAGGTCCTCGGTCCACAGCAGCAGGCTCCAGCTGGAGTAGCCCAGCGCACGCATCTCACCGAGCCGGCGGACGAGCTCGGCGCCATGCTCCGGCGCGTCGGGTGCGAGCAGGCGGATGAAGTCCAGCAGGCCGGTCTGCCGTTCGAACTCTGCGGTGGCGGCCAGCGCCTGCGGCCAGAGCGCGGGATCGATCAGGGCGCGCGAACCGGCGACGTAGCCGGGCTTGAGCAGGAGGTCGTAGGCGCCGGGAGAGCCGGTCGCGCCGATCTCGTCCTCGGCGATGCGCAGGGCCTCGGCATGGTCGCCGCGCCAGACCGCGTTGAACCAGCGCCCGTAGACATCGTTGGGCGAACGGTGATCCTCGAACTCCCTGTGCGCCAGCTCGTGCTCGCCGCGGGTGTCGAGCAGGCGGGCGAGGATGAAGTGCGGCCGGGCGTTGATCGGATCACGGGCGATGATCTCGCGCAGTTTCGCCTCGGCGCGGTCCAGGTACCCCAGTTCGGCCAGGGTGAAGGCGTATCCGTCGGCGAATTCCTGGTGCGATCCGACCGAGTCGGCCTTTTCCTGCAGTGCCAGGCAACGCTCCCATTCGTTTGCGTTGCACGCCGCCTCGCCCTGCACCATGTAGGGTTCGGGCAGGGACGGGTCCAGCTGCAGGGCGATGGCGGCCTCGTGCAGCGCCTCTTCGCGGAGCGTGGGCAGCGAGGCCAGGGACGGGCGACGCACGCTGCGCAGGTACAGCGCCAGGGCTAGGCTGGCGCGCGCACGCGCGTCGTCGGGCCGTTCGCGCAGCAGCGCGCGGAATTCGCTTTCCGCCACCTCGATCGATTGCTCGGGCGGCAGGTCGCGACGCTCGAGGAGCGTCCGTGCCGCCAGGTAGCGTTGCAGCCAGTCGACATCGCCGGTCTTCCCCTTGGTCGCGGCCAGGTTAAGGCTCAGCGCCAGGGAAGCGGCCACCGCCTCGGCGATCTCCTGCTGCAGCAGCAATACTTCCGATGCGTCGCGGTCGAAGTCCCTGGCCCACAGCGCGTCGCCGCTGTGCGCATCGACCAGGCGCAGGCGCACGCGCAGGCGCTGCCCGCTGCGTTGCAGGCTGCCTTCGAGCAGGTGGCTGATGCCGAGCCGCGCGATCAGCCGCGCCGGATCGCTGGACTCGGCAGCGGCCAGTGCCGTCGACGTGCGCGCGATCACGCGCAGGCCCTGGATCTGCGCCAGGCTGCCGATCAGTTCCTCGCTGAGGCCGTCGGCGATCACGCGACCGCTCTCGTCGTCGCCGATCGCCTTCAGCGGCATCACCACCAGCGTCGGGACGGCTGCCGGTTCTGCTGATCCGGCGGCGGTGGGCGCAGTCGCCGCGGTCGGTGCCTCGCGCGGCCACCAGCGCCAGCCGGCGAGGGCGAGCGCCACCAGCAGCAACAGCCAGAACGCTGCCTGCGCGGCCGTTCGTGGCATCGCCCGGTCGCTGGCGCGGCGGCGGGGCGGTCCGACCGCATCCGGCACGGGTTCGGCGGGGTGCGTGGTGGTCGGGCCGGGGGGCGGTGGCGCGGCTGCGGCCGGCAGGTCGAAGCGGTACCCGACGCCATGCAGCGTATGCAGCAGGCGCGGATGGTGGGCGTCCTCCCCCAGGGCCTGGCGCAGCAGGGTCATGATCCGGTTCAGCACCCCGGGGGTGACGTGGCGGTGGCCCCAGACCGCATCCAGGATCTCGTCGCGGGTGAATACCCGGCCCGGGGTGCCGGCCAGCAGCGCCAGCACCGCGAAGGCCTTGGGTTCCAGCGCCTGCTCGCTGCCGCCGCGCAACAGCCGGTGCCCGGCGAAATCGATCACCGTGTCTTCGAACTCGAGGCTGGGCGGTCCGGTTTGCGGCATGGCGGGCGGGGAGCGGGCGATGGCGGCACGCATGCAAACGCGCAAAGCCGCCGGGCGCGGCCCAAGCATTTCCCAAGCATTCCCCCAATGGCCTGTGCAGTCCCTGCCGATTGCCTGCGCGGCCCCTCAAGACCGGCGCGGATGCCGGCGGGAAGCTGGCGGCGCCGGGAACGACCCGGTTCCCACCCCAGGAGACCGCCATGAACACCCATGCCCGAATGATCGAAGCCGCGTTGCTGGCCGCCGTTGCGATGGCCTTCGCCCCGGCCCGGGCCGCCAGTCCGGACACCGCCCCGGCTGCGCCGCCGGAGGGCATCGTCATCGACTGCGACCGCCCCGTCCTGCCCAGCCAGAAGACGATCGGCGAACTGGCGGAGCAGCACAACTTCGGCCAGGTCTATGCCACCCGCCAGCGGGCGATGGTCGAAGTCCAACGCGCCTGTCTGCGCGAGGGCGTCAGCGCGGTGCTGCTGGTGGGTCCGAAGAAGCCGACCGTGACGGCGCAGGAACCGCACCAGATCGCGGCCAACCGGGCGCCTTCGAGGTGAACGACCCCGGTTCCGGCCCGGCCGGCGCTGCCGCCGGGCCGCACGGGATCAGCCGGGCAGGCCGAAGAATCCGGTCGCGGCCTTGGTCGTTGCCGCCGCGGTCGTCGCGATGTCCTCCCCGCGGTCGCGCGCCAGTTCCGCGACGATGTGCGGGAGGAACATCGGCTCGTTGCGCCGGTCCTTGGGCGTCGGCTTCAACGTGCGAGGCAGCAGGTAGGGCGCGTCGGTCTCCACCAGCAGCCGCTGGGCCGGGATGTGCTTGACCAGCTCGCGCAGGTGCGCGCCGCGGCGTTCGTCGCACAGCCAGCCGGTGATACCGATGTACCAGTCCTGGTCGAGGTAGTCGAACAGCTCCTCGCGGGTACCGGTGAAGCAGTGCACCACCGCCGGGCCGAGGCGGCCGTCGAAGTTGCGCATCATCGCCATGAAATCGTCGTGGGCGTCGCGCTGGTGCAGGAACAGCGGCTTGCCGACGCCGTCGACGGCCAGGTCCACGCCGATCTGCAGCTGGCGCTCGAAGGCCTTGCGCTGGGCTGGGCGCGGCGAGAAGTCGCGGAAGTAGTCCAGCCCGCACTCGCCCACCGCGACCACTTCCGGATGCGCGTGCAGGGCGCGCATCTCCGCGTCGCACTCGTCGGTGTATTCGCTGGCGTGGTGCGGGTGCACGCCGGCGGTGGCGTACAGGAAGCCCGGGTGCCGCTGTGCCAGCTGCAGCGCCAGCGGCGAATGCTCGCGGCTGGCGCCGGTGACCACCATCTGCACCACCCCGGCGGCGCGGGCGCGGGCCAGCACCGCGTCGCGGTCGCGGTCGAAGCTGTCGTGGGTGAGGTTGGCGCCGATGTCGACCAGGTGCATGCGAAAGGAAGCCGGTGGGGGCCGCCTATTGTGTAGGAGCCGGGTTCAGCCGGCGACACGGGAGTCGGGAGAACGGGGGCGTCGCCTGTGCCGACGTGGCGTGTCGCCGGCTGAAGCCGGCTCCTACAGAAGGCAACGGCGCCGCGGTTTTTCTGCAGGCGCCCGCCTTGCGGGCGGCACGGGTATCGGAACCACGAGGCAGTCGCATGTGTGACGTGGCGTGTCGCCGGCTGAACCCGGCTCCTGCAAGGGCGGGTGGCCCGTATCCTTGCGCGGATGGATTCCACCGCCTTCCCCATCGGCCCGCTGCTGCCGGCGATCCGCGACAGCCTCGCCGCGCATCCGCGGCTGGTGCTGGAAGCGCCGCCCGGCGCCGGCAAGACCACCCAGGTGCCGCTGGCCCTGCTCGATGCGCCATGGCTGGCCGGCCGCAGGATCGTGATGCTGGAACCGCGCCGGGTCGCGGCGCGCAGCGCGGCGATGTTCATGGCGCGCCAGCTCGGCGAGGAGGTCGGTGGCACGGTCGGCTACCGGATCCGCTTCGAGAACAAGGTCTCGGCACGGACCCGGATCGAGGTCGTCACCGAGGGCATCCTCACCCGGATGATCCAGGACGACCCCGAACTTGGAGGGAGCGGGCCGGACGGCATCGGCGCGCTGCTGTTCGACGAATTCCACGAGCGCCACCTGTCGGCCGACCTCGGCCTGGCCCTGGCCCTGGACGTGCAGGCGCAGTTGCGCGACGAGCTGCGCATCGTGGTCATGTCGGCCACCCTCGACGGCGAGCGGCTGGCGCGCTTCCTCGACGCGCCGCGCCTGTCCAGCGCGGGCCGCAGCTATCCGGTGCAGGTCGCGCACTTCCCGGCCCGGCGCGAGGAATCGATGGAGGCGCAGGCGCGGCGCGCGGTGGACCAGGCGCTGGCCGCGCATCCGGGCGATGTGCTGGTGTTCCTGCCGGGCCAGCGCGAGATCGCGCGGGTCGGCGCGGCGCTCGAAGCCGGCATGAGCCCCTCTCCCTACGGGAGAGGGATTGGCGAGAGGGTTGGGGTTGCCCGCGAGCCGAACGGGCGTCGCGAAACCCTGCCCTCATCCGCCCCTGCGGGGCACCTTCTACCCCGAGGGCACCCTGTCCCGGAGGGAGAAGGGATAGAGGTGCTCGCCCTGCACGGCGAGTTGCCGGTGGAACAGCAATCGCGCGTGCTGCAGCCGTCGCCCGACGGCCGTCGCCGCGTGGTGCTGGCCACCAACGTCGCCGAGTCCTCGGTGACCCTGCCCGGGGTGCGGGTGGTCGTCGACAGCGGC